>JAAAOM010000041.1 GCA_009908855.1 Bacteroidota bacterium
GTTACGTTTTCCGAACCTATCCGGTTAAATAATTGAAGGGCGCCCCCCAAGGCAAAAATGGGTGCAAAATGTGGACAACCGGCTTCTAAAACGGAAGCATCGGGATTCAGTCTCAGATCGAGATTCTCCATTTTTTCCGGCTCCTGCGTGCTTTGCCACCCGGCAAACGGCATGGAAAGGGATGCCAACCATTTTTTACGAATGTAAAGTCCGCCTATACCATAACCCGCCGTTGCCCATTTAAGGCCAGTAAATACCAAAAAATCTATTTGGGCTTTTTCTACATCAACCGGAAATACGGGTATGGCCTGGGTTGCATTCACAACAAAAATTAAATTGTGCTTTTTGCATAACTGTCCCAATCCCTCCAAGTCCTGCTTAAAACCACTGCTATACTGCACGTAGCTGGTCAATAGAATTTTTACATCAGGATCAATGGCCTTTTCAATATGGTCAAGCGGGTATTGTCCGTTTACTGCCTTTACCATTTTAAGGGGTACTTGCTGATTGATCCACGGATAGGTAGAGGAAGGAAACTCATGCTCCATTGTAAGTACTTTACCGTTGCCCTTCAGCATGTGGGCGATCAGGTTCATGCCATGTGAGGTATTGGTGGTAAAAGCAATTTCCTGTGCGGTGGCTGCTATATACTGAGCAAGGTTTGCCCGAATTTCTTCGGTACGCCTGAGCCATTGATCATATAAAGTATCACCTTCAGCAAGCATCTCGTCATAGTAACGCCGGGCCTCATTGGCAGCGGATAGTGATACCGGTGATCCGCCAGCCGGATTCAGATAAATATATTTTTTACATACCGGGAATTCATCACGCACTTCTTGCCAAAGGTTACTCATTTATATTATTTTGGGTATTCAACACCTATAAGAATTCCCGCAGAAAATCATGAATGAATAAAGATGATTTGCACAATGCCAAAAAGCATTGAAATGGAAATCATGGATACTTTATCCTCATTCCTGACTAATCAGCAAGAAATTTCGGATTAATATAAATAATTACAATGAATCCCCAAAATCAGCTTTGAATTTGGCAACCAGCTTTTCCGGCCAATTGCTTGTTGGTGCCAGATGCCCCATAAAAAAACGCAGTACTTTCGGTTCATCAATAAATTTGAGACCTCCTACCAGCTCACGGTTTGCGTGCAACCATTTCAAACGGTCCATGACAAACATGGTTTGCGACAATGTGAATACCCTGCGCGGAAAAGCGAGACGCAGCAATTCAACATCAGCCAGGATATCATTGCCGTTTTCATCCCGAACACTTGATATTGTTCCGCGTTCCATACCACGGCATCCCGAAATGATAAATAAAGCAGCTGCCAATGCTCCGGCCGGATACTCTGCCTGAGGTACATGCGGCAGGAATCCTTTTGCATCAATATGGCAACCCAACGCACCGGCGGGTTTAATAACAGGTATTCCGGCTTTATCTAATTGATCGACTGCAAATTTTATAAAGGCAGGTGATTGACTGATGACAGTATCATCGAGGGTTTCCATTAATCCCACTGCCATGGCTTCGATTTCGCGTACCGACATACCTCCATAGGTCATAAATCCCTCGAAAAGTACCACCAAATCGCGCATTTTCAGCATCAATTCCTTATTGTTGGTACAAATACCCCCTCCGCGTGTAGAACTCACTTTTCTGCTGGAAAAATAAATCACATCAGCAAAATCGCACATGAGCCTCAGAATATCCTTGATTGATGTATTTTTAAATTCTTCTTCACGCTCTTTGATAAAATAGGCGTTTTCGCCAATCAGGCTGGCATCCAGCACAAACATTATTCCGTGCTCATCAGCCAGTTTTTTAACCTCCCGCATATTTTGTATCGAAAATGGTTGACCGCCAATTAGGTTGGTCGATGCTTCCATCCTCACAAAAGAAATATTCTCGGCTCCATAGGTGTCAATTACCTCTTTAAACTTTTTAATGTCGATATTGCCCTTAAAGGGATGATCACTGTTGATCTTTAAGGCCTCATCGGTATAAATTTCCAGAACTTTGCCCCCATTCACTTCCATGTGTTCTTTGGTGGTTGTGAAATGGTAGTTCATGGGAATAACCTGTCCTTTTTTAATAAAAGTTTGTGATATTACATTTTCGGCTGCTCTTCCCTGATGAACGGGTAATACATATTCAACACCAAAAACCTCTTTAAGTGCTGCTTCCATTTTATAAAAACTTTGAGAACCGGCATAGGCATCATCGGCCTGTAACATAGATGATACCTGATTGTCGCTCATGGCGTTCGTACCTGAATCAGTTAACATATCAAGGAATATATCCTTTGTGTTTAACTGAAACGTGTTGTATCCTCCTTCGTGAATGGCTTCTAACCTTTCATCAATCGGTTTAAGATGTAATTTTTGTACTATTCTTACTTTGTGTAATTCTACCGGAATAGATTCTCCTGAGAAAAACCTGATCCCATTTGACCCGTTTTGATTCATTGTAAGTATGTTAGTAAATAAATTATAAGTTGTATGCTACTAATATACCTGTTTTTACTATTCGCCATTACTTTCTTAAGCAGAAGTGCTTTAGTATGGATTTAGTCTAAATAATGATTATATTACCTCCATATTTAAGATGTCTCATTAATTATGAATAAGCGTAATAAGACCTTATCCAATACGCAATCCGAAGAACTACTAAATATATTAAAAAATCGTTTTTCGCGTAACATGCACCGCCATGAAGTAATTGTATGGTCGACTGTACAAACAAAACTATTATCCATGCCGGAACGACTATGGTCGCTGAACGAAATGGAAGAAACTGCCGGTGAACCGGATGTGGTATATCCAATAATTACGAATGATAGGAATACCGAAACCTTCATTTTTTGTGATTGTTCCAAAGAAACCCCTAAAGGCCGCAGAAGTGTTTGCTACGACCATGAGGCACAGGAAGCGAGAAAAACCCATAAGCCTAAAACAAATGCAATTGACATGGCGGCTGCAATGGGTGTTGATCTGTTAACTGAAGAACAATATTTTGCGCTGCAAAAAATTGAAAATTTTGACACCAAAACATCCAGTTGGTTAAAAACACCTACTGAAATTAGAGAGAAAGGTGGTGCAATATTTGGGGATTACCGCTTTGGTCGTGTTTTTGTTTATCATAACGGTGCGGATGCTTATTTTGGTGCACGTGGATTTCGGGGGATTATAAGCGTTTAGTACAGCATAACTACTGATAGTTGTAATTCATTTAATCTTCAACAATTGTTAACCGGCATGAAAAAATCAGAGATACATTTTTGGTTGTTCTTTTTCTTACTCAACTTTCTGTTGTTTCTGCCACGATATATTTTAACTCAGGATTCAACCAGCTTTTTTCCATTCGGTTTTTTACAAGCTGAAGACTGGTTTAATGCGTTTAAGTATTTTTTTAATCGCTTCAATTATGATATTTTCCGCATCACACCGGATCTGGTATATGTTGTTAGTATATTGTATCTCTTCCGAAGTTACCTGAAAATAACCGTGGCCTCCCTCCTGCTTACGATGTTTTATCTGATTTTGCTTGTTTACCAGCTATATTATAATGCATTTGAAGTTATATATCATGTTAACCCATTATTATTCAATGATTTACACGCCATAAATACCGGCCAACATATTGTTTTTGAGCATATTTCGTTTTCGTTAATTCTTGTATTTATTGGGATATTGAGTTTAATAATCGGGCTGTTTATTGCCATTCGCCATTTTTTAAAAGTACTGCAACAGTTAACATTTGGCAGGGTTTCGTTGTATATAATAAGTGGATTGGCTATCGTTTTATTATACAGTCAATTTCGTTACGGATTCAGGTATTTACCGGGTTTGGCATTCCCGAATATTTCAGCTTCCATTGTGAAGAATATCCACGAATCACTGGTTTATAAAAGGGCTTCGCAACAGATTGATGCAAACAGACTCATAGCACAAAACGATATCCTGCCTGTTCAATTAAAAAAGGAACCAAATATCTTTCTGATTTTTGTAGAATCGTATGGCCGGTATGTTTATGATAATTCTTCACTAACTGATCGATACGTTAAAAACCTACGGGAAAATGAAAGCAAACTGCATGCTCATGGATGGTCTGTTGCCTCTGTTTTGAGCACTTCGCCCATATCAGGCGGCATTTCATGGGTAAGTTATTCCTCGGTATTATATGGTTTTAATATGAAAAACCAAGGATTGTACAATTATTTTTTGGATAATGATACGCTCAATGAATTTATCCATTTTACAAAGTATTTCAGGAAACAGGGATATAAAAATTACCGGTTAAATGCTGTTTATCCGCACGAAAACCTTGTTATTCCCTGGGATAAATACAGCCGATTTTATGCGGTTGATGAATGGATTACTTTCGAAGACCTGCAGTATAACGGGAAAATGTATGGCTTCGGTCCTGCTCCGCCGGATCAATATTCGTTGAACTATGCTGTTGAAGAAATTATTGATACCTATTCGCAGCCATTTACACTGTTTTATATCACCCAAAATTCTCACACTCCCTTTTGCGCTCCCGATTCCGTTTCCAACAACTGGCGAACCCTAAATTCCGGCAGCAGTATAGAACGACCCGAATCTGTCTTCATTCAAAAACCGAATAATGAAGATTATATTAAATCTATCGAATATCAAATTGATTTTATTTCGGATTTTATTTGTCGAAGCGATTCCAATAACATATTTCTGGTTATTGGTGATCACCAGCCGCCCCATTTAACTACTGAAAACGATGGCTTTGAAACACCTGTGCATATAATCGCCAAAGACACATCATTTATTTCCGGTTTTACGGAATATGGATTCAATAATGGGTATATCATCTCCTCCCGGGATGAAATTATTCATCATGAAGGAATTTACAGCCTTTTTATGCGGGAATTTTTACGAAATTACGCCAATATCGATAGTTTACCCGTTTATCGGCCCAAAGGGATCCAAATATATGAATAACACTAAAACACAAGTATTAATTGACCGGTGGACGCACCTCAATAACTTCCTGTTCACAGGTGTATTTATTCTGTATCATGTTACAACCATTGAAATAAATTGGTTGATAGGCATTGGTTTGTTCTCCTTTTTAATCTATTGGCTGCTAAACCGCGCCGGTCTTTCGAAAATGAAGCCTTTTGCGGGTTATGCCAATTGGATTACATTATTCCGGTTATTACTTATTTCCGTAACATTGGTTTTTACGGATCAATTATTAGACAGGTTCATTTTCATCCTTGTATTTTCGGCTGTTATATTCGATGGACTGGATGGCTGGATTGCCCGTAAAACTAAACAGGAAAGTGTTTTCGGAGCTCATTTCGATATGGAATGCGATGCGTTTTATGTAGCCATGATGACATTGGTTCTGTATGAGCGGGCAATGTTCGGACAATGGTTATTGATTGTGGGTTTTCTAAGGTATTTATTTGGTACATTTTTATATCTGATGCAATGGCATAAGTTATCATCCTTACGATTGCGATGGGGACCCACCATTGCCGGTATTTTTTTTGTGGCGCTAACCACTCCTTTTGTATTGCCTGCAAGTATTTATCATCCGACCATTATTATCTCCGGATCCTTAATATCCTTCTCCTTTGCAGTCTCGTTAATATCGATTATGCGCAAATTGATAAAACAACCGAATGAATAAAAAATAATGGCTTACTGTATGCTCTTTTTAAAGATGATGGCCTTGTATTCCATTTTCTCCTTATGATACAACCATTCCAGGCATAAACCGGCGTAGATAATACCCATTACATTATATTTTTGAAATAATGCAAATAGCCAGGTAAGGATAAACGCGATAATCATTTTTGGTAGTAGCAGTTTTCGGCTACGAAAAGCAATTTGATTTGAAAAATCAACTTCCTGATATGTAAATGAACCTATCTTATCAACGCAATTAATTACTTCCTGAGCGTTAAATAACCCGGGTACCGACCAGTATTTGCGAATTGGTCTGATAATAAATAATGGTGCATAATCGGTGATAAAATCATCAATAATTACGAATTGTCCGCCGGGTTTAAGATGCTGAAGCAGGTTGGACAATGTATTCTCATAAGATATGGCATGTTTAATTGATTCGATGGCGATAATTAGATCAAATGATTTTGATAAGGGTTGGTCAAAACTTTGTTCGCGAAACTCGCAACGGTTATTGAGCTGCGCTGATAAAGCAACCTTGCGGGCATATTCCACCTCCCTCCTGCTTAAACTAATACCTGTACCACTGCGCGATGACTGTCTGCATAATGACATAAGCGTGTATCCTACACCGCATCCTGCATCTAAAATATGCGCATCATCTGCAATTTTTAATTCCGCCAGCAACCAGTCACTGATGTCTTGTAAGGATTGATGCCTAAATTTAATTTCTTTATGCACCGGATATGCCTTCGGTATGGCTCCTTTTCTTCGTTGCTTTTCAGCACGGAACAGCTTATTGTATATCTGTGCTGTATTATTCATTTATGCATTGCGTAAGTGAATAATAAATTCATTGCACAAACTCAACGGTAAAAATGGCTTTCTGATCTTTTCAAAGTCTACCTTTTTTTTGCCATTCATCCATTTTAACCATCGTTGCTTAGGCCACTGATCAGCATAAACCGCTAAAACCGTAAAGCCGGCTGATTTGAATAGCTTTCTCCACTCTTCCAGTCCTTTGGCATCCATACCGGCTGTGACATTTATATTTCCCGGCCACTGACGAAAGATTTTCCATGTTAATGTTTTTGAGTTACGCACCATGATGCAAATTTGACCATCAACGGTTGTTACCCGTTTAATTTCCTGCAATGCTTTTTCCCGGTTAATAAATCGTTCGAGGGAACCAATGCAGGTTACATAATCAAAAAAATGATCATCATAAGGTAATTGTTCTGCCGTACCGGTATAAATTTCAGCTTCAGGAACCAGTTCCCGTGCCAGCTCAACGGCTGTTGATGAAATATCCAGCCCATAAGCATATAATCCTTTGTTTATAGCTTGTTTTAATAATAATCCGGCTCCGCAAGCCAGATCAAACAGTTTTTTCCCGGGTTCAACCTTTAATATCGCCGGAAAAACAGCATACGCTTCCGGCGGACGAAGGTATTTGATCCCCCGCTTTTGATAGGTTCGGTTAAACCACTGAATCAGTTCCTGTTGATGGTTATTTGCGTTGCTCATACCTTATAAATATCGATGTGTATTTTTCAAATATTTTTTAAAGTCAGTACCAAACTTATTTTTCAGAAAATCCTCTTCCAGTAAAATTCTAAAATGCATATTGCCAATATAAATTATTAAGCCAAGCACCATTATCCTGTAAGGGTAAATGAAAAGAATACCAATGAATGTAATATACATACCCAATAATATAGGGTTTCTTGAATGACTGAATATACCTTTCGTTTTTAATGAAAAATTATTGTTTATCTGAGTATTATTGTGTCTTATTTTAAGTACAGCATGAAATGATAATACACGCCCGCCAGTCATCAATAAAAAAGCAGTCAGAATAAAAAGGTAAGAATCTGTCACGGGTAAACGTACAAATATTTCTGAAACCGAATTAATAAAAATACCGGCTAAAGGAAAACAATATATAAACACGCTGAACGAGGCAGGTATCAACAATAAAAGGATTTTAATAACCGCAGGCCATTGTTGCACCTGTTGTAATAAACCACCTGAAGTGCCGGAATTATTTTTAAAAAACAACTGATAGGTTGATGCTACACTGGGTACGGGAAAAACCACTATTTCAATCAGGATACTGACATAGATGACTAGTATAATTATTTCTGATACTGTCATTTGGCTATTGGTTTAACAGTTTATACATTTTTTGTGCTGATTCTCTCCAATCCGGCAGTTGAAATGAATTTTCGTTGTATCCATCCACCAATTGTTTATAAGCATCTGGTTTATCAAACAATTTTTTAAGGCAACCTTGTAACTGCCTGATATTACCTGGTTCATAAATTAAAGCAGCAACGGGTGAACCGGATCCAAACAAACCGCCAAAATCAGAAGTTATCATGGGTAATTTATGTGAAATGGCCTCTGCGACCACCATTCCATAAGTCTCATATTCAGAAGCATGTATAAACAAATCAGCCCGGGAATAATATGTTGTCAGCTCATCATGTTCAACCTTTCCTTCAAATATTATTCGCTTTTCTAAATTATGCTTACTGACTAACTTAAGCAGTTCTTCATAATACTGCGGCTTTATGTTGGTATCACCACAAATTGTAAGCGTCCATGGGTAATTGGTAAGTGCCGACAATGCTTCGATTATATCCATTTGCCTTTTATGTGGCAATATATGGCTAACACTGAGTAAGTTAACCGGATTTGCGGGATATTGCCTGTTGATTTTAACCGGATCAGTTCCCGGAGGTATGATGCTGACAGGTTTATTTTCAACGCCTGATTGCATAAGATAATCGTATGTGCGCTCTGAAGTTACCACAATATGATCAGTACACTGCAAAGCTACAGATTCATAAAATGCAATGTTTTTTTTGTTTTGCCCGTCAATATCCGGGTTTAAGGACAGTGGCAAATGCATCAATGCAACATAGCTGTATTTATGCTTATATTTTTTTAATAAATCGGGAATGGTACCCGGAATTAAACTATCAATGATCAGTACGGCTCCTGTATGGGTATTTTGAAGCCATTTATCACATTCAATAATGGTTCTGTCTGATGGAAACGGAAAGTCGTCGTCCCAATTCACAAGGTAACATTCTTCAACCAATACTTTAAGTTCCTTCCAAATGCGTTGATTATAGATATATCCTCCGCTTAGGGTTGCCTTAGGATTGGGTTGCAATATATAAACAGGTTTCCCTTGCATCATAATATTTATTCACCGGTATAATTGGCCCAGGCAACATGAGATTCACCCAGTGTAACAGCAATTTTTCCGGAGAATGTATGTTTAACATGGGCTTTTAGTTGATCGTGTATGTATTTGGCCAGAAACTCAGTGGTTGTGAGTTCATTCTTTAATTCCGGATGATTATCGAGGTTTTGATAATTCAACGGATTCAACACATCCTTAAGTGCCTGATGGGCATACCCAATATCAATTACGATATTATTCTCGTCCAGATTGGGTGATGAAAAAGTAACATCCACCACGTAGGTAGCCCCGTGCATGTTTTGAGCCGGTCCGAAAACCGGACGATTGAGTGAATGGGCAATTAAAATATGATCGCGTATGCGGATTGAATACATAACAAATGGTTTATAACATTAATATTGTATAACAACTCCGGGCTCAGGTATTTTGTTCTGTCTCAAATCATTAAAAAAACCCGGTACATCATTAAAGTGAATATATTTTGTAATGAGTTTATCGTATATATGCTGTTTTAACAATTTAAATACAAGTTCCTTACGGCGTTTAACATCCCATTGTGCCTGTTTATGTAACGGAATTCGGGAGACCTGGGAAGAAATAATGCGTTTTCTGCCGTAATGAAATGTACCGCCCAGATTGATCTGTACGGGTTTCTGACCATACCAGCTCATCTCCACAATGGTTCCGTTGGCGGAAGTATAGTTTATACATGTTTGTAATCCTTCTTCCGAAGCTGAGCAGTTAAAAGCGATATCTACATGATCAGGCAGTTTGTTTTGCGTTGTAATAACATCTAATCCAAGAGACGCTGCGAATTGCTTTCGTTGCTGATTCACTTCATGTACAAATAGTTCCAATTCAGGATAGTTTTTTAAAGTAATTGCCAAAAGTGCACCTATCATTCCGAATCCGGAAATAAGCACTCTATCGCCCATTGCAACACCGCCATCCCATACCGCATTTAGTACTGTTTCCATATTGCTTGCCAATACTGCCCTTTCAGGTGGTATGGCGGAAGGTATTTCAAATACATCCTGCTGATTTACAATGGTATAATCAGCATGCGGATGCAATACATGTACCATTTTACCTGTTAATGCCTCGTTACCGTCTATGATGGTACCGACCAAAGAATAACCATACATACAGGGAAACGTAAATTCACCCTGCATATAGGGCACTTTCATATCATGATGTAATTCCTTTGGTATCAATCCCTGCGCAACCAGTTTTTCAGTTCCCTGGCTAATCAATGAATATTGAGACTTAAGCAGTAATTGTCCGGTAGTGAGTTCCTTTTCACTTGATTGGATGATGGTTTCCGATTTTGATCTATGCCAAAGTTCATTTATCTTCATTTTACGAAATATTCAATCGTCCTGCGAACATAATACCTGTACCCATATTAAAAAATCGATGATGGGTAAACCGGATAGCTTCATCAATACCACCAATAGCGGGTAATGTGAAATTCGCAATTCCCGATCCCATGATTGATGGTGCCAGGTAAAGTTGAATCTCGTTAAGGGCATGGTTCAATAAAAACTGCGAGGTGGTGTAGGCACCGCCTTCAATATAAACTGAGTATATATTCAGGGCGTATAGTTGTTTTAATATTTCATCGGGATGGATAAAACCGTTTTTATTTTCACATATAACAACATCCAGTCCCTTTTTATCAATTCCGTTATGGGTTGTAAAAAAAACTGTTTTATCCTGTGATGAGAGGACGGATTCAAATGGATAATCGGAATTGCCAACCACAATTTTTATCGGGTTGTTACCATCCACATGGCGAACCGTTAATTTGGGATGATCGCGCTGCAGGGTATTACCCCCTATTAAAATGGCATCGCACAATGCGCGCATGCGATGCGCATGTACCAGGTTTTCATCGCCACCAATCCATTTCGATTCACCTGTGTAAGTTGCAATTTTACCATCAAGGGACTGCGCAAAATGCGAAATAGCATAGGTCGACTGTTGTTTTTTTGCCCACCAGGAAATGAGACTATATGGAAGGTAGTTTGTTAGTAAACTCATCGAATCGTCATCAAGAAATCCGTTATAGGTATGCTGAATAATACATAATTCATTGATTACCACGAGTACATAATTACCTTTTAAACCATTCATATCGCTTTTGGAGACGATAATGCGATCATTATGTGAATGAAGCAAGTTTAAACTATCGGCCTCAATATTACCAGATTCATCGTGATAAGGTACGCACAGAAATTCAAAATCTTTTATTCCTGACGAGAACTCTTTTATTTGCAATAGCACATTCCAGGTTGAAATGCATTTCTGAGTTAATGTTTCCATGTTTGTTGGGGCTTAGGATACTAATATATGAATTCCGGATAGCTTAAAATAGAATTAACATATATTTAAGACAACTTGTTCAATCCGGGCAAATAAAATTGTCCTTACCCATCATTCGCATTAACACACCAATTTCTTCAATTCCGGTAAAATGCTTTTATATAGTGGGAGCAATATAATTAAATACTTACCAATGAATTGCTTAACCATAGATAAGAATATCTCCGGGTGATGCTTCTGGTTGTTTTAACTTTCAGCACCCGTGAAAAAAAACACCCGATGCATTAATTGTATCGGGTGTTTTTAAATTGCTCAAAATTAATATTTTACTGCATGTTCTTAAGGTATCTGTATAAGTCACTTTCGGTTGATAAAATGACAGATGTAGTAGTGTCAAATGTCCTTCTGAAGGTTTCCATGGATTTCATGAAACCATAAAGCTGTCTGGCATTGGATGTTTTATCATAAGCTGAAGCATAAATTGAAGCAGCCTTTGCATCTGCCTCACCTTTAATTTCTTCGGCTGTTCGAAATGCTTCAGACTGAATGGTTTTAAGATCACGTTCTTTTTCACCATTAATGCGCGATGCCTCTCCCTGTCCTTCAGAACGGAATTTATCAGCAATGCGGTGTCTTTCACTTCTCATTCGCTCATACACCTGTTCGCGTACATCTTCTACATAATTGATACGCTTGAAACGCACATCCAACACTTCAATACCAAGTTTTGAAGCCTGCTCATTCGACGCTTTCAATATCATTTGCTGAATCTTTTCACGTCCCACTTCAATGTGAACCAATGAGTCATCAATCAATTCACTGATCTCTCCTTCACTGATGGGTTGTCGGTTACTGTTTCTAACAGCTTCTTCAAGATTATGATTGGCAATGAAATCGCGTGTTTCACCATCAATAATATCATCAAGTCGTGACTGTGCCCCGCGTTCATTTCTTAATCGCTTGAAAAATTGTAACGGGTCGGTAATTTGCCAACGTGCATAAGTATCTACAAATATGAATTTTTTATCTTTTGTAGGAACCTGGTTCGGATCACCATCCCATTCAAGGAAGCGTTTCTCGAAATAATTGGTTTTATGTATAAATGGTTTCTTAAACTTTAGACCCGGTGTTGATTTAGCATCCCCTATGGGCTTACCAAACTGGGTAATAACTACTTGTTCGTATTCTTTTACCACATAAGCACTTTGAGCCAGCACTATAATGGCAACAATTAATATGATAGCTATAACTATTATTCTATTCGTTTTCATAATGGCTGGTTACTTTTTTTGCATTTGCATTTGTAATAAAGGAAGGACATTATTTCCTTCTTCGTCTGTAATAATTTTATTACCCAGTTGCGGTAGTACTTCCTGTAATGTCTCCAGGTATATACGACGTTTGGTAACTTCGGGGGCTTTGATGTACTCCCGGTACAAATCGTTAAAACGAGAAACCTCACCCTCGGCTCGGTTCACACGCTCCGTGGCATAACCTTCAGCTTTTTGAATGGTTTCTTCCGCTTGTCCGCGTGCACGTGGTATTACCTTGTTGTACTCTGACTTGGCCTGATTGATTAATGTCTCCCTTTCCTGTTGTGCTTCATTAACCGCATTAAAAGCGGCTTTAACCGGTTCAGGCGGATTTACATCCTGTAATACAACCTGTTCAATTCGTGCACCCAATTGGTACTCCCGGGCCATTTCCTGAGTTAATTCTTCCATTTTGCTTGCAATTTCCGAACGACCGACTGTAATTACTTCGTTTACGGTACGATCACCAACTATCTGACGCATGGCCGACTCCGAAATATCTCGCAAGGTGTTTTCAGGGTTTCTAACCTTAAATAAAAAATTATAAGGATCATCAATCCGGTATTGTACTACCCATTCCACATCGGCTAAATTCAAATCACCGGTAAGCATAAGGGATTCATCCGTGGCACCTCTGCGTGTGTATTGCGTACGCACGCCCGGATCAGTGGTACGAAAACCAAATTCCAGTTTTTGTTGGCGCTCAACGGGTACTTTATATACCTTATCTACAAAAGGTAATTTGGCGTTTAAGCCGGGATCAACAGACCGGATAAATTTCCCGAATCGGGTTATAACTGCTATTTCCTCGGTATCAACCTGGAAAAAAGTACCAAACCCCAATATAATCAGCACCAGAATGGTGATAAGCGACCTGCCGTTTTTAAACAGATCCTGTAAAATGGGTGGTAAATTCTGTGAATTGTATTGGTTATTTGCCATACATAAATGTTTTTAGTGTTTATATTTTTTGATTGGAAAGATTACAATTGATTCATTTTTACTTTTTAACCTGATTGTAATTTTACAAATGTACAATAATGTGTCAGCTAACCTAAGAATACGGATTATTTTTAACGTATCCATCATTCGCCGGAAATACTATTTGCTCCTTCTTATTTCAAAGACATGTTGATTTCCTGATCCAGCAGCTTTTCAATGGGTAGCGAGAAAGTAATTTGTTTTCCAATATTTACCGCTTCATTTATGGTAAACTGCCTGTATTTTATTAAATAAGCCATGATAAAATGCGTTACCCTGCCCGCTCTGGCACAGTGAATCATTATTTTTCCATCCGTATTATTAATATGTTCTGCGAATGTATCCAGTTTTTCAGAAGTGAAACCGCCAACCGGAATGGACACATATTTCATACCCAGTGATTGAATGACAGAATCTTCATCAAAAGCATACCGGGTATAATCCTCAATTTCTTTTTCGGAACGAAGATTAATAACCATTTCCACATTTTGATCATGAAACCAATTGATATCCGCCAGGTTTGGCTGCCCACCCAAATACCAGGAATTCAACTGATAAAATCCGGAAGAACTTTCTAATTTTATGACCGTATCGGTAGGTTGCGGCTCAACAGAATAACCTGTAAGGGAAACAAGAACCATTAAAAAACTAAAAAGCATTGCATGTTTTGTATTCATAATAATTACATATTTGTTTATGGACCAAATGTATCCTGAAACAGGAACAAATCAGGCCAAATATTCCCAAATAATGTTAAGGAAAACTAATTTATTTGGCACCCTGGAATATCCAATTCACGATCATGATTACGAAACTAAACAGCATGGCTGACCAAAACCCATCTACGCTGAAATTATCGAGCATATTACCGGCAATTAGTATTACCAGGGCATTTATTACAAAAAGAAACAATCCGAATGTAAGAATGGTAACCGGAATGGTTAATATAACCAAAAGTGGTTTTAACAGGGCATTCAGTAAACTAATAACCAATGTAACCCCAATAAGCGGAATAATACCGTTTCGGATATGTATTCCAGGTATAAAATATGCTCCTGCTGCTACTGCAAGGCAATTGATAAGAAATTTTGTTAATATACTCATGATTTATGCCGATTTTGAATGATGAAAATACAAATTTCTAATATAAAAATGGAATGGTGCATATCCATCATGCATAAAATAAATATTATACCCATATTACAGTAAGACAATTGCATTGCATATAATTTTTTATATTTTCACTTTTTAATTAACCGGGCTATACGCAATTAGACTCAAAAACTTATTGGTATGGAATTAAAACAAAACAATGTATTCGGCATGGCGCTCGAAAGCTGCTGCACCGAACCATTAACCGGATTCTTTCGGGATGGTAAATGCCATACAGGACCTGAAGATATTGGCAGACATACCGTTTGTGCCATTATGACCGATGAATTCCTGGAGTTTTCCAAATCCCGGGGTAATGATTTATCCACACCTCGTGCCGATTGGGGATTTAAAGGTTTATTGCCGGGTGATAAATGGTGTTTGTGTGCCTCGCGCTGGAAGGAGGCATATAATGCCGGCAAAGCACCGCAAATTATTCTCGAAGCTACCAATGAACAGGTGCTGGACCAAATCTCAATGGATATCTTACTGGAGCATGCTTTTAAAAAAAATAAATAGCAGATGAAAGATTAATAAATAAAAATGAATATCGGATTATTATCCTAAGTATTAAAAAACTAAAAATGAACACCACAAATTCCCCTCTTCAGAGGGGTTTAGGGCATTGCTGTAAACATAAGTACATAAGTAATTGATAATCATTAAAATACTGGTGGTATATAATAGAGAGCTTACGCTCCCTATTTTTGGTTGGAAACGCCCTCATACCTTTAATTTTTTTAAGCCAACATGCTGTTGGCTCGACGTTTTTACTGCTTTTAAATTACTATTTATTAAACACATATGGTAGTTTTTGTTTTAAATGTTTTCAACATTTTGCCAATTAATCCTATTGTTTCGATCCTGATGTAATAAGTGTTTATAAGAAATTCTTTCCAATACTTTGAAAACATTTGATATACCATCTCCATCTGCTCTAAATATCTGTTTTAACTTCTCCTTCATTTGATTTAGGGTTTTAAAAAGTTTCAATATGCTAATTCTCTGCCGTATTTCACTATAGATTATTATATCAAACATTTGATATATTTTCCAATTTAGCATTACCCACACCATTTTTGCATATAATAAAAACTCATACCGGTGAATGTTCATTTTCTTTATTTTATGGAACTGGCTGTTTTGTTTCCATGCTTTGAAAACTAACTCAATTTGCCACCTGATTCCATAAATTCGCCTTAACTCCCAGACAGATAACTGTTTCGACGAACAGTTGGTAAGGAAAAGGTTTAATCCAAAGCGGGCTTTCTTTTCATTAGATAACTTTTTTCCTTTCTTATGAGCTTGTTTATTGGCTTTCCTTAATCGTTCTTGTTTTATTTTATCTGGCACAATCTCAATAACTAAGCGGGTAGGGTATTTTTGTTCTCCTAATAAAACACTTTTTTCAGTTATATAAATCTGGTTTTTCCTCATATCTTCCTCAATCGCTGTAAAGTCCAATAGCACGTTTGTTTCTGCATCGTACACTGAAAGATTTGGGTTTATTCGAGATATAAACCATGCTTGGCGTTGTTGTATGCTTTTTAATATATCCACTGAATAATACCCCATATCTCGTAAGATCAAATCGTCTTTCCGTATATTATTGAGCGTCTCTTTGGCGTTATGGATATCCTGATGATTAAATGCTGAGCTGTCAAGCTCCAGGACTTCCAGGTTTTTTAAATCATACTCAAATTGTATCCTTACCGAGGCTTTAGAGCCAGACCCTCCGCTGCCCGGATATTGATCCTTTAGGTTGTCCGGTAATTGATTTGATGTAGAGTCTTTTATCAAAATCCTCTTGAACTCAGAATGGGTGAAAATAGCTTGGCTATTACAAAGATTTGTCTTGAGCAGTTGCTCTAACAATAATTTGACAAAACTTGTAGCCTGTTTGGTAAATTTTTTTGCTATAGCCTGTCTTGTAAGACTTACCCCATAATGCACCTGATGATAAACTGCCATATCACTTACACTGATCTTAGATGGATCTGAGTCAGCAAAAAGTACAGATTCTAAAAGGGATACCGCAGATATTTTTCGAAAACGTTGAATAAAACTGCTCTCCTTTGTTAGCTTTTTGATACTTTCTTGAGCAAATAATTTGCTAATTTCGTTGTTGAATTTTTTAAATATCCTTATACCTGGGGCAGGCTTTTAGACGTTTTACGCCTGCCTTTTTCTTGCTGAAAACCTGTTTGTTATCTCTTAAGTTTACAGCAATGGGGTTTAGGGGTGTGTTATAATAAAAACCTGTTCATTTTTTAGTTTTTGGGTACAAAATCCGATATCTATAATTATTTTATAGCACTCAACGCACTCTCATAATCAGGTTCTTCCGATAATTCCTGTACCTGTTGGCTATGCACTACTTTGCCCTCCTTGTTTATCACAATAAGCGATCGGGCAACCAGTCCTCTTGCCGGGCCATCTACAATTTCATTGCCGTATTGCTTCCCAAATTCCTGGTTGCGGAATAACGAGCCATTTACTACATTGTTAATTCCTTCAGTCTCACAAAATCGTTGATGCGCGAAGGGAAGATCCTTGGAAAGACATAACACTACTGTATCCGACAGGTTTGCAGCTTCTTTGTTAAATCTTTTTACGGAATTGGCGCAGGTACTGGTGTCTAAACTCTGAAAAATATTAAGGACTACATTCTTTCCAGCATAGTCGCTTAATTTTAATTCTGAAAGGTCGTTTTTTACAGCGGTAAATTCAGCAGGTGTGCTTCCCACAGCAGGAAGATCACCATAAGTATTTAATGGATTGCCTTTTAACGTAACTTGTGCCATAGTGTTTTGATTTTTATTGTTGTGATAATGTAACAGATTTTGATCAGGAAAGTTTGAAGAGAAAATGAGTTTTTTATTCTTTATCCAACTGTTTAACCATTAATTTATCAACCCGGCTGCCATCCATTTCCATAACATCAAACTGTAAGTCCCTGAAATAGAAACGATCCCCGACGGCGGGCACTTTGTTTAAAAAATGCATGGCCAGTCCACCCAGGGTAGAAAAATCAATGTTTTCGATTTCATCATACGTTAGTATGCCCAGTTCATCCATAAAATGATCTATTTGCATCGAGCCTTCTACCATGTAAGAACCGTCATTTTGTCTGACCAGATATTTGCTCAACTCTTCCGTTTCTTCGGGAAAATCCCCCAAAACCGTTTCGGTTAAATCATGCAAAGTGATAATGCCCTCAAGCGATCCATATTCGTTGACTACCACACCGAAATTTTTCTTTCGTTCTCTGAAAATTTCCAACACCTTATTTACGGTAAGATTTTCAGGAATAAACAGGGCTGGTTCAGTGGCTTTTAAAAGATCAAAGTCATCATCATCAATATGATTTACCAATTGTTTGGTAGATACAATGCCAAATACCTCATCCCAGGTATCACCACAAAGCACATATTTACTGAATTGATTTTCCTTAATAACCGCAAGTACTTCTTCTTTTGATGAATTTTTGGTTAGACAAACAACTTCTTTCCGGTGGGTCATTATTTCGTAAACCTTTTTATTGGTAAAGCGAAACACTTCAGTAATCATGCGCGATTCCTCCTTGTTCAGCACCCCTTGTTCCCATCCTTTACGCAGGTAAAATTTCAGTTCCTCCTGGGTAAGCAGTTTTTCTTTGTCCTCTTTAATGCCTAACACTTTATTCACGGTATGTGTCGATAAACTTAGAAACCATACAAAAGGAAATAAAACTATTGAAATGAAGTACATTATCGGTGTCAACACCAGCACAATTTCCTCTGGTTTGCTCAATGCAATTGATTTAGGAACCAGCTCACCAAATATTAATGAGAAATAAGTAATGCCGCCAACAATTATTATAAACGCTACATCTCTGGCATAAGGAGCAACAATTTCAATTTCCTTTAAATAGGGGACAAGATCGTCTGCCAGTGCAACACCACCAAAAGCACCTGAAACAATACCTACCAAGGTAATACCCACCTGTATGGTTGAAAGGATACGCTCCGGTTCCTGAAGCAATCGCAAAACCTGTTTGGCAATTTTATTACCTTTTTGAGACAATGTCTCCAACGTTGCCTTACTGGCCGATACAAATGCAATTTCGTACATGGCAAAAACACCATTGCCCAGCAACAATAAGGCTATTATTAATAATTCCACTTATATTTTGCTATTAACTATTAATTACAAACTTCATATATAATACTAAAAATGTAAATGTCGTCATAATGTTTTGCACATTCAATAAATCATTACCCATATTTGAAAATCCACAAACCAACATAATAATTGAAAAAAGAAAATCACAAACGAATCTGTGAAAGAATTCCCCGATTAAGAGCAAATAAGTCAACACTTTTTATTCATGTTTTCGCCAATAACACGGTATAATAATCAACTTTTTAATTCACCCGTCACTTTATGGCCCTAAACTGTAAAAGGAATGCAATGTTGAAATTTGGTATGGTAGTTGGCATATAACCATCGAAATTAAATTGTAGAATATCTTGATCGTGATTTTATGAAAATAGGTGTTCAAATGCGTTTTGTGGGAATCTTAGTTTTGGTCATTATGAATTCAACGGTACAATCGAAGGAAGATACAACGAAATTAAAAGAGGAATTGGAAAAGTATTATCAATACGAAATATTACCGGCCGGTGAAATTAAACCCGGGGGCTGGATAAAAAATCAATTGGAACGAGACCTGTCACAGGGCTATATTGGCCATTTTGATAATGTGCACCATACCGTAACACACAATGTTTTTGTAAAGCAGAACCGAACCAGCACCAAGCAATACCGCATTATTAAAGAATGGTGGAGCGGTGAGCATGAAGGCTATTGGAAAGATGCGGTCATACGTATGGCCTTTTTATCAGGCCATAAAAAATACCAGGAACAGGCGCACATCTGGATGAATGAACTTGTTGAAAACACAGGTAAAAATGGTTACATTGGTATATACGCCGATTGCGAACGACCTGTTTGCCGTTTTAACCATAAAAAAGGAAACGGCGAGTTGTGGGCAACCAGTCGTATTTTAATGGCCATGCTTGCATATTATGAATTCACAGGCGAACAAAAAGTACTTGATGCTGCAGAAAAGGCTGCCAAACTAATTATGCACCATTACAACGATAAGAATTACTTTTCAAAAGAATCAAAAGGTGGCGGTGTAAGCCATGGGATAGGCTTTTTTGAAAATCTTGAGTGGCTGTACCGCCTCACTGGTGATGAATCATATCTTCAATTCTCCGTTAAACTGTATGAAGACTTTAACAATGGCCGTGTGCGGGATGATGACCTTAAAACGCACCGCCTGCTTGATGAAGACCGCTATTTCAGAAAACACGGAGCGCATATTGCTGAAGGCATGTTTGTGCCCACGTTTATCGCGAATTTACGTAATGAGGAGAGATATAATAAGGCAGCTGACAAAAGTCTGGAAAAACTCTATTACCACATGACACCCGGAGGTGCCATGCGGTGCGACGAATGGATCAATGGTCGTCGTGGCACGGCTGATGAATTATACGAATATTGTGGTATTGCCGAAATGGTTGGACCGCTTAATAAGATAATTACCATGACCGGCGATTTAAGTATTGCCGATCGAATTGAGAAATTGACTTTTAACGCCGGACAGGGATCA
Organism: Bacteroidota bacterium; assembly: GCA_009908855.1. Taxonomy (GTDB): domain Bacteria; phylum Bacteroidota; class Bacteroidia; order Bacteroidales; family JAAAOM01; genus JAAAOM01. The sequence goes on from JAAAOM010000041.1 coordinate 20,335, forward strand.
CGATTTTCACCACTCAGAGGATTATCCTATCTCACCAGCGATAACCGCATACATATTAACCATCGTGAAATTGGCAAGCGTGAAAGTTACGATGCCGCACACCGTGCCGCTGCATGCTGTGTGCTCAATGGTGGTCGCCTGATGCCCTATTACGTGGAAGGCATGTGGATGAAAGACCTGGAAACAAAAGGAATAACGGCCATGCTTTACGGGCCATCCGAATTAAATACCACCATTCGTGATACGAAGGTCAATATTGTGGAAGATACCGACTATCCGTTTGGCGACAAGATTCGTTTTACTGTGAACCCGGAAAAACCCATCAACTTTGCCTTAACCCTGAGAAAACCACATGGTGTAAATAATTTTGAAACTACAAACCTGGAAGAAGCCAAAGTGAATGAATACAAGGATAAAATTGTGATTACCAAAGACTGGCAGAAAGACGATCAGTTTGATGTACATTTCAAATTTGATGTAAAAAAAATTGCGCAGCCCGAATCCAAAACAGTACCCAACGGCGGTTACTTCCTACAGCGCGGAGCACTGGTATATGCGCTACAGTTTGACCATGATATTGACACGGTGAAAGAATACAATAACAGCGGCTATTACAGATACAAGATCAAAGCCACCAATACCGATAAATGGGACCTGAAAATTGATGAGGAAACACCTTTTGAATATACCGACCTGCAGCAGGAGCCTGTAGAAAATCCGTTTGATGAACCGGTGGTGAAGCTCGAAGGTTCCTTAACCGATAAAAACGGCAACACAATTCCGGTAACTTTAATCCCGGAAGGAAATACTGTTTTCAGAAGAGTAACGTTTCCAGAAGTACAAACAGACATTAAGTAACTAAATTATAAAACCATGAACGAAAAAAAAGATGTTAGTATAATTATATGTACCTATAACGAAGAAAAAACCGTAGCAGATGTGGTGCGCACCTGCGTTGAAAACAATCCGCCCAGCGAAGTAATTGTAGTTGATGACGGGTCAGAAGATTCAAGCGAAGAAATATTAAAAGAGCTGCAACAGGAAATATCATTTAACTATATTAAACTTCCTGAGAATAAAGGAAAAAGTTTTGCAATGGCCAAAGGTGTTGAAGAATCTACCCGCGATATAATTCTCTTCTTTGATGCCGATGTAACGGGAATCAAACCCGAACATTACGACCAGCTACTCCAACCTGTTTTTGTACGAGAAGCCGATATGGTGCTGGGTCAGCCTTCTGAAACCTTAATCGATTATCGCATCAATCCATTTAAAGGATTAACCGGTGAACGTGCCCTGCGCAAAGAACATTTACTGCCTATCCTGGACGACATCAGGGAAATAGCCTTTGGCGTGGAAACCTACATGAACCTTTATTTTCAGGCCCATGGTAAGAAAATTAAATATCTGATTCTCGACGGATTAACCCATCCTACCAAATACAAAAAAACAACAGCCGTGAATGCCACCATGGAATTCCTGAGCGAAGGCCGTGAGATAGCTCAAACACTTCTCAAAAATTACGATCTGATCACCAAACGCATCGAATATTCAATGGATGCCCACAACGAATTAATCAAACAAAAAATCCTTGTTCTTCAAAACGACCTGAATGAACGGATAAAAGCTATCTTTAAGCGTGAAAAATAACAGTCAGGCACCATAAACCATGCGATCTTTTAAAATTGGCCGTAAAAAAACCATTCAGTCCGTTCTGTTTCTTATAGCAGGTATTTTACTGTTCTGGTATGTTTATAAGGATGTTAAAATAGCGGAAATTAAAAAGCATATTTCTGAATTAACTTTTGGCTGGATATATTTATCGCTGGGCTTGAATTTAATAAGCCTTTTCCTGCGATCATTGCGATGGAACATGCTCATTACGCCCCTGGGATACAATCCCTCGCGCAAAAACCTGTTCCTGGCCATGTTGGTGCTGAGTTTTACCAATTTGGTCATTCCACGTGGCGGTGAACTGGCCAGAGGTGCCGTGATTACAAAATATGAAAAGATACCGTTTGTGAAATTATTCGGGACCGTGGTGATTGAACGAATTATTGACCTGTTGGTGCTCATTCTGCTGTTCGCCACCGTGCTTATCTGGCAATATCCCTATTTTCAGGAATTGCTCCAATCTCCAGCCATAGAGTTCAAATTTCCCAACCTGCAATCCAAAATAATAACCATCATTATTGCAGTTGTGGTATTGGCCATCATCTTTTTCGTACTGCAAAGAACCGGTGTAATCAGACGATTCAGAGACCGCATCAGGAAAATTAAAGTTGATTTGCTGGAAGGACTTCGTGTATTTTCAAAAGTGCATCGCAAAGGCTGGTACATCATTTTGAGTGTTATTGTTTACTGGGTTTGGCTGTTTATGCTCTACGTCATATTCTTTGCTTTTGAGCCTACCAGCCAATTGCCCGTTGGAGCCGCCATATTTACATTTGCTGCCTCCACCTTTGCATTTGTCCTTCCCGTGCAAGCCGGTATGGGCGCCTGGCATTTTATGGTGGTGCAATGTTTATTACTATTTGGCATCGACAAGGATACCGGATTGGTGTTTGCACTGATAGCCCACACTTTTACGAATTTAATTTACCTCGTTTTTGGCGGGATTGGGTTTGTCTTACTCCCTGTATTGAATAAGACAGAAAAATAAAGCAAATCCATTGAGCCATTCAAAGGACTGTTGTTAGCAGCCTCACCAATAATTTCTAAATCCCGCTCAATCGCCCTTTTTGTATTTATATCAGCAACATATTCCTCGTAAATCTTTGGTTTATCAACATAGTAGCTATCGATCTCATTTATCGATTGCAAAATATCATAACCAAATTTTTATGTCATTATCCATAAATCAGATGTTTAGAGGAATCAATCGATTTTCTTAAATATGGATTCTTAATTGCTTTATCCTCAAGTAAGTCTATCTGTCTTTTTAATATTTTCTCCAAGGATGTTTTTAAGTCAAAATAATTATCTGCGTAGTCGTAAAGGTCAACTCCTGTGAAATCAACCAAAAAGTCTATATCACTGGATTTTTTAAAATTATCCGTTAATATTGAGCCAAATACAAAAAGTCTTGCTACCTTATGTTTATTACATAAAGCTCTAATCTTATCTATATTTTTATCAATAATTCTCATAACTCAAAAATACAAACTTTTTTAATCTTCCCGAAAATTATCGGTTGTATCGGTTTTCCCGGGTTGCGCACAAACATTCCAATAGTAACACATTCCTGGTAATAGTGGTTGCAAAATTAATTAGTGTTTGACTTAAATGTCAAACTTTTTCATTGTTGCTCGAAATCTAAATCCTCACATAGGCGTGTTTGCAGCGGCTTAGATTTCTCACACGCCGCAAATTGAACTTTATAACCAAACACTTCAGTTTAAGACAGTACATGGTAAACTTAATGTGTTAATAATTATCCCCGGGTATTTGATCATAATTATTATATTTAACTATTATAAACTAATTGTATCCAAAATTACTAACCTAACAAAAAATCAAAATGAACAAAATCAAGATTTACCTCCGATCCGTTAACAACGACAACGAAAAACGCCTGGCCTTGTTTGATACCGAACGCAATGGTGCTATCGATGAATTAGTTACATATGCAAACCCCGGCGATCTGATCATCTGGAAACTTGATAATTGTAGTAATATAAAAACCATTGACAGTATTTTTCCCAAGTTAAAGGACGGAAAAATTTTCAGAGGCGGGAATCCTAAAAAAGGAAATCGTGGTAAAACATGGAAATACCGCATACCTAAAGATGCCGAAGGAGATGAAGCATACGGCATTGGATATACGATAGGTGATGGCACCAGTCATATTGTGGATCCCCAAATAAGGATTAAGCCACCGGCATAATGAAATGATCAACCGCAATATCTTATTTATCATATTAATTTGTATTGTATCCAATACTTTCTTTCTGTCAAATGTTTTCCCGAAGAAAGACAGTGTAAGGAATCTGATAAAGAATGGCCTGATTGAAAGTAAAAAAGAAAAGTTTGATGCCCTCAACTTCATGGCAGCCAATAGCCAGGAAGCTGACACCATCCTTTATTACAGCAATCGGGCCATTGCACTGGCCGATAAATACAATTACAAACCCACGGAGGCATGGGTGTACAAAGGAACTGCATATTTAAACAAAGGACATCTGGTTGAAGCCCTGGAAGCCTTTATGCATGCAGCAAAACTTTATCAGGAAGAAAATAACAGCATTGGCCTGGCCACTGTATATACCTATATAAGCTCTGCATACAGCAGCCAGGAAAATTACACCCTTGCGATTAACTATCTGAATAAGGCAGCAACAATTTTTAAACAGGAAAATGATTCGGTAAGAATGGCCTCATGTTTACATAACCTGGGATATGAATATTATGAAAAATCCCGGTATGATTCTTCCTTAATGTTTTATGATAAAGCCAAAGCGATATACCACAAACTCGGATTTGATATTGGCATTGCCTATTGTCATGGCAATACAGGAAAAGTGTATTCAAAACTAAGCGATCCGGCAAAAGCTGAAAAAAATTTGATGAAAGCCATAGACTTATTACGTGCAACCAACGACCATTATGCTGTTACCGATTTTATGATCGAATATTCCAATGTGCTGGGGCAACAGGGTAAATTTCCGGCAGCCATTCATGTTGCTAATCATAGCTTTAAACTGGCTGAAGAAAATCAGTTTAATGAATTTAAAAAAGATGCTGCCTATCGTCTTTCCCAACTTTACAGCCAACTTCATCAATACGACAGCGCCTACCACTACCAGGGTATTTACATGAAATACAAAGACAGTATCCAAAACATAGAAGCTGTGCAAAAAATGGCCGATTTGCGAACCGAATTCGAAGTAGAACAAAAGCAGACAGAAGTTGATTTGCTGGAAAAAAACCGGGCTATCCAACGAATTGTTATTGGCGCCTTAATGCTTATCATTCTTTTGGCGACCGGATTAATCTATATCTACTATAAAAACCTGATCCGCACCCGGAAGCTCAATAAAGAACTGGCTGATAGCAAAGAAGACCTTGAAATACAGCAGGAACAACTCCGAAACCTCAATCACATCAAAGACAAATTCTTTTCCATTATTTCGCATGATCTGCGGGGCCCTATCAGCTCATTCAGTGGCATTTCAATGATGATAAAAGAAAGTATTGAAAAAGATAACAGGGAGATGCTGGATGAAATAGCAGAATTCACCGATCAAACGGTAGTATCCCTTTCAGGCTTATTGGAAAACCTGCTTAATTGGGCGTTGAGCCAACAAGGCAAATTTCCGTTCGAAATGCAACATTTAAACCTGAAAAACGAGATCAATGAAGCAGTGAAATATTTATCCACCATCGCCATATCCAAAAACATTCAATTGGAAATGCACCTGACTGACAATCTCCTGATCAATGCCGATAAAAACAGTTTCATGACCATTATCCGTAACCTGTTGAGTAATGCTTTTAAGTTTTCTCACAAAAATGGCACGGTTAAAATATCCGCGCGTGAAATCAATAATCATCAAGTGGAAATTAAAGTGGTTGATGAAGGCATAGGTATTCCGGCAAACAAACTCAATGAGCTCTTTATATTGAATGAAGCAAAAAGTACCCGCGGTACTGAACAGGAAAAAGGTATCGGCCTGGGATTAACGCTGGTGTATGAATTTGTTCACCTTAATAATGGCGAGATAGCCGTAAAAAGTACCGAAGGGCGCGGAACCTGTTTTATTCTGACATTTGACCTGGTTAATAATAAATAAATGAAGCCAATATAACCCTGCATGCCTAAATACCAAAATCCTTATTTCGCAATGTTCTAAAAAAATAAACGAAGAACATTGCGAAAATTTGGTTTTGAAAAGTGTAATAATTGGGTGCCTGGCTTATTGAATGTTTTGCACCGGTTTTTTTTACCGCTCGCTTAACTTAAAGGCACATGGAAGCGTGTCATGTCTGTTTCAATCATCAACGTTGGGGCATTTGAAGCGTTGCGCCTAAGAACCAAATCCTTTAAAGTTATCAACCTGTTTGTTTATATGCAAATCGTTCAAATTTATCAATTTCCGCGCAATGCTTTAACATGCCGTGTTATGCGTTCGTGGTTATTGTATGTTGCCAATATCTTTTCTATTGAGATGTATATAAGCCAAATAAACAATATTCTCTTTTATTTCATAAAATATCGTTGTTTGTTTACTTAATACTGCTTTCCTTAATAGTGGTTTTTGTATTGAAGCGGGAAACATAAACGGATTGTAAATTATTAAATCCAACTGTTGACTAAGTTTTCGCTTAAAACTATTCACCTCTTTTTCAGACCATTTACGTTGAATATCGTTGATAATTTCGTCAAGATTTTAATTGATTCTTCAGACCAACGCAAATTATAAGTCATATCTGCTTTTTATTTCGTCGTGCGAAATGGTTTTCCCCTCTGAAATATCTCGTAATCCGCGCTCAATTCCTTGTTTTTCAACCTCTCCTAAATCATTCCACCAGTCCTGATCAGAAGATTTTGAATCCTTGACAATTTTAAAGTATTCGATGGTTTCCTGATCATCCAGTTTTGTTAACCATTCAATCAATTCCAATTTTATAGCTTCGTGTCCCATATCTTTTTTTACAAATTTACAAAATAGTCATTTACAATTTTCTTTTTCAATCAATTTGATGGTATGTGTCAATAATTCAGTATTTCCATAATGCCCATGCCCGGGTACAACTATTCCAATACCTGGATATTTTTGCATCACTTTTTCTATTGTGGTATCCCAATCATTGACCACGGCATCTGTTAAATTCCCAAGTCCTTTTGATTGTATCGATTTGATCAGGCAGCCACCAAACAATATTTTTTCACTTGCAATCCATACGATGATATTATCAAATGAGTGTCCGGCCCCAAGATATCGGCATTCTATTTGTTTCCCATTGAAATCAAAAGTTAACGAATCGGTAAATGATTTTGATGGAATCGGTAATTCAAGTTCAATACACTTTTCAATTGTCATAGAATTTGCAACTGACTCAACTCCAATACCTTGAAGATATTCCAGTCCACCCATGCAATCATCGTGAAAATGACCAATAATCAATTTTTTAAGATCCACTGACATTGAATCCTGTATATATTTTGTCAAACGTTCCGTTTTATCATTATCCATTGGTGTATCAATCATCAATGCTTGACCGTTTTTTATTACAATCAATCCATTTGAAGGAAACCTACCAAAATTCCGGAGATAGTGCCATGTTTCATGAATATAAACCGAGTCTTTAAGATGAATCAATTGGATATCATTATCAATTACTATATCATTGTAATCTTGAGCATTTATATTTCTGCTGGTTGATCCAAATAACAATACCAATATCAAAAATTTAATCAGTCTATTCATTTTTATGCTTTTGCCGGGATTGATTATTAACATGACCCACGAACATGGATGTATCGCTTAATCCATGGGTATCGTTAAAAAGTGAAACCGATTCCAAAAGATGGGAGTACATAAGATACATCTATATCAAATTTCTCGGCCAAAAACAAGGCAACATTGGCAGCCCCTGTTGCAATAAGATCATCGAAAACAATTAATTGCGGATCTGAAACAACAATGCCTGCCCTAAAAAATAACCCGCCTTTTACAGGTTGGTATCTGTAACCCATTCTAAAAGTTTGAAAGATTGCCCCCCCTTTACTAACGGATATTAGTTGGTCATCGGGGTTCATTATGGGTTCTTTCGGATGATACTCTGCATAGCCGACACGTGATCCTATTCCCATCTCAAATAAATGGTCTGATTTTCCAAATAACATGGTTACCTCAAAGTTGGCAGTCATTACCGGAAGTACCTTTAACGGAAAATAACCTCCGCCTGCTCCCAATCCAATATTAAACCATCGCATGTTAGTCAGCACCCGTTCGTAACCTATATTATAGGGCATTCCATTACCCAGAGCTTCCAAATGAAAGGTATTAACCGCAAATTTCTCTCCCTTAACCCGGTAGTCTTTCTCTCCCTGGGCGTGGATTAAACATGAGGATAATAGAACAACTGCGATTACAAAAATTTTTCTCATGACATAAAAAATTAATTTGTTGTAAAATACAAAAAACATTTATATGCCATTGCGATTTGATGCGTATTTTGTGTGTATAGCTTATTCAATCTTTCAATCAAACCACAACTGCATATAAACGGTTAGTATATTGCAAGTAGACGGTTGCGGGCTACAAACCTATCAACCCGAGATGAGGTTGAAGCAGGCTATAATTGTTGAATTTACTACTGTTACGACTATTTGACATATACATTGTTGTCAACTGGGTGGCATTTCCTATCTAAACAGTCTTAAATAATTTTCAAAAACATAAGTTCGGCTCCTCTGTCCTCCGGTTACCTCCTTTAATATTTTCATTTCCTCTAAATCTGAAATCAGTTTATAAGAAGAAGGCATCGATATATCGGATACCTCACTAACTTTTTCTGCATCTACAATTGGGCGTTGATATAAATAATCAATCACTTTTTTTGCTTTAGCTACTCTACTTCCCAATCTCTGTATCTCTGATTCAACCTGCTTCTGTAATCGTAAAATATTATCAAATGTTTTTATCCCGTTCTTCGACGTCTCAATTATTCCAACAAGAAAAAACTTAAACCACTGTGATAGATTACTTTTTTTTCTTACAATCATCAAATTATCATAATACAACTGCCGATGCTTTTCAAAAAATTCCGACAAATACAAAATCGGTTTTTTTAATATCCCCTTGTTTACTAAATAAAGTGGGATTAGTAATCTTCCTATTCTTCCGTTACCGTCTAAAAATGGAGAAATCGTTTCAAACTGGTAATGAACAATTCCAATCTTTAATAACTCTGGTACAAATATCTCATTATTATGGATGAATTTTTCAATGTCACTCATCAATTCAGGTACAGATGTATGAACAGGTGGAATAAATGTTGCATCGTTTATCGTTGCACCACCAATCCAATTTTGGCTTGTTCGGAATTCACCTGGCTGTTTTTTCTCACCTCGTACTCCTTGTAACAGTATTTTATGTGTTTCTTTTATTAATCTTGAAGATAAAGGCAATTTATCTAACTCATTAATAGCCCATTCCTGCGCATTAATATAATTATGCACTTCTTCACACATATCAATGTATTCTTTCATAATTTCGGGATCGTCATTGGCCAGGGAGTTGCCCCACCAGGGAAAAACAGCAACACCTGGTTCTATCCAGTCTTCATTGGCTATCTCAGAAGGTGGATTGAGGTTTTCAATCAGGTTTGATTCCATGATATCTGCCAGTTCATCACCAATAATGAGGGCGCGCCATGGGGTAACCAGGTTGGGTGCAGCTTCAATCAAATTATCTTCTTTCATTGGTATATTTTTTAGTATTGGTGGTCAGCTATACATGAAAGCAAGTCCATTGGTATTTACCATGACTAAACATGATTTGCTCATGAACTTTCAACATTATGGATTCTATAATAAATAAATGTAAGACACATTATAGAATATTATTTGTCAAGTTATCAAAAGTTTATGAATCATTAACAATAACGGATTTGATTTTTTACCTGACCCTGTAAAATATTTATGACGTATATATACGTTGTTTTAAAAAATGCCGTATATTTACGTCATAAATTAAAAACAATATAAAAATGCGATACCAGATGTTTATTTTAATGGCCGGAGTTTTGTTGTCATGCGGGCAACAGAATAACCATCATCAAAAAGACGAATTAACAGAAAAAACCACACAAAAATCCCCGGAAAACATGGAAAACAAATTATTAACTGATCTAAATAAATCCGTTGAGCAGGCGATACAGGATTTTGAAAAAATACCTGATGACCGTAAAAAAAATCTCAAAGAGATTGCACAGTATGTGTCCGGGAAAAAAGAAAAGGGGGACACCATTGACCTGAATTTTATTTGCACCCACAACTCCCGCAGAAGCCATATAAGTCAGTTGTGGGCGCAAACATCCGCCTATTATTATGGGATTCCCAATGTATTTTGTTTTTCAGGAGGTACGGAGGCCACAGCCTTTAATCCACGAGCAGTAAAAGCAATGCGTGCAGCAGGTTTTAAGATCGAACAGATGGATACCACCGATAATCCGGTTTACCATGTACACTATACCAACGAATTGCCACCTGTTAAAGCTTTTTCGAAAAAATATGGTGATGCTTTCAATCCCCAAAAAGATTTTGCAGCCATTATGACCTGTTCGGATGCCGACGAGGCTTGTCCGATTGTATACGGTGCTGCTGAACGATTTGCAATACCTTATGAAGACCCGAAGATAGCAGATAACACACCGGAAGAAGAAACAAGATATAACGAGCGTTGCAGACAAATTGCCTCAGAAATGTTTTATCTTTTTTCACAAATCAAATCATAACAGCATGACCTATTCAAAAGTTGAATTATTCGATAAACATTTACAGGAAGCGGCTGTCTATTTCAAAGCATTGGCCCATCCTGCAAGACTGGCCATTTTAAAATACCTGGCAGAGTCCAAAGTATGTATCTCCGGTGATATTTCAAACGAATTACCGTTAAGCCGCACAACTGTCAATCAGCATTTAAGAGAATTGAAAAATGCCGGTTTAATTCAGGGAACCATTGAAGGAAGTCGTACGAATTACTGCCTGAATCCCTCTAACATTAATAAGTTACAAGAAATCATCGGCAGCTATGTGACCGATATAAATAACAGTTGTTGTTAACAAACACCAATAACAGAAATAACATGAAAGCATCAGATGAATTGAAAAAGATCGTCAGGGATAAATATGCAGAGATTGCCATAGATAAGGATGGCGGATGTTGTAAACCCGGATGTTGTGATCAGTCATATTCCATATTCAGTGAAAGCTATGAAACCCAAAAAGGATATGTAAAGGACGCCGACCTGGGCCTGGGATGCGGTATACCAACCGATTATACCCGGTTACAGGAAGGTGAAAGTGTACTTGACCTGGGGTCAGGTGCCGGCAATGACTGTTTTGTCGCCCGCTCTATTGTAGGGGAAACAGGTCAAATAACAGGCATAGATTTTACGGATGAAATGATTGCAAAAGCCAATGCCAACAAGCAAAAACTGGGTTATCACAATGTTGAATTTGTAAAAGGCGACATTGAAGACATGCCCCTGCCCGACCATTCCTACGACGTGGTAATTAGCAATTGCGTACTGAATTTAGTACCAGATAAGGTGAATGCATTTTTAGAAATTAAAAGGGTACTAAAAAACGGAGGCCGGTTTTGTGTCTCTGATATTGTACTGCAAGGCCAATTACCTAACAATGTAAGAGAGGCAGCAGCCATGTATGCAGGTTGCGTTTCGGGGGCCTTGCAACAGGATGATTATATCGGAATCATCCGACAAACCGGTTTTCGGGATATAACCATTGAAAAAAGCAGACTTTTGGATATGCCTGATAATCTGTTATTGGAGTATATTACAAAAGAAGAACTGGAACAATACCGCAATCAGGGTTCAGGCATCTATAGTATTACGGTAACCGGAAGCAATAAAGGGGCATAAATAAAATATCTGTCGATGAAAAAACTCTCATTTTCTGACCGTTTTCTGACATTATGGATTTTTATGGCTATGGGAACGGGAGTAGCACTGGGCTATTATTTTCCGGCCATATCGTCATTCTGGAATTCCATGAGTACCGGAACAACCAATATTCCCATTGCCATCGGTCTCATTGTTATGATGTATCCACCACTGGCCAAGGTAAGATATGAAGAGCTCAGGGACGTTTTTAAAAATACACGGGTATTAAGCCTTTCACTGATACAAAACTGGCTTATTGGGCCGGTGCTGATGTTTGTATTGGCTGTGCTGTTTTTGCAGGACTATCCGCATTACATGGCTGGATTAATCCTTATTGGCCTGGCCCGATGTATTGCCATGGTTATTGTATGGAATGAGCTTGCCAATGGTGATACAGAATATGCAGCCGGGCTGGTGGCATTTAATTCCATTTTTCAGATTTTATTTTTCTCCCTGTATGCCTATCTGTTTATCACCCTGCTACCCAATTGGCTGGGACTGGAATCATTTACCGTTGATATTACAATGGGCGAGGTGGCCAAAAGTGTATTTATCTATCTCGGTATTCCTTTTTTAGCAGGTTTTCTAACCAGATATATGCTTATCAGGGTAAAGAATAAAGACTGGTATCATAACAAATTTATTCCGGTAATTAGTCCATTTACACTCATTGCGTTGTTGTTTACCATCATTGTCATGTTTTCGCTCAAAGGTGAATACATTGTTAAAATACCGTTGGATGTAGGGCGCATTGCCATTCCGTTAATCATTTATTTTGTAATAATGTTTTTGGTATCCTTTTTTATGGGCAAAAAAGCGGGTGCTGACTATTCCAAAACAACCACCATCGCATTTACAGCCGCCAGTAATAATTTTGAGCTGGCAATAGCCGTGGCGGTGGCCGTATTTGGCATCAATTCGGGCGAAGCATTTGCTGCAGTGATTGGCCCCCTTGTTGAAGTTCCGGTATTGATTGCCCTGGTGAATGTATCATTGCGTTTTAAGAAAAGATATTTTCCAAATGCATAGTACTTTTTCAAGAAAGGGGATTATTTTGTTTGTTTTATGAAAGCATTTCTCTTTTTGAGTAAAAAATAAATCGCAACACCCAGCAATACTGTAAGCACAGCAATGGATGATTCCAACGGACGCTCAAAATAGGCCAATACAAGTATGGCAAGGCTGGGCAGGATATACAATAGCGGTACTACATTGGCAATAAACGAACATGTATTGTTTTGTTGCCATCTCCCGAGTTTGTAAACCGAAAATACCGTAAGGATGGTAAAAATACTCAGGCAGAACCCCAGGTAAGTCAGTATCTGATCAAAGGTACCGGTCAGGATCATAATTGCGGCAATAGCCGCCTGTATCCAAATAGCCAGATGTGGTACGTTATAGCGGGGATGTATTTTGGCTGCGAACTTAAAGAAATATCCATCCCTGGCCATGGCATAATAAACCCGTGGTCCGATTATAATAAAAGCGCTCAAGGAAGAGAACAGGGCAAAGGCAATGAGTAAAGAAACTACTTTTTCTGCCACCGGCCCGAATGCGTTGGAAGCTGTTAACCCCCCGATGGAAATCACACCTTCCAGTTGATCGGGATGGGTGGAATACACAAAAAAAAGATTTAATAATATATACAAAATAGTAACAATGCCGGTTCCCAGTGTTAAGGAACGTGGAATGTTTTTACCCGGTTTTTTGATTTCGGCACCAATATATGTGGCAGCATTCCATCCACTATAGGCGAACATGATCCACATCAACGACAATCCTATCGATTTAAACCCATCAAAACTAAACGTGAATGATTCAGCTGACACAAAGTGTGAGATATTGCCCGCACCTCCTATCAGCCCAATTATTATCAGTCCGGTTAACAGAACAACTTTTAATACGGTGAGGATATTTTGAATATGAGTGCCCGTTTTAACACCCCGGGCATGAACAAAAGTAAATAAAATGACCACCAGCAGAGCCATTGCTTTTCTTGCATATTCAGGGCTGATTACTTCTGAATACAACGGTTGACTATCGTAAGACACGGCATTGATAATATATTCCGAAAAGCCGATTGCCGAGGCGGCAATGGCAGTTGAAAACCCGGCAATAAAAGAAACCCAACCGCTTAAAAAACCAAGCATAGGGGAATATAACCGTGAAAGAAAAATATACTCACCGCCTGCTTCAGGAATGGCCTTACCAAGCCGGCCATAACTTAAGGCACCCATCAAGGCGATAAAGCCTCCTATCAGCCAAAGAATGAGCATCAGCACCGGATTTCCCAGATTACTCATGAGCAATCCGGTAGTTGTAAATATACCGGCGCCTATCATATTGGCGATCACAATATTGGTTGCAGGGAATAATCCCAGTTGCCTATCCAGTCCGTTCCTCATTTATCTCCTTTTGTAGCTGATCGATACACCGGCTCCGCTATCACGATTAATGGTTGTTTCGAGACCCGGAACAGTTTCAATGTGATCCAGAAAAGCATCGATCCCGTTCATATTCATGTCTACATTATGTGCTGTATAACAGCCACCTTTCTTTATTTTGGGATACAATGCCTCAAAATAATTTTTATACCATTCTTTGTCCGCATCACAGAAAACAAAATCTATCGGTCCTTCCAATTCATAAACCAGGTGGTGTGCATTGGCCAGCCGTGCATCAATAAATTCCGACACACCCGCTTCTTTAAAATTATCGAGCGCTTGTTTATAACGATGTTCATTTATTTCAATGGTAATTACCTTTCCACCTGTTTTACCGGCAGCCCAGGCAAGCCAAATAGTGGAATGGCCGGTAGACGTACCGATTTCAACAATGTTTTTATAATTATTTTTTACAATAATGTCATGCAGCAATTTACCATCCTGGTAAGGAATATTTAAGTTATGCCATTCATATCGGTGCTCATCCAAAAAAGATAATACCTGTTTATTTAATGCTTTTTGCGCTTCCGAATCCGACCGATCGGCTTGTCCCGTACAATGAAGGGTAACGATTGCCAGTGAAATTAAAATTAGATTGGTTCTCATCGTATTGTTTGGTATTGGTTTAACCTTTTTATAACAAAATCAGTTCCAAATTGATTGATTATGGGTAATATTCACATGCAATCTTTTTTTTTCGGATTACCAAGGGTATCGGAAAATCGTATGCCTTTTCAAACTCACTGGTTATTTGCGCTTCCAATATAGACTCCCTTTGCTATATGTGAAAATGATATTGCCCTAATTAAGGAATGTCTGAACCTTCCCGAATCCAATTTGACCCAATAGTTTCCTTAAATCAGCCATATTTACCTTGTGATGTCCGCCTACATTAATACCTCTAAGAAATAGAAAAAAAGTTTGTTTTGCACCCATAATCATTAAATTACAGCATTTTAACCAAAAATCAGAAACAATTTACTGCTAACAAGTTATTTCAATTCCGACAGATTTAACAACCAAATTTTATGAAAAGCGTCATAGCGGAATCGTAATCTTATAAACTGATTCGCTGAAAATTGCCGAAGTATTTATCACAGATATTAGTTATATGGGGCATGGATTCTAAATTTATTATATAGGAAATGTAGCAAATACAATTCTTACTTTTTATAGCGAAACCCGGAACCTGTAAATAACCAAATGGACGAAAGTGATTCTTATATCTAACAATCTAATATAATGGCTTATTACATCGACTTAAAATCCATAACCATCCAACAGTACAAAAACAAAATTCTGAATGCCGATCTGCTACCAGGCCGAAGGATGTTAAAGGAAAATATACACCAAATTTTCGCTGTATTTGAAAAAAATAATATCCGGCATGTTGACGATTTGCTGGCGTTATTAAAAACCAAATCAAAAATTCATTCCTTTGCTGAAAAATATGGCATTGACACAGATTACCTGGTTATTCTTGCCCGGGAAATAAAAAGTTACAGGCAACCGCCTTCTAAACTCAAAGATATTCCCGGATTTAATCAGGACGACGTGGATAAACTTTATCAATCAGACATCAGAGATACCCTGCAATTGTATGAAAAAACGCTAACACCCGCTGATAAAATTATGTTAAGTGAACAAACAGGTGTATCAGTTGAAATGATCACACGGTTATCACATATCGCCGATTTATGCCGGATCAGATGGGTTAATCATACTTTTGCGTATGTTTTGTCGGAAGCCGGTTACCATTCTGTTGATGCCGTAGCTATATCTGACTATAACTGGTTACACAACCAGGTCAAAAAGTTAAATGAAGCAAGAGGTCTTTACAAAGGTCATATCGGTTTACATGATATGAAATTATGTGTTGAGGCCGCTATCGAAATAAATTCATTAACTTCTGATGAAGGGTAATTGAATAACCACTTTGGTTCCCTTATTTTCACTGGTGGAAAAGATCATTTCTCCCTGATGCTCCATTACTATGTTATAGGAAATATAGAGTCCCAGGCCCGTTCCTTTACCAGCTGGCTTGGTTGTGAAAAACGGGTCAGTTATTTTTTGTTTAACATGCTCCGGCATACCCGAACCGGTATCAACAAACTCAGCTTTTAAATGATTTTTTTCTTTCTTCATGTAAATTTCTATACTTCCTCCTTCGGGCATCGCATCGATGGCGTTTGTAAGAATATTCAATACAACCTGGTGCAACTTACCGGTGTTACCCTGCAGTTTATAATTCCCGCTTTTATACTGTTTAATGATATTAACATTATCCTTGATTTGATAATTGAGCATCAACAGGCAATTCTCTATGATCTCATGCATGTCACAAACTTCCCGGAAATAAGGATCATCGCGGCTGAATTGGTTCAGGCTCTGAACAATGGAGGAAGTTCTTTCGATTCCTACCTGAAGTCCTTTCATATAGGGTGCTATCTGACTGCTGAATTGAGTTGAGTGATCACGTAAAAAGTCTTCCAGCCCATCAACTGAACTTTTCATGAAATTAAGCGGATTGTTAATTTCATGGGCCACCCCGGCAGTCAGCACCCCCAGGGAAGCCATTTTCTCCGATTGTACCAATTGAGCCTGTGCATCTTTTAACTGCTGCAGTGTAACCTTTAATTCGTGATTTTTATCCTCAATTTCTTTATTCTTATCGTATAGTTCCTCATTGGTGGTCATCAACTCTTCATTGGCCGTTTCCAATTCTTCTGTTCTTTCTTTTACAATTTCTTCCAATTGATTCCGGTATCGGGTTAGCTGTTTATTGGCCATGTTTTTGTCGTCAATTGATTTCAAAAAATAACCGTGCAACATGGTAGAGATAGTTAAAATAATGGTGATCATAAACAAGGTACCCACGAAAAAAACGATCCAGGTAGGCGGGTCTGTAATCTGATAGTTATGGTCAAAATCAACACCAATAATCCCTTTTGAGTATCCGATGGCAATGAGAGCATAAAAGACGGATACCATAAACATATAAACCAACGCATATTTACGGCCTAACAGCATACCGTTCAGTAATACCGGTAAAAAGCAAATATAAAATACACCGGAGAAGTTGTAATAGTATAAACTAGCCAGCCCAATTACCAAAAAAGCAACAGATACCAAATGGGATTTATAAACAAATGGTATTCGTTTTCTTCCGAAAAAAACTGATGTTATTACAATGGTATAAATAATTTGTGCCACATAAATAGCTTCCCATTGTTGATTTATTAGCAGGTTTATTAATATGAATACCGTAGGTGTAATAAATACAAGGGCAAACAGCACAATGGTGTCAATAATTTTGTTTTTTATGGCATTGAGTTCATTATTCATGAGCGCACGTAAGCGTAATAAAAGTAGGAAATTAATTCGTGTGCTGCAACCTATTGTTCGCTAACCATCAAATTATTTTATACGTACCCAATACTATCTAAAATACCCGTATTTTATTTTATCTAATCCTTTAACAAATTAATATCTTCCAGAAACTTACCTTTTACCAGCCATGAAACACCAAAGGCCACGAGCGCCACAACCTCTCCCCAGTAGGTTACACTTTCGACTGATGCCAGTATCCGGCCCTGCATGCTGAATAACACAAGTATTAAGCTAATTATCATAACGATACCGCAGATTATGTAAATAATGTTTCGTATATGCTTATCTTTAGTTTTGGGTATGGTTGGATTAGTTTTTGTAAACCTAAAAACGGAAATGTATGCCAGTATAATGAACAATCCAATGGCAAAAACATAATGACTGACGCGGGGTGTCGGGAAGAAGGCAACACCCAGGGCCATAACGCCGGCTAAATGTCCTACAATATCGTCATGACCAAATAGTCCGTCATAACCTTTATAAAAGAACAGAAACAGGGCAATGGCACATAGCGAACCTACAAAAACATCACGTGTACCGGTATAATAAAAGTCACTGATACTCGGCTGAAGACCGCTTTTAAAAAGAAATACATTGCCTACCCATAATACAAAAGGAAAGAGTATGCCAATAAAACCAATGGTTTTCCGAAGACTTAAAAAAGAATGAACGTAATTGTTTTCAATGGATGCCATAAGGGTATAAATTAAGTGTTTTGAAAGCAATATAATACTAAAAACCTAATTTCAGATATGGTTATATTAATTAATTTATAACGATGTGGGATTACAGCTACCATCGACTTAGTAAATCACCCATTTGGATGAAGTATTAGGCTATATGGAATTATAAACCTGATCGAATCGGCAAGGATTAATATAATTAAAGCACCGCACAATATCACGGGTTTAATTTGCACCCATTTCCAGCTCCAGCACACCACCTGTTACAATTTCTTCATGTGTTATCCAATAGCGGTCAAGTGGTTTGCCATTTAGTTTTATAGACTGTATGTAAATATTTTCAGGAGAATTATTTTCTGCAATTACAGTAAATGTATCACCACTATAATATTTGTTATCCAGTTTGATGGTTATTTTATTAAATACCGGACTGGTAATCTGGTATTTGTTGTCTCCGGGGTTTATCGGATGCAATCCCATAGCAGCCAGCACGTACCAGGCCGACATTTGTCCCACATCTTCATTACCGCATAATCCATAGGCATCATTGTCATAAGCCATTTCGCATATTTTCCGGGTCCATTTTTGTGTCTGTTTTGGCAATCCTATTTCGTTAAACATAAATGGTACATGATGCACCGGTTCATTCGGGTGATTGTAATAATCATTCCATAAAAAATGATCGGGTGTCTGCTCAAAGAAATCGGTTAATATTTGTTGAATGGAATCTGTACCGCCCATTAACCGGGTTAACCCATCGATATCATGCGGTACAAACCAACCTTGCTGATTCGGGTTGCTTTCAACACAACCTTGTCCATGCACCAGTTTACCTTTCCATTTCATCCAATCACCATGTTCATCCCTGGCACGGAACCAATTTACTTCATCATTCCATATATTTTTGTAGTTCATACTTCTTTGATAATACTTATTGGCCAGCACCGGTTTGTTGAGCGATTCGGCAAACCGGCCCATGCACCAGTCAGTATAGGCATATTCAAGTGTATGAGAAATTGAATTGGGGGTATATCCCAAGGGTTCATTACCAAAGGAATCTACTGTATTTTTACAATAAGTGAATGCCTTGTCAATATCGTAATTACGTATACCTTTTCTGTATGCATCAACTATGACGGATACAGCGGGGTTACCAATCATACAATTGGTATATGCGTTAAGTAGTTCCCAGCGTGGTAAATATTCCTTGCCACTTAACCGGGCCATTTCAAGCAGCGAATTAATTTCATCGTTTACCATCTCAGGGTTAATAATGGTTTGTAACGGGAACTGAGACCGAAATACATCCCACCCACTAAAAATGGAGCGATAGGTAAAATCCTTGGTTTCATGAATCCTATTATCAGCACCTACATATTGACCGTTCGCATCCGAAAATGTCCGGGGGTCAATCATGGTGTGGTAAAGAGCGGTATAAAATATCTCCTTTTCCCTGTCTGTACCACCCTCGACAGTAACGTTTTCGCAGGCCTCATCCCAAGCTGATCTGGTTTGGTTAACCACGCTATTAAAATTCCAATCGGGTATATCGGATTCCAGGTTTAATTTGGCTCCTTCAACACTTATAAAAGATATACCTGCCTTAACGTAAATCTCTTCCTTTTTCATGGTACTAAAGTTTGTAAAAAACCCAATATGATTACCCCTGAATTCGTCAACATTTTTTTCCACGGTGGCATTTGCCACTATATTCTGATACGGCTCAGTGGCCACTAAATCAAGGTTTCTTACTGTATCTGTCGGCACATCCGCATGCCAAACACCGTAATCTTTTATGGGTTTACTAAATTGCGCGTAGAAATATGCCGTATAGTTAACATTTCCATAGCCAAACATCCAGCCTCCTCCCTGCGGCGTACATTTCATCCATCCTGAAATGGTTTGCTCATCTTCTAATTTAACATACTGCTCAACGGATGTCCCCCCAATCCTGCGTGATAAGTCTATCTGTATCCTGGAACTGTCATTTTCGGGAAAAGTAAACTTGATGATGCCTGCCCTGGGAGCTGCTGCCAGCTCAGCCCTTATATCATAATCCGACAGAACAATGCTGTAATATCCTGCTTTGGCTATCTCATCTTCTTTGGAAATACGCGATCTGTAACCTTTTTCCGGCAGACTGTCGATACCCCGATTGGTATAGAGCTTACCGGTGGCGGGCATAACCAGAAAATTTCCTAAATCGCCGTAAGCCCCAACACCGCTCATGTGGGTGAAGCTAAATCCTTCAATAGTAGTATGATTCCATGAGTATCCGCTGCCGTTGTCCCCGAAGCTACGTGTGTCAGGGCTTAATTGTATCAATCCATAAGGTGTTACCGGCCCCGGAAAGGTCTTGCCAAATCCATGCATGTCATCGTTTTTTTCATCGTAGGTTACAGCCCCAATAATGGGATTGATATACTCTACTTTTGTTTTTTCAGACTTACATCCTAATAATACCAACGTGGCCAAAAACACTAATGAATATTTCATATTTATAATTTTTGATTTTATAGATGTTTTTACTTCTTGGTGATTGTAATTATTACAATACTTTCAAGCAAGCGACAGCGGAAATCGTTAAACGCTGCAATTTATAAAAAAACAGCAATGATATTAATAACACCACCTTTATACAGCTAAGTTAAAATACAAGATAAATCTTATATTTTATTGTTTATCTGTATGTTATATACACTATTCCATAATTGTGTGGGTCTCAAAATTCCATATAATGTTACATTATTTCATGAATTAACACGGTATATTTTTATACACTTGCAGGAATAATAACAGATTGTTTCATCCATAATATTTTCCTTTTGAAAAACGCAAAGAGCAGTAACGGTAAAAAAAAAGTATGGTATCTTTTTTATCTCGAAGGCAAAAAAAAGGCCAGGTTTTTTTTCTATTTAGAAATTGCCACCATATTTTTACTTGTTGGGGCAATATTATTTGTATTCTCCATTGTAGCCCTATAAAATATGAGTTATGAAAATTAATATCCTGATTTTACTAATGTTGCTTTTTACTTCTCATCAGTTAAAATCACAATTTTCAGAGAAACATAAGCAATATATTGAAATAATAAAAGAACATGTTTATGAAGATTATAAAGGAATGTACCGTGAACCAGCCGGAGCACTTATACATCCCTTTATCGTGCCAGGTAGTGAACAGTATAGTAATATCTTATGGGATTGGGATTCGTGGTTGACCAATGTTGCCTTAAGGCAAATCCTTGAAGACACTGGTAATGAAAAAGATAAACAAGAAGCCTTACGGTATGAACAAGGATGCGTGATGAATTTTCTTGACTTTGGTGGAGGTAAAGATGGTTGGATACCCTTCTATATACATGAAAGCGATAATAAGGAAGAAAGGAGACCGGATAATATTTATGAATCTAATATGCATAAACCCTGTTTGGCGCAACATGCCGCTTTCATAACCAAAATGAAAGGAGGAGATGCTGAATGGATTAGGGATAGATTTTATTATTTACAACAATTTGTAAATAATTATCTGGGGCATCATAAGCACAGGCCATCAGGTCTGTTCTTTTGGCAGGATGACGTTGCCATTGGGGTAGACAATGATCCAACCACCTTTTATAGACCACCGGAGAGCTCAGGATCAATATATCTTAATTCATTAATGTACAAAGAATTGAAAGCTACGGCCTACCTTGCTAAACAATTGAATTTAGGGGAAATTTCAAAAGCATACGAAAGAGATGCAGAAATATTAAAACAAGCAATCAGGGATAATTGCTGGGACGAATGGCTTGGTTTTTATTACAGTGTAGATTTCAATCTACTTCCATATCAAAAAGAAGAACATTGGGCCATTCACAGCGGCTTTCCAAGAACCTATAATAACCTGATCATGCGTATAGGTGTATGGAGCGGATTTTTATCTATGTGGGCAGAAATTGCTACTCCTGAACAAGCTGAAAGGATGGTAAAAGAACATTTTCATGACACCTCAACTTTTAATGCACCTTACGGAATCAGAACTTTATCAAAACAAGAAAAAATGTACAATGTAAGGGCATCAAGGAATCCTTCTTTATGGACAGGGCCAATTTGGGGTGTTTCAAATTACATGGTGTTCAGTGGATTACTTAACTATGGTTATGAAAAAGAAGCCCGCGAATTAGCGCTTGAAACAATAACCCTGTTTGGCAGAGACCTGGAACGTTTTGGTGCTTTACACGAGTATTACCTCCCTGAAAATGGTGAACCGGTTTTGAATAAAGGGTTTCAAAACTGGAATTATTTGGTTATGAATATGATTGCCTGGCTGGAAAACAGAAAGCAAATCACAGAATTTTAATTATTTTTAACCAAGTATTACAAAACATGCAAACAAATAACAATTTCCTGAAATTTTTGGCTAAAATAATATTGGTCCTGCTTATTTCATCTTTGTTATTTTTTTCATGTACCCATACACCTGAAACCAAACAACCGAATGTGCTTCTGATAGTAGCCGATGATCTTGGTTATGGTGATTTGTCCTGCTACGGTAGTAATGATATTGAAACACCAAATATTGATGCCCTGGCTGACAACGGTATAAAATTAGGAAACTTTTATGCCGGTTCAGCCGTTTGCACCCCTTCCAGAGTGGCCATGCTTACCGGTAAATTTCCCATTCGTTATAATGTTACCAAACATTTCTCTGATGTTACCAATGAGAATCTTCCTGTTACAGAAGATAATATTCCACACATGTTTAGGAATAACGGCTATGCATCTGCACATGTAGGAAAATGGCATCTGGGAGGTCTCCAGGAGCATGAATTTACAGCCAGACAGCACAATGGACAGCGTATTGACCCCGGCCCCCTGCAGCATGGATTTGATCATTACCTGGCATTTATTGAAGATACGATCCGTGGCATTTTGCACAATGAAAAAATGCTTTACCGAAAAGGAGTAAATGAATAATACATTCCACACGCAAAAACCATATAATGGGAATATCATATCCGGTTTTTGAGCAGATCAAAAGTGTAGAAACAAAATTAAATCAAACAATTAATATTGGTTTTTTTAGTTTTGATAAAAAATTGAGTATAATTATTACTATTTCATCTTTAAAATGAAACAAGTGTCATTAAAAATTTTATTCAACTCACAAACCCTACTTCTACTTATTGGGAAAATGATGATTTTAATTATGCAGATTCTTTTTCTGCCAACAGTCAGGCATCCAGTTATTGAAATTTAAAAAATAATCAGATGAATTCTACAATCATAATTTAATATGGAGAAAACACGCTTTTTATCAAATCGTCAACTATTGTCATTATCGATACTCAGGATACTGGTGGGTTGGCATTTATTGTATGAAGGAGTAACCAAGTTTTTAACACCCGGCTGGTCGGCTTATGGTTATTTAATGAGTGCTGAAGGTTTTTTATCAGGGTTTTTTCAATCCATGGCATCCGATGCAACGATTTTGGAGATCGTTAATTTATTGAATAAATGGGGCCTCCTATTAATAGGCCTTGGGCTTTTTATTGGATTATTAACGCGCCTTTCAATTTACTCAGGCGCATTGCTGTTATTGTTCTATTATCTTGCTCATCCCCCATTTATTGGAATTGAATATGGGTTTCTTACAGAAGGAAATTACCTCCTGGTTGATAAGAATTTGATAGAAATGGCCGTTCTGTTAGCCCTCTCTTTCTTTCCAACCGGCCAATATATCGGGCTCGACCGAATAATATTTAAAAATCAAGTTAACTAAGAACACAGGATAACATATTGAAAAAAAATCGTTCATGAAAATTAATCGAAGAGACTTATTGAAATCGCTTGCTCCTTTGCCATTGTTAGGAGTTTTTGGATTTGCGACGAATTGGGATTATCGAATAAACAAAAAAGAAAAAATAAAAAAAAATAGTTTTATAAATGATCTAAATATTCATCCGCAAATTCCGCCACCTCCCCCACCGATAAAGGGAAAACCTGTAAAATTGGGTGTTATCGGAACAGGTATCAGAGGCGAACAGTTGATGTGGGGATTGGGCTTTGTTCATCCTGATGCCATGGCCTACTGGAAAAAAAATTTACCAGAAAAGCTAGAATCATTCCGGCAACAGGAAAAACTCAATATTAAAATCACAGCCATCTGCGATTTATTCGATTTCAGGGCAAACCAGGCAATGGAAACCTTAGGAAATGGTGGTGAAGAACCTGTTCGGTACAAAACGTATGAGGAATTATTGCACAAGGCCGATGTTGAAGCAGTTATTATTGCTACCTCCGATTTATGGCATGCTCCCATTGCTACTGCAGCCGCGAAAGCCGGTAAACATGTTTATGTAGAGAAACCCCTGTCGCATAAAGTAAATGAATTGTACCAGCTTAAAAAAACTGTTGAGCAGAGTGGTATAACATTTCAGTTGGGACACCAACAACGTCAGCACCAAAGTAATTACACAGCCAGGGAAATATTAAATAAAAATATTGCAGGCCACATTAACCTGATACAGGCCAGCACCAACCGGAATTCAGATAATGGCGCGTGGCAATATTATACGTATCCTGAGCATCCGGAGTCCAGCATTGACTGGAGAAATTATATAAAGGGGTACTATGATCTTCCATTCAGTCGTGAACATTTCTTCAGATGGAGAAAATACTGGAAATTCGGCTCCGGTTTAACCGGTGATTTATTAACGCATGATTACGACCGCATGAACCTGATTACCGGAATGGGAATCCCACGTTATGTTACCGCCTCCGGCGGTATTTACACTCACCGTGATGGCAGAAATGTTCCCGATGTGATGCAGGTAGGTATGGAATTTCCGGAGTATTTTAAAGGATCAAGCCAGAAGTCCGGTAAAGAAAAGGGTATGTCATTTTTATACAGCGCCACATTGGGAAATCGTTTTAGTCGTGAAACCCTTCTTATGGGTCATGATGCCACCCTGGAGCTTAAAAACGATTTGCTGTTATGGATCGATAAAAACTCAACCCGCTATCAGGAAGTATTAAATCAGGGACTGGTTGATGTAAATGAACCTATCCGTGGATTTACTGCTGAAAATGATGTGGATGCAATAACCTCTGCAACAGCACAATATTTTGCTAATAAAGGGCTGCTATACGATTACCGGGATGAGAAACTGGTTGACATAACTCATCTGCATCTTAAGGAATGGTTATCGTGCATCCGGTCAGGGAATAAACCCAGTTGCTCGATAAACGATGGATTTGAAGAAGCCATTACCTCACTGATGGCCACACTTGCCTATAAAACCAACCAAAGGGTGGAGTGGGACAGGCAACAACAAATAATTCAGGTGCCGGGCGTCCCAAATAATAAATTGGATGATCTTCTGATCAAAACATGATAATTATTAAACCCTGCTCTATAATTTGATTATACAAACAAACTTAAAAACAACTAACCATGAAAATCAGCAGAAAATCCATCCCGATATTCCTTGCCTTTCTGTGCATGGGCTTCGGTGATGTTGTAGGCCCGCTCACAAGCCAGGTTCAGAGTGATTACAATTTATCCAATTTTTCAGCAGGGCTGATAACTTTTATGGGTTTCATAATGTTCGGCTTGTTATCTGTCCCGATGGGTATTTTTCAGGATCGACGCAGTAAAAAACTGGTACTTATACTCGGTCTCTCCGCTGCTTTTTTGGGGCTTATTATTCCCATGATTGCCCAGTTTTCGTCATTTGTTTTACTGCTGGCAGCATTGCTATTGCTGGGTACCGGAGCTACACTATTACAGGTGGGAGGCAATCCGATTATGCGCGATGTATCGCTGGAAGGAAAATATTCACGCAACCTGTCATTTGGTCAGTTTGTCAAGGCTATCGGTTCCATTTCAGGCGCATTAATACCCCTTATGGCCGCACAGTTTTTTAACCTGGACTGGAAAGTATTATTCCCTATTTATGCCATCATTGTTTTAATTACATTAATTTACATTCAGCTTACCCCAATTAAAGAAAAAAGCACGAATCAGCAAAGTACGGCCAGCTTAAAATCATGTTTTAAACTTATGCGTAATCCAACAGTTTTTACAATGGTACTGGCCATATTTTTATATGTAGGCGCTGAGGTTAGCATGAGTGCCAAACTGCCAAACTACCTCGAACTAAAATTTAATTTTGATATTAAGGAACTGGGATTATGGGGTACGTTGTTTTTCTTTCTTAACCTGATGATAGGTCGCTTTTTGGGCGGTGTAGTTTTAAACTGGATCAAGCCTGGTTTGTTTTTGATTATTTCTGTTGCCTTGTCTATTTTGGGAGTATTGGCCTTGTTTTTCGTACCCACCAGCACCTACGGTTTTATTGCTATTGCTGTTATCGGACTGGGATTTGCCAATGTTTTTCCGTTGGTATTTTCAATAACAATCGATTCGCTCCCTGACAGAGCCAATGAAATATCAGGACTGATGGTTACGGCAATCATCGGAGGGGCTATTATGCCACTGATTTTTGGACTGGTGGCCGACAGCATTTCCCTTATGGCCGGATTTCTTGTTCCTGCTTTAAGCTTTGTTTATATTCTTATTGTATCAGTCTTAAATCTTAATAAACCTGCGTAATGGATTATCTGAATGACGATCGTATAGTACTGTTACTGGATGCAGGGGGAACTAATTTTGTTTATTCCGCAAAACAATTTGGCCGCGATATTGTACCCCCCCTTACCAAACCAGCTTATGGCAACGACCTGGATGTATGTATAAAAAAAATGATTGAAGGCTTTCAGGAGATAATCAGTCAATTACCTAAAAAACCTGCGGCTATAAGTTTTGCCTTTCCAGGGCCGGCTGATTATCCGAAGGGCATTATCGGAGACCTGAAAAATCTCTCAGGCTTTCGTGGTGGTGTACCACTGGGCAGCATACTTCAAAACGCCTTCCATATTCCGGTATTTATAAATAATGATGGTGACCTGTTTGCTTATGGTGAAGCGTTAACCGGCATATTACCTGAAATTAATAAAGAACTTACGGAAAAGAACAATGCATTACAGTTTAAAAATCTTGTAGGCCTCACCCTGGGCACCGGATTTGGAGGCGGGATGGTATTAAACCAGGAGCTTTATCAGGGCGACAATGCCATGGGTATGGAGGTATGGCTAATGGGTAATCGTTTTGATGTTAATGCGTTTGCTGAAAACAAGATAAGCACAGCAGCCATTATAAACACCTATTCTCAATATTCAAGCGATAAAAACCTTATGCCCAAGGATATCTATGAAATTGCCATGCAGCAAAAACCGGGAGATGCTAAAATGGCACAAAGAGCATTTGAAATATTCGGTCAAAACTTAGGCGAAGTCATTGCTAACCTGATAACCCTGTTTGATGGAGTTATAGTTCTGGGTGGTGGTATTGCTGCTGCCGGGAATTTGTTTATGCCTGGTGTGATGGATATTCTAAATAGCTATTTCGAAATAGAAAATGAAAAATATTCCCGTATTGTACAACAGGCATTTTACTACAACGACAAACAACAAAAAAGTAAATTTCTTGAAAGCACATCTGTAGCCATCAGCGTACCCGGAAAAGAAGAAAAACTGCTGTATAACCCACGCCCCAAAATTCCGATAGCCATTAGTAAACAAGGTGCCGGCGAGTCAATTTTGCTGGGTGCGTATACTTATGCACTGAAGCAGTTGGGTTAGCTTTTTTTACAATATGTTTGCCACCCCGAATAAAAATCAAATCATTCAAAAATCTTTAAATCATTAAGGATTCTAATCCTACTTAAAAAGCAACCAAACAATCATTTACCCCTATTATTAACCAACAATTCATCTTTTAATTTTTTATACCTACGTGTAAAATACACGCCGTTTTGGGATTCCCTCAGGTCAAAACCAAAAGCACGTTTACTTACAACAATGATGGGTGGAGATTGAATACGTTTGAAATAGCTCATTTTAAACAATCGCCATTTGTGTTCTAAGTCATCAATGAATGATCGGACATCAGAGAAATAAGATTCAAATTCACCATGATTTACACTCAGTGTTTTTGTTAACGTCCCGGCTTTATACATCTCCAAAATATTTTCGGGATCGAGCCTGAATTCAATAAATGCTCTTAACAACTTATCGTGGTAAGGAAAATTAACGGGGTCTCCCATATTCTCATCCACATTTTGGGCAGCACTCAATTCAGCCGAAGCAGGTAAACTCATGGTTTCCCGGGGAATTAATTCACTACCTTTAATTTGATTGATATAGCCGGCTAATTGATAAACTTCCATTTTATATAAATCACCCAGTATGGATACCGCACCATTTACATCACCATATAAAGTGGCATAACCAATGGCCGTCTCTGTTTTATTTCCGTTGTTAACAAATACGGCTCCCAGGGCTGATGCAATACCTGCTAAAATGCGTGCTCCACGGTCTCTGGCCTGCACATTTTCTTCATTCAGATCAGATAAACACACCGGTGTTTTACTACCGCTCCCGTCCATGCGCTCAAAAACCGTATTATTAAGCTGTTTAAGGGTATAATCAAACGATTCCTGAATGGTAACCGATGCATAATTGATTTGTAGGTTTTCAGCCAGTTTAAGGGCAGCCGATTTGGTGGTTTCCGAATTATATCGCGATGGCATGTTCACGGCATATACCTTTTCGGGGCCTAAAGCCAACGATAACAAGGTGGCACTCAATGCCGAATCGATACCCCCGCTGATACCTATCACAACCGATGGATTACTCAATGATTCAAACAGTTTCTTAATACCAAAGGTCAATCCCTGGTATAATTCGAACGAATCCATTTCCTTACTTACCGGCATGGCTGAGCGCCGCTTTTGAACTTTGTTGGTAATGGTTGCCCGTAATAATTCTTCGGTGTAATTATGTGCCACATTAAAAATACTTCCATCCTGGTTATAAATGGTGGAATTCCCTTCAAACAAATAAATGTTTTTCCCATTGTTTTGTATACCTATATTATTGGCATAGATAAAAGGTACCGGGTAATCTTTTAACCGGTCTGCTACTACCCGATGACGCTTGTCATTTTTTCGCCAGGTCCAGGGAGAACAGGATACATTAAAAATAATTTCTGACTCGTGTTGTTGAAGTATCTTTACCGGATCAATGCTATAGTCGTCGCTCCACATATCTTCACACAGTATAAGCCCCAGTTTTACATCCTTACCCTTGATTTTAAGGGTAAAAGGTTTAAGCAATTCTTCGGCAGGTATTTTATTATCCCAGGCTTCTTTACGCATGGAATAAAAATGACGGGCATCTTCAAACTCCCGGTATTTTGGCAACAGCGTTTTGTGGGTTTTTCCTATAAGTTTACCGTTTTGAGCAATAAAGGCCGCATTGAATTTCCGCACACGGCCATCTTCATTAAGCTGATTCCAATCAATGTCAATGTTACCCCAAATCACAATTAATCCGCCTGATGCATTGATTATATCTTCGTTATACTCGAAGGCATCTTTTATAAATGCTTCGTTCTCCCATTCATCACCTAAAAAATAACCAGGTACGGCCATTTCAGGGAACACAATCACGTCATCCTTGTTTCTAACGGCTTCATTTATCATTCGCACCATATTTTTCACATTCTTATCGGGATGGCCTGGGACAACATTCATCTGGGCTACAGCTACATTAATTTCGGTTTGTAAGGGCATAACACAATCAATTTTTCCAAAAATAGGAAAAGATAGGCGTTATGCAATCAGGGATATGCTCATTATTACTAATTGCCCTGTTTGGAAATGGAAACAAAAAAAGACCACCTCATAAATGGTGGCCTTTTTGATAGAGTCGCTACTTAGAATATATTGGATAATTACTGCACAGATACTATGGGGCAATTAACCATGGCTGCACCTTCGGCAAGAATGGTGGCATCCATGGCTGACGACCAGTCGCTTACCATATCAAAATCGGCATTGTCATAGATATTCACGAGCCAGAATGGTGAGTATGCATCGTCTGTAGGCACCGTTTCAACAACATTATGTGTTTGCATATTGCCCTCTTCAGTCATAAAACCGGATGGTGGACCGCCACCATCTTCATCAGGATTAATATTGAAAGAAACCATAATGTCAGATAATGGTACATCGGGCATTGACGGATCGCTTAATGTAAGCTGTTTTTCAGCAAAGGTGAAATACATTACAACTTGTTTTTTGTACCATCCGCTAACCAGTCCGGTTTCTTCGTCCACGCCGAATCTCATATCAGCCGTTGACCCTTTAGGCACAACCGGACAGTTTACGAGCATATTGGTTGGTTCCATGGTATAGCCTCTTTCCATAATTTCTGCCGCACTGGCAACTTCATTCGCAACATAATCAGCAGGAACAGTAACCTTGTTTACATGCCAAAAATCGTTGTAACCCTCGTCACCAGGAATTACATTAATTATATTCAACTGTCCTTCAACCGGTGTATCTTCACCATCTCTGAAAAGTACATAAATAGGTGCTGCCTCAACAGGCATTACATCAAAATTATAATACTGTACCATGCCACCGGAGGGTGATAAGCCTTTGGTGATAAAAGGAGCCTGATCAAAATCTATGGGTTCATTGGGATCGGGTAAATCGTTTTCATCGGTTCTGACGAATAAATTACCGGCATCTTCACTAAACCGATCTACGCTCACAACTTCAGCATCATCGGGGTTGTAGGTCATGGGCATGTTGTCATCGTCGTTGTTATCCTCACATTGTGTAAAAAGGAAAAGCAGCATAAATGCGCTGAGCATTAAATTAATGGTTTTCATATTCAATTGTTTTTTAGTTGGTTTCAACATTCATCGATACAAACATCCGGCATAAGTATCACGGATACATCACGAAAGGTTAACAATTGGATAAAAATTGTATGATCCGCAGGATATATATCAGTTGGTGTGTACGCAATTAAAATTGATGATTTTTTGACTGGTTGGAGAGAACTCTAATAATAGGTGATGTTATAGATAAAGTGTAAGATTCATTCTTTGTTGATCTCATGCATCCGTAAGAACGCAAACTTTCTTTTGACGCACTTTTATTTGAACAGGCTCGACATAAATCAGGGAACAAAGAGGTTCATTCAAATTAAAATCAAAGTAGCACGCATCCACAATCTGCAACTGAATCAACCCGGTTCATTTCAGGCGGTTTTAGCCACGGGTAATGTGAAATAGAACGTAGTTCCTTTGCCTGGTAGGCTTTCCACATTAATGGTTGTTTGATGCAAATCAATGATTTTTTTCACAATGGCCAGTCCCAGACCTGATGATTGTTTGTAATCCTTCGATTTAAAATACCGCTCAAATATATGAGGTAAAATCTCCGGTTTTATGCCGTCACCTGAATCTGATATCCTTATTTGTACCTTTTCAGGATCAACCGGATTGATATTGAGCGTGATGGTATCACCATCCTTGCAAAACCGTATGGCATTGTCCATTAAATTTTGTAACACCCTGTCAATTAACGAAAGGTCAGCCTCTACAATAGGAATATCCTGTGAAACTACTGTATTGATGCTGATACCATTTTTTTGTGATATCAGGCGATATTTATTGGCAACATCATGCACCAACTCGGCAATAGAGAATGGCTCTAATTGTAGCTGTACCTGATTGGTTTGCAATTTTGATAACTCAAACAAATCGGTTACCAGTTTTTGTAATCGCTCACAGCTTCGATCAATAATTTTCAGATATTTTTCCTGTTCATCGTGTGTATGACTTTCTTTTTTTAGTATAAGCGTTTCAGCGTAGCCTTTAATAGCAGCTACTGGTGTGCGTAAATCATGCGATACGTTGCTGATCAATTCCTTTCGCAGTTCATCAATACCTGTTAATTTTTTTACATTCTCTTCGATGGTTTCAGCCATTTCGTTAAATACGACGGCAATTTTATCCAGCTCGCCGTTGCTTTTCGCAGGAATCCGTGCTTTAAGATTTCCTGCCCTGAAGTTTTGTATTCCGTTTATAATCATATTCAGCCTTTTAACTATAAACCAAATAGCCAACAATCCTACCAGCGCCGAAATAATCAGAATAACAACAACCGATTGAATGGATAACCCCATTATATAACTACCCAGTACCATTTGTGCAGCCGATTCGTATTCCTGACTGGCCAGCACAATATACAGGTAACCAACTAATTGATTGTCCTGCACAATTTCAGTGGCTGAAAATATTTTTGATTCTCCCGGGTTTCGAGGATCATCACCATATATTACACTCTTACCTGAATCGTTCAGAAACTTATGTACCGGATCGAGCGATACCTCCTCCAGTTTTACAACTTTATAGGGTGCCAGGTAACTAAGAATGTTACCTTCGGTATCTAAAATGTATATTTCAATACTTGGGTTAATTACCATCATGGAGTGCAGCATTTCCTCCATAGCCTCCTGGTTTACTTCGCCTTCATTGATAATGTATGGTTTAATAACATCAACGGTATTACCGGCCAGGTCACGGTTCATTTGTTGGTTTACCTCAACCGAATATTCACGAGCCGACTGCACAAAAATATAAATGGCCGCCGCTGCAAAAACCACAAATACAATTAAAAATATGGCTGATATTTTCCAGTACAACTTACTGAATACTTTAACTTTCTTATGCTCCATCACGCTTCATCTTTAAATTTATACCCTACACCCCATGTTGTTAAAATAAATTCCGGATCATTCATATTCTTCTCAATCTTTGAACGCAACCGATTGATATGAGAATTTACCGTGTGCTCAAAACCTTCGAAATTGATACCCCATACCTGGTTGAGTAATTGCATACGATTGTATGTCTTACCGGGGTTGGAAGCCAGAAAAACCAACAAATCAAATTCTTTGGGTGATAATTCCACATCCCGATCGTGTATCTTTACAATGCGCTTGGATACATGTATATACAATCCGTTAATATTGATAATCTCTTCTTCATCCTCTTCTATTCGGGAACGAAGAGTTTGTTCCCTTCTTAAAATTACTTTTACCCTGGCAATAAACTCCCGAATGCTGAATGGTTTGGTAATATAATCGTCTGCACCAATTTCCAGGCCTAATACCCGGTCGATCTCCTCCGATTTGGAGGTCAGCATCATAATGGGTGTATCTATTTTCTCCATGCGTATCTTACGACATATCTCAAAACCGTCCATTTCAGGCAATTTAATATCCAGAATAATCACTTTATAGGTGCCATTCAGTGCCATCAATAACCCCTCTTTTCCATTATAGGCTTTATCGCATTCAAATCCCAAATCAAGCAGATGAATGGAAAGAAGATCAGAGATATCCTTATCATCTTCAATAATGAGTATTTTATTCATTATCAATAATTTTGGTAAAGATTAGTAATAAATTATCACAAAAACATCACAAATTTTTAGAAATTTATATATGTACCGGCATTTAATAATAATTATTAACCGAAATCTGCAAGAACTAAATTAACAATCCAATAAATACCTTGCGCTAAATGGGTATTAATGCGTATGATGATGGTGATGTTGGCCAGGCCGTTTATTGACATCCAACAGGGCCCCTCCGGAATCTTTTAATAAACCAAATGACCACCGAATGATTACAAACGAACTAATAATAGCGGCAATAGTATCGATAAACGGAATATTCCATATCATTGCCGCCGTAAGCCCCAAAATAGCAGACAGACTGGTTAATGCATCAGCAATTACGTGAAGATAGGCAGCACGGATGTTGTGATCGGAATGTTCATGATCGTGATGCAATAAAAATGCACTGATGATATTTACAACCAGCCCGATTATGGCTACCTGAATAGCTTTACGATAACTGATATCAAGCGGGTGAATCAATCGATCAATGGATTCAACCATAATAACAATGGCAAATATTAGCAATATCAATCCGCTACTAAACCCTGAGAGAGAGAGGATTTTTTCTGAATCGCCCGTGAATTTCCTGCTTTTATCGGCTTTGCGCATAAAAACATAAGCGATCCAGCTTAACCCAATGGCCAGCACATGCGAGCCCATGTGAATACCATCGGCTAACAAGGCAATTGAATTGGTAATAATACCGAAAATTATCTCAACAACCATCGTGATGGCGGTTAGGATAACCACCCACAATGTTTTATTCTCATGCTTGTGCTTATGTTGCGACATATCTATTGAGGTTTTGACGTTGGATGCAAAACTATTTAATTTGCCACAGATAGTTATAAACGAAGGTAGTAATTCAAAACCTTTTATAAACCAGCACAAATATATAAACCTGATAATTAATATGATAAGCATGTAAAACAAATCGGCTCTAGTTTAAATTAGCGTTTATTTTTGTATATTTGAGAAAATAGAAAGGAGATACTATGACCAAAGATGAAATAACTGCCTTATTCAAGAGTTTGC
>JAAAOM010000084.1 GCA_009908855.1 Bacteroidota bacterium
ATATTTATATAGTCTTTGATTGTCTTGTATATCCATCCACATGGCAAAAAACAGGGATTGCAATGAGGCGATTGTCAGGAAAATAAATACAATTAACCAGTTGTCCGCTGTTACTTCGCCCTTATGCATGAAATTTCTGATCAATTCAAGGAAATAGGGGATATCGATAATGAATAATATCAATGCCAACAGATAGAACAGAAAAAGAGGATGGAAATCCCTTAAGAAATATTTTACAACTAATCGTTTAATAAATGATTTAAAAAGCAGGAAAGTAATACGAGGTATTAATTTAAATATTTTCATGGTTGATTTTTCCCCAACATTATAAATGGGTTTAATTTCCACTTCTTTTAAGCTGCTGTAAATAATGTTAAGTTTCACCAACATATCATTAGGGTAACCGTATTTCTTATAAAGTTTGTCGAGATTTATACCATGTAAACTTTTTTTTGAAATTGCTGTAAATGCGGTTTGGGTATCACTTACCTGCCAATATCCCGAAGCTATTTTTGTCATGATAGATAAAATAGAGTTGCCAAAATATCGTATACCCGGCATTATAAGCTTTGAACTTCTATGAATCAATCGGTTTCCTTTCACATAGTCAATATCCTCATAAATAACAGGTTTACAAATTAATTCCAATTCAGCAGGGTCCATTTGACCGTCTCCGTCAACCTTAGCCGTACAATCGATATTATTTACCTTGCACCAATGGTATCCGTTTGCTACTGCAGCACCTACACCTCCGTTTTTATGATGGTTTATTAAAATCACCCTGTTTTTTTCAGGTGTTTTATTATATATCTCGCAAGGAATTAATTTCTGTTTTTCTTTTGCAATTAATTCCTGTGCAATAATATCGGCCTGGTTGAATATGTTTTTTTCAATTTCTGTTGGTTTGATAAGATCGTTGGAATAATCAACTTTATCCTGATCAATATATCGTTGAACAATAGCAGCCGTATGATCCTGAGAGCTGTCATTAATAACAATGATACGATCAATATACGCAGGTATTGAATCAAGCACCATTTTAATTTGCTTTTCTTCATTAAAAGCCGGAATGACGACAGCAATGGTTTTATTATTAAGCATGATAATGATTTAAGACTAACATTAAATTTTATTTCAGTTGGATTTGATTATAACTCCTGATTGAATCAAGCGATTTTTTCTGAGAAAAAGCGATTTTACCAGTTTCATCGGGATATCCCAGGGCCATTAGCATAATCGGCCTTTCATCTATTTTAAGGTTCAATGTTTGCTGCATCTTAAATTCAACATACTCAAAATCAGGCCAGTTAATTACACTGGAACTCAAACCCAAAGTTTCCAGGGCATACATAAATGACATGGCCGATAATGAGGCATCAATATAGATAACATGTCGATCGCGTGCACTGAAGTAATAATATAATTTTCCAATCAGTACAACAATTACGGGAATATTTGTGGCGTATCCTGCTGCACCGAATGGAATTTTCGCTATTTTTTTCACCAGCTCGGGATCATCGTATATTTTGTACTCGAATGGTTGTCGATTGCATGCGCTGGGTGATTGCCTTGCAACCATCAGAGCTTTATCTATAAGGTCTCTGGATACTGGCTCTTGTTTAAACCACCTGACAGAACGGCGCTGATAACTCAGAGTTAATAAATCGTCATAAGTTAAATTGGAGCGCTGGCGGTTTTGATGCGTGAATGGTATTTTACCATTGTTTTTTGAGGTCTGAAGTATGTTGTCATTGTTGGTGTTTAGTGCTTCATATTGGGATTTTGCCTTATTAATTTTAGGGTGCGATTGCACAGTGGTGAAATAGGTAAATAAAACATCATTGGCCCATTTTAATTCATCGATATCAATATTAAACTGATTTAAACTATAACTCTCATAAGACCTTTGAAAGGTATTTACCGTTTCCTTAATATAGTTTAATGCAAATACACTTCGGGCTGGTCGCATAAGAAGACCTTTTTCCAAACGGTGAATATTTCTTCGCAACGTTACGTTATTGCGTAATAGCTTTCTATTGTTTATGTAATAGTGATACTTCCCTCTTAATACTGCTTGCTGCTCCCGGCTAAATGGTATAAAAAAAACAGTATTGTAAAGAATGCTGAAAATGCGGTTGGATGAAACCACCCCCAGCACAACCACATGGTAGCCATGAATGATAAAATTTACAATCTTCAGACTACCCAAAAACTGGATTATATTTTTTAACTGCTGTATCAAATGTT
The DNA here is from genome assembly GCA_009908855.1 of Bacteroidota bacterium. Classification (GTDB taxonomy): domain Bacteria; phylum Bacteroidota; class Bacteroidia; order Bacteroidales; family JAAAOM01; genus JAAAOM01. The sequence goes on from JAAAOM010000084.1 coordinate 2,248, forward strand.
AGTTACAATTATATCGGATAAATAATATCCCATGTACATTAATTTGCTACCTCGAAATCGGCTGCGCATAATCCCTCACTGCCTGGCCGGTTACTTCCTTGTCGCATAAAATGATTAATCGCTCAATAACATTCCGCAATTCTCGAATATTACCGGTCCATTTTATTTTTTTGAGCTCTTCCAGGGCATCGTCCTTAAACTTTTTTCGGGCTGTACCATACTCGGCGCATATAATTTCGTTAAAATGCTGTGCCAGCAGCGGTATGTCGTCAATACGTTCGTTCAGTGACGGTACATGAATTAAAATAACGCTCAGGCGATGATACAGGTCTTCCCGGAAATGGCTTTGGGCAATCTCCTCTTTCATGTTTTTATTGGTGGCGGCAATCACGCGCACATCAATGTTAATGTCTTTATCGCTGCCAACGCGCGATATTTTATGTTCCTGCAGGGCACGCAGCACTTTGGCCTGTGCTGACAGGCTCATATCACCAATTTCGTCCAAAAAAATCGAACCGCCCTGCGCCTGTTCAAATTTCCCTTTTCGTTGTTTATGGGCCGATGTAAAAGCTCCTTTTTCATGGCCAAATAATTCACTCTCAATAAGCTCGGATGGAATGGCTGCGCAGTTCACTTCGATAAACGGACCACCGGCACGTGCGCTTTTTTCATGCAGCCAGCGGGCTACCAGTTCCTTACCAGTACCGTTCTCGCCGGTTATAAGCACACGGGCATCGGTAGGTGCTACCTTGCTTATCATGTCTTTTACCTTGCGGATGGGCTC
>JAAAOM010000080.1 GCA_009908855.1 Bacteroidota bacterium
ATGGCTGCAACCCACCTGGAATTATTTTTCAGGTGGGTTCATGTTTTTATGGTTAGCAATGTTTGTCCGTGAGTGCACAGAAAGATGCTCCCTGGCAGTAGGCCGGCTGACTGCGCAGGGAAAGAGAAAACTTATTGAAGTGTGTTGGACCTTTTTTATATTGAAATGAACTGCGCATGGATCGAAATCAAACCACCCAAACAAATTTTACCACTTCTGATCTATGATGATACACACCAAACAACACCGGGTTATTCCTGTATCATCTTTTCGATAGACTCCCATAGCAATTCAGCCGTACGATCCCAGCTAAACTGTTTGCTTTGTATAAATCCATCAGCAATCATTTGCTTTCGCACGGTATTGTTATTGTACAATTCAAGCATTTTCTGACTAATGGAAGAAATGGAGAACGGATTGGCATACATGGCAGCGTTCCCTCCTACTTCGGGCATGGATGTGAGTTCGGAAGTTATCACCGGTACTCCACAGGTCATGGCCTCCAATATTGGTATGCCAAAACCTTCAAAATAAGAGGTATACACAAGTGAAAAGGCAGAGGCCAACACATGCTGCAACTCTTTTATATGCAAACGACCTAAGAATACCACATCATCTTTGTATTCCATTGACTGGTAAGCACGGTCCAGGTCTTCGGCCCACCATTTTTTTTCACCCACCACAACAAATTTAAAGTTGTTGGTGGTTGCTTTTTTAAATTCTTCAAAAGCCAATAAAATGTTTTTCAGGTTTTTTCGCGGATGAATCAATCCAACAAACACAAAATACGGACATCCGGCGCTTAATTTTTCACGTACCCGGTTTACTTCAGCAGGTTTTAAGGGATGATACAATCCATGGGCACCATTGTATACCACATCGATATTGTCGTAATTATAACCATAACGCTTCACCAGATCCTGTCGAGTATATTCCGATACAGTGGCTATACGGGCTGATTTACGGGCATATCTGGGGAAAAAATGGTGGTAATATTTTCGAATATGCCAGGGGATAAATTCCGGATATTCCTCAAAATTAAGGTCATGGATAACATTAAAGGTTTTAATGCCAGCCCTTAATGAAACCCACCCATCAGTGGATAAGAAGATATCAGCTTTGTGTTTTTTAAGAACGGCAGGTATGCCCCATTCAAAAAACAAATACCATAACAGGGGGTGCCTTGCCTGCGGATGAGCCACAACCGGTGTAACATTCGGCGCGAAAATGAATTCCCGGGATGGTTTCCGATCAAAAATAAATATAAATTCATGTTCGGGATGTTGCTGTGTGATACGTTTAAGGGTTTCGTAGGTAAACCAACCGATTCCCTCCAGTTTATTCTCTAACAGCAACCTGGTATTAACTGCAATTCTCATTGTTTATACGCCATAAAGTTGATCCCAAAATAAAAATAATCGCGCAAAAGCCTATACTTTTTCCACAATTCCTTTTCTTTATTTATCACATAATCATAATTCAATTCGCGGTAGTACAATGGAGGTAAAACTCGCACATATTCAATGCTCGCATCATCTATAGCCATGTTTTTTGCATGAATAAGTTTTTTCCATTTGCGCAGGCTACGGGTATTTTCATTGCCTAATAACGTGTATTCTCCGGTTTTTTCGTCTTTTATTTTAATAATGCGTTTATTCCCGCGTCTTAAAAACAGCTTAAATCTGTTGATCAGGTTATTACCGTTCTCTTCACAAACAACCATGGCACCATCTGGTTCCAGGGTGCGGGCAATCCTTTCAAGCCCCTCATTAATCGGCTCAATGTGGTGCAACACATCCTGTACAATAACATATTTATAAGCCTCTTTCGGTAATTCCTGCGTAAAAATATTTTCGTATTCAAATTTAAGTCCGGATAAGTCACCAAATTGTTCCCAGTACTTTAAACGGTTCTGAATTTCATCGTAATAATATTCGATGGTAGTTCCATAAACCTTAAATCCATTAAGGGCCAAATAAATGGCGGTTGTGCCATAGCCACATCCCAAATCCCATATCAGCCCGTTTTTATCAACAATATGTTTGTCGATATAATCGAGGCGTTGCATGTAATATGCCTTGCGAAAATAAAAGCCGGAAGTAGAAGGATTATTGAGAAACCGGTAATAATGCCGAAGTTTCTCGTTTTCCTTTATTTCTGCTATGAGATGATCAAAAAATTCGGATGTGTTCATGCCTTTATTTTAAAAGGCACAAATATAAAAATTATTGTCAGGTGGGAAAGGACTATAAACTTTCAAGCCGAATAACCATATATTGGTCGTCCCTTGTTTGCAATGAGGAAATATTGGTTTTATAAGAAATGTACTCGGAAATTATTTTATAATCACCGGCTGACATATTATCGAATTCAAAATTTCCTTCAAAATCGGTATAGGTTTCGCGACCGGTTCCGGCAATTTTAACACAAACCCCTGTAAGAGCCTGTCCGTTATGAACATCTACAATATTGCCTTTGATATCTATGGTGTTTGATTTATCTGCTTTTTCATCCTCTCCGGCATACAGCGAAAGAGAACTGGCGATTAGAAGTGCAACAAAAAGTCTAAACATTTTACCCTTATAATTGAAAATACGAAAATAAGGTGTGAATTTCAATTGTATATTTCAGAATCATTTAGTTAATCTTAAATTATTGTTAAGTTTTAAAGTGAATAACTAATATAATGGCAACTTCCGATTTGCGACATGTTTGTATAATCGAGTAGGAAGATAGGGATTACTTCCCTATCTGTCCTCTCACACCACCGTACGTACGGTTCCGTATACGGCGGTTCCTTAGCCCACCCTCGCTTTGAGGTAATATTCCGAGAACGTAAGATAACCCGCCTTTGATACACGTTCATTGGTTATGCTTCGGGAAACAATAAAACTATTCGACACATGCCAATAACCTTTACGGGTATTGGCCCATTCCCAAGACTTCCCTTTTGGAATGCCGAGTTTGCAAAGATTGCG
>JAAAOM010000081.1 GCA_009908855.1 Bacteroidota bacterium
TATGTTTGTTGGTTTGGAAATTGCAAAAGAATTCGTTTCCAAGCGCATTTCGGCCTTTCAGGGAAAAAATATCGGAGTTGTTCCGCTCTTCCACTTCATAGTATGCCGTAATGTATTCCGTTGAAGTAATTCGAATTCCTTTTTCCATTGGGGTAGTGGGGTTGTACTTATCATGACGGTTTTCAATCAACTCACGCATGGCTGAATTATCCGGATCGCAGATGTCCTGCCCCCACAATGTATACGTCTCAAATGAATTGGCCGGAACAGTAAGGGTTATAGGTTCAAAACCGGTTGGATTGGTGATGGCATCATATTCATTCGCCGGCTGGGTTATTCTAACAATAGCGGCATCAGGATTGGTGTTGGTAAAATTTAGGGAAACTGGTGAAGCCCCGCATCTGTTATTGTCACTACAAGGACAGCCGCTTGTGCCGGAGTGGTTTTCTGTTACTGCCGGGGCAACAAACCAAAACTCATTATCCAGCTGTGCAAAGCCATAATAATGGGTTACAATAACCAATATTGCTCCGACTAAAATAGTTCTGATCATATCATTTAATTAAGCAGACAATTGTTCAGGTATACGAATTTATCGGTATTTGGTTATATTAGGTATGAAATATTAACTTTTTTATAAAAAAACCGTATACTCGTTTTATCAAACAGTGTAAAATAAATGAATTTCATGAAGATTCCATATTATATAATAATATCGTTTTGTTTTTTATCTTCCACATTAACAGCACAAACGTATTTATTTGAAGATTTTAATTTAGGAATCCCTGCCAACTGGGATATTGAATATATTGGAGAAAGCACAACCAATTGGACACATAATGATGGCGGGGCATTAATTGGAGCTTATAAATTCCCCCCCAATGCCAAAGAGGGGAATTATAATGCATTTTTCCGTAAAGAGGGGAATAAGGGCCAGAAAACCAGGCTTATTACCCCATTAATGGATTTTACAGGTGGTGAGAAGCCCATGTTAAAATTCTGGCATGCTCAGGCAGAATGGGGAGTTGGTACGGGCGACCATGAAAACTTAAGGATATTTATTAAATCAGCAAATTATGATGACTGGATACAATGGGAGGAATATATCGATCCGGTACCTTCCTGGACTGAACGAAATTTATTTGTTCCCGATTCGCTCATAAGTGACAGTGTATATTTTGCATTCGAAGGAGAAACCAATTTTGGTGCCGGGTTATGTATCGACTCGTTGGTGGTTTATGAAACCGGCATAATACCCTATCAATTGCAGGAATCAGAATATTATCAGGCCAACACACGCTTTTTAACTGCAGGTTCAGACAATAATCCTTTAATTTATGTTAATCTTAAAACCTATGGGAATGTCGGTTCGTTGGAAATGAACCGCATTGCTTTTGATGCCTCTTCTATCAACAGTGCAAATATCAAAATAAACGGTGCTCATTTATTTCATACTACAAGACCCTATTTTAACACCGATACGGTAATTGCTACCGATGATTTATCAGGTGATTCAATCGTATTTAACAATTTGGAATACACCCTTGATTTTGGAGATAATTACTTTTGGCTGGCCTTAGATATCGCGGATGATGCAATATATGGTCAAAGTATCGATGCATCCTTTAAAAGCTCGGGTATTGATGTCTCGCTGGATACAACCGGATTGTCCGATTATTCTTCTGTTTGGATAAGCAATGATACGGTTTATTATGTAATTGAAAGCGATACACTGAACGGATTTATAAATTTTGATTTACCTCATTCCGATATTTCACCAGACGGCGATAGGAAAATAAAAAACACGGTATTTTTTGATGATTTTGAGACGGATACCAACTGGACATTAAACGGGGATTTTGAGATTGCACCACCGCAAGGGCGTGGTGCATCCGATGCATTGGGAAGCCCTGATCCTGAAAGCGCTTATGATGGAGATAATATTCTGGGTACTGATTTGACAGGGCAGGGTGCTAAAGACGGGGATTATGAAAACAATGCGGCTATGTACTATGCCCAACTTGATTTTCAGGATGGGTTTTATTTCAATGACCTTTACCTGAGTTATAATTTGTGGATTAATAAACAATCGGTTGATGAAGGATATATTGAATTAAGTGTGGATAGTGGTGCGACATGGGAAAAAGTACGAAATTACGCGAATTACAACCGTGATTACTGGGAATATGATACCGTATACTTAGGTAACTATAATGCCGATCAGCAAAAAAACATCGGGGTGCGCTTTGTGATGGGCCCCACCAGTTCTGTACAGGCATATAGTGGATGGAACGTTGATAATTTTGCGATTGCCGGCAATTTCATTGATAAAGATGTTGGCATAACCCAAATTGTTGAACCTTATGATGAATGTGGACATACCACCAACGATTCCATTAAGGTATGGCTTCGTAATTATGCCGGTATACCGGTTGTGGATACCACACCTATACCCATCTATTATTCACTCGATGATGGGGATACAAAATTTTATGACACGGTATATGTTAATTTAGGCCTGGTTGACAGCACCCTGGTCACCCTTAATATAACGGCAAACCTCATCCAACCGGACATATACAACCTCATGGTGGCAACAGATTTGGAAGGCGATGAAGGGCCTGATAACGATGATTACAGCAAGGCCATCTATTCTTTCCCAACCTATACACCCGGATATACCGAAAACTTTGAATCCAACGAAGGTGTTTTTAAAAATTATGGTCGCAATGACAAGTGGCAGTATGGTTCTTTCACCGGGCAAATGAGTCCGCCACCGACAGGAGTAAAAGGCTGGGCTACCGGACATGGTTCAAACTATAATGCCAATGATTCGTCTTATCTCGAAACAGGTTGTTACGATTTTACTGGTGGTGGCAGGCATTTGGTGGCATTCAGCTTTTGGATGCAAACAGTTACCGGAGAAGATGGACTAAATCTCCAGTTCTCACTCGAC
>JAAAOM010000068.1 GCA_009908855.1 Bacteroidota bacterium
CAATGGATGTACGAATTCTGCTTCGGTCACCTACACGGTTAATCCCACCCCGACGGCAAACGATCAGACCCCCTCGGTATGTTCGGATACGGAAGAAGGGAACACAGCCACAGTTGATTTAACGACCTTAGCAAATGCCATAGATGGTGGAAACGGTTATACCATCAATTGGTATAGCGATGCAGGATTAACCACTCCCATTGGAACACCGGCGAATTATGTAGTAACCGATGCTACACCGGTATATGCCGAGGTGGTCAATGGACCATGTAGCAACATAGCTGTTATCACCTATACGGTTAATCCCACACCCACTGCCAACGACCAGACACCCACAGCCTGTTCCGACAGCGATGAAGGGAATACGGCCACTGTTAATTTAACATCATTGGATATTCTTGTAAATGGTGGTAATGGTTATACGATTAACTGGTTTTCGGATGCCGGACTTACTACACCCATAGCAACACCAACAAATTATACAGTTACGGATGGTGTGGCAGTATACGCCCAAACAGTCAACGGCCCTTGTACCAATTCGGCAAATATCACTTATACCGTAAATCCCACCCCAACCGCAAACGATCAAACACCCACTGTTTGTTCAGATGGTGTAGAAGGGAACACAGCCACAGTAGATTTAACGACCTTAGCAAATGCCATAGATGGTGGAAACGGCTATACCATCAATTGGTATAGCGATGCGGGATTAACCACCCCCATCGGAACACCGGCGAATTATGTAGTAACCGATGGCACTCCGGTATATGCCGAGGTATTCAATGGACCATGTAGCAACGTTGCAAATATTACCTATACAGTGAATCCCACACCAACCGCAAACGATCAAACACCTGCTGTTTGTTCAGATGGTGTAGAAGGGAACACAGCCACAGTCGATTTAACGACCTTAGAAAATGCCATAGATGGTGGAAACGGCTATACCATCAACTGGTATAGCGATGCAGGATTAACCACCCCCATCGGAACACCGGCGAATTATGTAGTAACCGATGGCACTCCGGTATATGCCGGGGTAGTCAATGGACCATGTACCAACGTTGCAAATATCACCTACACGGTTAATCCGACACCCACTGCCAACGATCAGACACCGGCTGCCTGTTCAGATACTGAAGAAGGCAACACAGCCAAAGTGGACTTAACGACAATTGAAAATGCCATTGATGGCGGAAATGGATATACCATTAATTGGTTTAGCGATGCAGGCCTGACAACAGCAATTGGAAATCCAACTAATTATACAGTCACCGATGCAACACCCATTTATGCCGAAGTGGTTAATGGTCCATGCAGCAATGTAGCGAATATAACTTACACGGTAAATCCATTACCCACTGCCAACGACCAATCGCCAATGGCATGTTCAGATGTACCTGAAGGCAATACAGCAACTGTCGATCTTACTACATTAGAAAATTCTATTGACGGAGGCAATGGTTACACCATAAATTGGTATTCTGATGCCGGATTAACCACAGCAATCGGCGATCCAACCAATTACACGGTTACAGATGCCACACCGGTTTATGCAGAAGTGGTCAACGGGCCATGTGCAAATGTGGCATCAACAACCTATTCAATTACCGCTACACCAACTGCCAACGATCAGACACCTGAAGCATGTTCGGATGCACCTGCCGGAAATACGGCTACTGTGGATTTAACTATGTTAAACAATGCCATAAATGGAGGCAATGGGTATACCGTGAATTGGTACAGTGATGCAGGCCTGACAACACCAATTGCCGATCCAACCAATTATACCGTTACCGATGCAACACCGGTATATGCCGAAACCGTGAACGGAGCTTGTACAAATTCGGCAAACATTACCTATACAGTAAATCCATCCCCTGATGCAGCAGTTTCACCAGATCCTGCTGAAGCATGTGCAGATGTTGATCTGGTTTTAAACGGAAATCCATCCGGTGGATCCGGAATCTATACGCATGCATGGACCGGAGCTGCGATTGGTTCATTGTCTGATCCGAATATAGTCAATCCTACTTTCAACAATAACACTGCCGGTTCCTATAATCTCACCTATACAGTTACGGATGATAATAATTGTGTTGGATCGGATGACATAACGGTGGATGTTGAAGCCTTACCGGTTATTGATGCCGGCATGAATGATACTGTATGCTATACCGAAACCGTTTATGATATTATGGGAGCCACGGCTGCTAATGAAAGTGCTATTGAATGGACATTCGACGGCAATGGCTCTTTCGATCCGATCATTCCTCAGGCTACTGATAATGTAATTGATCCCACTTATCATATCGACCCGGATGACAAAAACAGAACCAGCATTTCGGATGTAACCTTATATATGGAATCATGGGGTGTAAATGGATGCGCGACAGAAAGTGTGGTAGATTCCTTTAAATTGGCTATTGCACCTGAATTACAAGTAAGTGTTGGCGCGCCTTCTCCATTTACCATTGATGCCGCAACAACAGATATTGAAGTAACAGTCAATATTTCCGGACGAAATACCCTGTCAGATTTAAGCATATTGCTTATCAGTCCGAATGATTCTGTTGTACCACTGAGTATAACTGATGCCGCCGCTGATGGTTTCTGTAATTTCAACGATTCGATCGGCGTAACTTTCACCAATGATCCTACACCTCCTACAATTGTTAATTATTGTACAGGAACGGACATTACCGGTAATTTTGATATTGTGGGCGACTGGAGTGTATTAACAGGTGAAGATCCTGCCAATGGATTGTGGAGAATCAGGTTGGTGGATTCAATTGATTTTCCTTCGGCAGGCGGGTTCGACGGTGAAGTAATTGAAGCAGCGATCTTATTTGGTGATACAAATACACTGGGTGCATATACTACATTGCAATATACGCTGGATGGTACAATGGATATAAACAATGCTCCGGCATACCTGGAAGGTGGCAATTCCTTTGTGGATATGTCGCTGGGTCTTCGAACCGAATGCTATAATTCATGTGATGCATTGGCAGAAGTAACCGTAACAGGCGGTTTACCACCATATAACCTAAACTGGCGTCACAATGGCAGCGATTCCGATTCATTATATTTATGCCCTGGATCTTATACAATTGATGTAACTGATCGTTTGGGATGTGTGGATTCAACCACTGTTGAGGTATCCGCTCCTGACACCATCCAATACACCAATGTTTCTTACAACGATTCATTAAGTTGCGCGGGCGACTCTGCTTACTTAACTGTTGAATTGGATGGCGGAACCGGCCAGCTGGAATGGTCTATCGATGGCAGTACTTATTATAACAGCGGCGATACTTTATTCAACCTGACAGCAGGAAACAGCACCATACAGGTACGCGATGCCAATAATTGTACACCGGGTGATTCAACCATATTCGTATACGAACCGCAGGCTATTAGCCTTGATTCAATTCAATCAAGCCATATAACCTGCTTTAATGCCAATGATGGCAGTGTAGAGGTGTTTGCAACCGGAGGTTCCGATTCATTAATGTACTGGATACCGGATGTGGATACTGTTTATTCGTCCACAGGATCCGGATTGTTTACCAATCTGGCTGCTGATACCTTTAATATATATGTAACCGATATTTATAATTGCGGGCCGGATTCCATGACCGATGTGATTCTGACACAGCCCAATACATTCGCAATCGATTCGTTGATTCAGGTACCCATGGTTTGCTTTGGCGATGTGGCTGAAATAGGGCTAAGTGTAACCGGTGGCACACCGGTTTATAATTATACCATTGATACAGCTAATATTGCTTACAGTCCGTTTGCAGGTGCCGATACAACCTGGTTTACCATTGATTCAACCCATACCTTCCGGGTATTTGTGCAGGATTCAAATGGTTGTTTAACCATATCCGATACCATCCATACAATAGCACCGTCAGCCAATATAACCATTGACAGTTTACATGTTGAGCCGGTTATCGGATGTTTTGGCGATGATAGCGGAAGTATTTATCTCCGTCCGCAGGGAGGCGTGGCACCTTATCAGTATCGTCTGAATGACACGGGTTCTTATGGCGCATTTAGTGACACCTTGTTGTTTGATAACCTGTCTGCCGGAAGGGATACACTATGGGTGCGCGATACGCTGGGTTGTGAAGTGATGTTGGTAGACACATTGATTACCCAACCACAGGAATTATTCCTGAATTCGATTACCTACTTTGGGGTATCATGCAATAACGGTAATGACGGGCGCATAACTGCTTCGGTAACGGGCGGAACAGCTCCCTATACCTTCAGGATTGATGGGCCTGTGCAGGACACCATTATTCAGTCGGGCACAAGTGTTGAATTCGACAGCCTTACGTCCGGTAATTACGACTTTTTTGTAACCGACACCTTTGCCTGTAAAACCGAAACGGACAATGATGTCATTGGTAATCCGCCGCTATTTGAAATAGACACGGTGGTGGTCGATTCATTCCAATGTTTTGGCACACCGGCAACCATTGCCATGAAAGTGAGCGGTGGCAACGCACCGTATGAATATTCAATTGATGGCACAACCTATTCGGCCTTTAACCATGGCGATTCAACAACCATTAGCATACCTGCTACGGATACATTGGCATTGTGGGCGCGGGATAACAATAGTTGTGAAATATTCTACGATTCCATTGAATTAATTGCACCTGCACAAACGATTACTTATGACAGCTTGCGGGTTGAACCGGTAACCGGTTGTTATGGTGATAGCAACGGTGCCATTTATGTGAATGCCACCGGAGGAATTGCTCCTTACGAGTATAAACTGGGCATCAACGATGCCTATCAGGACACCGGTTGGTTCCAGAATCTGGCTATTGGACGGGATACCCTGTTTATTAAAGATAATTATGGATGTGAGGTACAATTATTGGATACGCTGGTTACAGGGCCTGATTCACTTTACATCCCGAAACCGAGAGTACAAATCGATCCGTTCTGTAATAACCTTGATACCGGTTTTGTAAAGCTATTCTTTGCCGGTGGAACCAAACCTTATTCTTACTGGATTGAAGGACAATCGGATACCACTATGCTTCCGTTCAACCAGGATTCGATACAGTTTCCGCTGGGTGTCGGTACTTACAACATACATGGCAGGGATGCCAACAAATGCAAAACACTTGACTTTGCTCCGGTTACAATCACCGAGGCTCAACGCATCCAATTTGCGGATACCATCATCGAGGATTTCACCTGTTATAATGATACTGCGCATGTTACAGTTGTATTGAGCAATGGTTTGTCCCCATATACTTACACCATTAATGGCAATCCGGGTGAAAGCATAGACAATGATACAATTACCATTGATTTCTTACCGGCTGGTGGCGGAGGTATAAAAAGCATTGTATTTAGCGATAGCGATCCTGATAATTTCTGTGATGATACATTGGTTGTGAATTTAAATAACCTTTTACCGCTTACCATTGATTCTGTTGCGGTAAACAATGTTGCCTGTTACGGTGAAAATAACGGGAATATTTTTATCCGCGCCATAGGTGGCCAGGCGCCTTACGAATACAAACTGGGTGAAGCCGGCACTTATCAGTCTGCCGGCCTGTTTACCGGATTGGGTCCGGTAACCGATACATCCGTATGGGTGAGGGATAATCTGGGTTGTGAAACCATATTAACCGATACCATTGATATTCTTGAACCCAACTCACTGTATGTGGTTGATTCGGTTATTTATGCGGTTGATACGGATTCAGGAGGGGTAAAACTGGAAGTATTTGGCGGTGTACCGAGGTTTGATTATAAAATAGCAGATACCACCGGTTCTTATACAGATAAAATTTTGAACAAACCTGAAAGACAACATACATTCGATTCCTTACCATTGGGTGTTTATGTTTACACAGTGACAGATAACAATAACTGTACTTATTCAGATACAGTAACCATTAGCAGTGTACCGCCGCTGGATGTGGAGTTCTCACTTTATCTTGAAAATTCAAGTACACCTTCCGATTCAACAACAAGGTGTTGGAATACGGCGCTTGATGCAGAAGTTATTATCAATGAGCTCCCCGGAATTAATGATGACTTTGTAGTACAAATATATTATAATACGAACACAGATGATCCACCGGTTGAACTGACCGAGTTGGTTAACAACAATTATTTTATTGGTGGCCTGGGTGAAGGATTAAATTATAAGATAGAGGTATTAGGTTTGAACACATCTCGTATATGGGACACTACATTTGCCGTTTACAGTCCGCCACAGATGTTTATTACCACAGCGGTGGACTCCGCCACCTGCGATGGCGATTTGAGTAACGATGGCAGTCTGGAAGTACAGAGTGTTAACGGCGGTAACGGAGGGCCATATACGTATGAATGGGGTGGTATATTTGAAGCCGGAGATACCAGTCAGGTATCCGGTCTTTCACCCGGGATGTACGGCATTACGGTAACCGACCGTAAAAATTGTGCTGTGGAGGCATCCCGCAGGGTAGGATATAATTATGGTTATACAGTTAGTATCATTTCACCTGATCCGCCGGCTATTTGCGACGAAACCGATAATGTTCAGTTAGCAGCCAGTGTAAGCTTCGATCCGGAAAGGGGACAGGCAGGTATTAACTTTAACTACGAATGGTCGCCTGAGAGTGTGGTAGATGATTCATCAGCAGCATTAACCGGATTTGATATTAACGAAACTACTGTATTTACTGTAACCACAACTATTGACAGCACATGTGAGCAAACAGCCACCCTGGAGGTTGAAGTGATTGATGTTCCTGAATTAACCATTACCGCTGAGAAAAATGGCTTTTTTGAAACAGGAGACACCGTGGGAGTTATAGAAAACGGTGAGGTATTACTGGCTGCACAACCATTTACATATAATACCTATAACTGGTCATCCGACAATTTGGAAGCACTGGACTGGATTGACGACATGGAAGCACAAAGCGTTTACATCAATCCTGAATTGAGTCCGGATGAAGTGGTAATGTACACACTGGAAACAACCTATCGCGGTTGTGTTGAAAACGACTCCATCTGGATCACTTATGTCGAAGAGATCGAGTCTTTGCCAACCGGATTCTCACCAAACGGAGATGGAATAAACGATCGTTGGTACATTGATAACGCCGGTCAGTACGGTCAGATTGACCTGATTGTATTCAACCGGTGGGGAGAAAAAATTTATCAATTCTCCGGTGTCTATGAAAATTCCGAAGGATGGGACGGTACATTCAAAGGAAAGGACTTGCCGGTTGGAACCTATTTCTATATTCTCCAATTAAAAGAACAGGGAAATAGAACCATTAAAGGAACCGTAACAATTGTACGTTAACATGAAGAAACCAATCATCATACTCGTTTTGTTTTTGCTGTTAATACCTGTTGCTAATACGAAGGCTCAGCAATTGCCAAAATTTACACAGTTCATGTTTAATCCCTATCTGTTAAATCCTGCTATTGCCGGTACTTTCAATTATTATCAGATACGGTCCGGGCATCGATTTCAATGGAGCGGGTTTGACGGGTATCCGGTAACCAATGTAATTAGTGTGTATGGTCCGCTTGAGAAGCAGCCGATGGGACTCGGAGGCGTTATTTACCACGATGTGGTAGGGGTAACTTCCCAACTGGGCGCACGTTTTTCGTATGCATACAACTACCCAATCAATCCGCAGTATAAAATATCCGGCGGATTATCATTGGGTATGCTTCAGTATAGCCTGGATGCAACGGAACTTGAATTTTTTGAACCCGAGCAGCAGCAACAAAAAGTATTGTCGCAAATGCGACCCGATGCAAGCGTAGGGGTATATTTATACTCGGCCAATTTCAATTTTGGTATATCGGCCGATCAGATATTCAGGCCCAAACTGGAATTCGAGATCACCGATTCAACTTCGGGGGATGCATTTACCCGGTTGGTAACGCATTTTTACATTATGTCGGGTTATAAATACTTTATTAACCGTGATTGGGCTATTGAACCATCGTTAATTGTTAAAAAGGTTCAACCAGCGCCGTTTCAGTTAGATTTTAATGTGCGGGGTATTTATCAAAATATGGTGTGGGCAGGCGTTTCCGGGCGTACCAGCGAAGGAATAGCTTTTTTATTAGGCTATATTCATGAAAACAGGATTTACGCCGGTTTTTCTTATGACCTTACCCTCAATGAAATTGGACGGTATAGTAATGGTACCTATGAAATTATGATAGGCTACAAATTCAACCCGATCAAAAATTAGTTGGTGCTATTGTTCCCAATGAAAGGGATTGCTTCGGGCGTATTAAAAATTTCCATACAACACATATTTCTCTGTGTTGCAATACACCTGACTATAAATAAAAAAGTCAAGTTTATTGGTTTCCAGTTTGCGATTGAGTTTCAGCACCGGGTGTCCCTCCTTTACCTGTAAGTGTTCCATAACCTTACCACTGGCACCTGTTGCCAATATTTTCTGATCGCCGCCTTTAATTTCTATATGGTAATGTTTGCGTAACTGATCGAATAACGATTTGTTCTCCAATTTTCTGGAAGTAAAACGGGGCATATTTATATTGGGTATTTTGGTGATATCATAAAAAACAGGTTCATCTTTCACATACCGCAGGCGTTCCATATAAATACAACCCACTTCTTTTTCCACATCCGAAAGTTCAAAGGTAAAAGCCTCTTCCCACGTTTGAATGCGCGGTTTAACTATAATGGCGGTCTTCAGGTTTTGCTGGCCGATGGCCGATGTTGTTCCTCCCAGGGACAAAATACCTACACCCTGGGGTACACCCATTACAATACTTCCTTTCCCCTGTTGTTTTTTTATATACCCTTCGTTTACCAGCCCATCCAATGCTTTGCGAATGGTAGGTCGCGTTACATGATGGATCACACAAAGCTCGCTTTCAGAAGGCAATAGATTCCCTTCCTGATAAATACCATCAGTAATATGCTTTCTGATAGTCTCATATACCCTTCGGTAATTCGGAATGGTACGTGTAGTCGACATGCTGCTGAGTTTAAATTTTAAAAGTAATATTTATGGACATCTTCACAATCAGAAATTTTTTTAATACATATATTAATGTCGTTTAGTTAAGGTAATAATGTAAAAAATAGGTGCCCTCGCTCACCCCTCAATCCCCTATAGGGGAAGCCCTGCGCGCTGATCCCTTTAGGGAAGCGAAGGGTGTGCGGTGGAATGAGCTCACTAACAAAACGACATTGATACATATATCCAATTTTAAATCAATCGATCATGTTTGTCGGTATTTGTTTATCTCCTAAAACCATAGTTAACCAACCAAAATAGGGTACTTATTTCGACTCTGTCTGACCATACCCTCAATTGAGGGGAATCGTACCATGAAATACGGTGTTAGAAAATGAGAATAATGGATACACATATTAACATATGATTATTTTATGTAAAATTATACAAATTTTGAAATAATAATATATATTGTAAATCAGATGATTAAAAATTTGTGTTAAATTTTATCCGATAACTTGTAATTACAAGTTAAGTTATTTAACTTTACATAAAATTATTAATTAAATGGCAGAACCGATTATCATGCCCAGGCAGGGCCAGTCTGTTGAAAGTTGCATTATCACTGAATGGCATAAGAAAAAAGGGGAGCAAATTAAAAAAGGGGATATACTTTTTGCTTATGAAACGGATAAAGCTTCTTTTGAAGAGGAATCGGAGCATGAAGGCATCCTGCTCGATATTTTTTTTGACGATGGCGATGAAGTCCCTGTACTTACCAATGTAGGGGTAATCGGTAAGGAAGGTGAATCAACCGATGAATACAAACCGGATAAAGGAGCAGGTACACAGGATTCAGCTTCGAAAGATAAAGAATTGGATGAAACCACTCCTATGGAGAAGGAATCTGAAGAGGAATCAGCCCCGTACCAGCAGCCCGATCAGGAAACAGTTCGCATTAACGATGGCAAAATCTCTCCCCGCGCCAAAAGGCTGGCTAATGATAAAGGGCTTGATTATGCGCAAATCAGTGGTAGTGGACCGGAAGGGCGAATTATTGAGCGCGATATTTTGCATGCTCTTGATACAACCCCAAAAATAACCGCCAAAGCCAAAAAGGCCATGCAGGAAGAGGAGTATTCAGCACCTTCCGAAGGTTCGGGATTGGGCGGAAACATAACTTATAGCGATCTCAGCGCGTCTAATAACGTATATGCCGAAGACCATGAAGTGATGCCGCTCAGCAACATCCGAAAACGAATTGCAAAAGCTATGCACGCCTCATTGCAGAACTCCGCACAACTTACCCATCATATGAGTGCGGATGCCCGCAACATACTCAGGCTGCGAAAAATTGCCAAAAAGAAATCCGAAGAAGGTTATGCATATAATATCACCCTGAATGATATGGTTTGCTATGCGGTTATCAGGGCATTGCTTAAACATCCGGAGGCCAATGTACATTTAATAGGCGATAGCATGCGCCAATTCAAAAAAATACATTTAGGATTGGCTGTAGACACGGAACGCGGGCTCATGGTTCCGGCCATTAAAAATGCTGATGATCTTTCCTTAACAGGGCTGTCATCGCAATTAAAAGCCGTTGTCGAGGCATGCCGTAAAGGTAATATCGATCCGGACCTGTTATCCGGCGAAGCAGCTACATTCACGGTTTCTAACCTGGGTAATTATGGTGTTGAGATGTTCACGCCTGTGCTCAATTTACCACAAGCCGGTATTCTTGGGGTAAATACTATTATTCAACGTCCGGCGCCACTCAATGATGGCTCATTTGGTTTTGTACCCTACATGGGATTATCATTAACTTATGATCACCGTGCCCTGGACGGTGGTCCGGCGACCAAACTACTGGCAGCGATCAAAACAGAAATTGAAAATTTTGATATAACTACGCTTGATTAAAATATAATGTACGATTTAGGAATCATAGGAGCCGGCCCTGCCGGTTATGTTGCTGCCGAGCGTGCAGGACAAAACGGACTGAAAGTGGTACTTTTTGAAAAAAAAGAATTGGGGGGGGTATGCCTGAATGAAGGATGTATCCCTACCAAATCGCTTCTGTATGCAGCAAAAATTTACGAAGCTGCCATAAATGGTAAAAAATACGGAGTGCTAACAACAGATGCATCCGTTGATTTTAAAGGTATGATGAAACGTAAAAATGCAACCGTTAAAAAACTTGTTGGCGGGGTTGGTAGTAAAATGAAACATCACAAGGTTGAAGTGGTGAAAGGATCGGCTACTATCCATTCCAAATCAAATACGCATATAAACATTGCCTGTAATGATCAGCATTACCCTTGCGAAAATATCCTTATATGCACCGGTTCCTATGCATTTCTTCCTCCTGTTGAAGGGCTCGGGCCGGATACTGTTATGACCAATCGGGAAATATTAGAGATCACCACAGCGCCTGAGAAGCTAACTATTATTGGTGGTGGTGTGATCGGATCCGAATTTGCTTCCTTCTTTAACAGCATAGGAACCGAAGTTACGGTTATTGAAATGATGGATGAGATACTCTCTGGAATGGATCTTGAAATAAGTGCCGTTGCCCGCAAAGAGCTGGATCGAAGAGGTATAACCTTTCATTTGCGTTCCAGGGTAACCGGGGTCAATGGTAAAAAAGTACAATTTGAAAAAGAAGGCGAAACACATGAATCAGATGGCAATGCAATTCTTTGCTGTGTGGGCCGTAAGCCCATAGTGGAAGGTCTGGGACTGGAAAAACTGGGTGTTGAACTATTCAAAGGGGGTGTTAAAATCGATGAAAAATGTCGTACCAATATTCCTAATGTTTATGCTGCCGGCGACGTAACCGGTTTTTCATTATTGGCCCACACTGCCAGCAGGGAGGGTGAAGTGGTTGTGAATCATATTCTTGGAAAGAAAGACAACATGCGCTATAAAGCCATTCCGAATGTGGTATATTGCAATCCTGAAATAGCGGGAGTGGGTTATACAGAAGATGAAGCAAAAAAATATAATATTGAATTTGAGGTTCGGAAATTACCCATGACGTATGCAGGGCGGTTTATAGCAGAAAATGATAGCTTTAGCGGAATATGCAAAATCCTCACAGGTAAAAAATACAACGAGATAATAGGTGTACATATTGTTGGTAATCCCGCTTCCGAATTGATTTACGGCGCCGCTATGGCCATCGAGCAGGAAATGACATTAGAAGAAATGCAGGAAGTGGTTTTTCCTCATCCCACCGTTTCGGAAATTTTTAAAGAAACAGTATTTACATCAAACATTTAATCAGGCTAAAAACATTTTATTATGCCAAAAGCACAGTTTATTGATCCGGCATCTGCAAGAAAGAAGCAAACACTCAGTTTCGATTCGATTCCTGTAAATATTTACGACAAGTCGATTGAAGATGAGAAAGCTAATTTCTCAAATGATGATCTTACCCGTATTTACAAGGATATGGTTGTGATTCGTGAATTCGAGACCATGTTAAACATGATTAAAACAACCAATGAATATCATGGTATTGCGTACAACCATCCGGGCCCTGCCCATTTGTCCATTGGTCAGGAAGCCTCTGCCGTGGGAATGGCATATAACCTGGATATTAACGATTATATTTTTGGGTCGCACCGTTCGCATGGCGAAATATTAGCAAAAGGATTGTCAGCCATACACAAGCTGGATGATGATGCTCTTTACAAAATCATGAAAGAATTTTTTGATGGTAAAATACTGTCCATTGTCGAAAAAAATCATAAGGGAGATGTAAAAACCCTGGCCATTAAATTTTTGCTATACGGTACACTGGCTGAGATTTTTGCACGTGACACCGGTTTTAATCGCGGACTGGGCGGGTCTATGCACGCCTTCTTCACCCCTTTTGGTATTTATCCGAACAATGCCATTGTAGGCGGATCAGCGGATATATCGGTGGGGGCTGCATTGTACAAAAAGGTCAATAATAAACCGGGAGTGGTTGTTTGTAATATCGGAGATGCCTCATTGGGTTGCGGTCCGGTTTGGGAAGCCATGGCATTTGCCAATATGGACCAATACCATCAATTATGGGAAGGTGCACAAAAAGGAGGATTGCCTGTGATCATCAATATCATGAATAATATGTATGGTATGGGTGGCCAGACATGCGGTGAAACAATGGGATACGACATTGCTGCCCGCGTGGGAGCTGCCATGAACAGGGAAAACATGCATGCCGAAAGAATTGATGGATACAATCCGCTTGCCGTTATTGATGCATATAAACGCAAAATTGAGGTGCTCAATAATAATAAAGGCCCTGTTTTACTTGACACACTCACCTATCGCTACAGTGGACATTCTCCATCCGATTCCTCTTCGTATCGTACAAAAGAGGAAATTGAAGCATGGCAAAATGTCGATTCTATCATTACTTATGGTAATGACCTGGTGAAAGCCAATGTATTGGGTAAAAACGACCTGGAAGCGATTCGCAAAGAGACAGTTAATGATCTGACTGATATGCTGAAATTAGCCATTAACGATGAAATCTCACCACGTATGGACCTGGTTCAAAATCCCGAATTAATTGGTGATATGATGTTTTCCAATGAATCCGTTGACAGCATGGAACCGGGACGCGAACCCGAAGTAGCCATACCGATGGAAGAGAATCCGCGCGTTAAACAAATTGAACGCAAAGAACGCTATGCATTTGATAAAGAAGGTAAACCATTTTCCGGTATGAAGCAATACCAGCTTCGGGACGGACTTTTTGAGGCTATTTTTGATCGGTTTTATAAAGACCCGACATTGATCGCTTATGGCGAAGAAAATCGCGACTGGGGAGGTGCTTTTGCCGTGTATCGTGGCTTAACCGAAGCCTTGCCCTATCACCGGTTATTCAACTCGCCCATTTCTGAGGCCGCTATTGCCGGGACTGCCATTGGTTACGCTATATGCGGTGGCAGGGTGATACCTGAAATCATGTATTGCGACTTTCTGGGTCGTTCAGGTGATGAAGTATTTAACCAATTACCCAAATGGCAGTCGATGAGCGGCAACCTCATCAAAATGCCGGTGGTAATGCGGGTATCGGTAGGATCGAAATACGGTGCACAGCATTCACAGGACTGGTCATCATTGGTGGCTCATATTCCTGGTATTAAAGTTATTTTCCCGGCTACTCCTTATGATGCCAAAGGGCTTATGAATGCCGCATTACAGGGAACCGACCCGGTTATTTGCTTTGAAAGTCAGCGTATTTACGGAATTGGAGAAGAATTCAGGGAAGGCGGTGTACCAAAAGAATATTACGAAATCCCCTTGGGCGAGCCCGATGTGAAGCGAGAAGGCAATGATATTACTTTACTTTCCATTGGCGCAACATTATACCGGGTGCGGGAAGCAGCCGATATCCTGCAGGAAAAATATGGTATGTCGGCTGAAATTATTGATGCACGTACCCTGGTACCTTTCAATTACGAACCGGTTATTGAATCGATAAAGAAAACCGGACGCATTATTTTGGCCAGCGATGCATGTGAGAGAGGGTCATATCTGAAAGACCTGGCCCAAAACATCACCGAAATGGCCTTTGATGAGCTGGATGCTCCGCCTGTTGTTGTTGGATCACGCAATTGGATCACACCGGCGTATGAACTGGAAAATTATTTCTTTCCGCAGGCTTCGTGGATTATTGATGCCATTCATGAAAAAATAGTACCTCTTAAAGACCATCGGGTAAGTAATAATTTTACCAATGCACAAAAAATAATCCGATCCCGAAAAGGTGTTTAAACAATTAATAAATATGAACATACTCAAAAAATTACCGGACGCTGAACAACTGACACATAAACTGGTGGATGGGCCCATCAATCATAAGGTAAATGCCCATATTCACACACCTTATTCGTTCAGTGCGTTCGATAGTATTGAGCAGGCGGTAACACTGGCCAGGGATGAGGATATTAAAGCACTTGGCATCAACGACTTTTATGTAACCGACGGATACAGGGAATTTGCAGAAACTTGTGCGAAAAACGGTATATTTCCGTTGTTTAATATCGAATTTATCGGACTGAACAAAGAAGACCAGGCCAATAACATACGCCTGAATGATCCCAATAATCCCGGACGTACTTATTTTAGCGGGAAAGGACTCAATTACCCTTTCAGGGCTTCCAAAAAAACCACAGATAAGCTGGAACAGATATTTGACTCCAGTCAGCTCCAGGTTAAAGAAATGGTGAAAAAAACCAATGACTACCTGCAATCTGTCAACGCCCGTTTTACGTTATCGTTTTATGATCTTCGGCACCGGTATGCCGAAAATCTGGTAAGAGAACGACATATTGCCAAGGCAATACGCCTGTCAGCTGAAGAATATTACCCATCCCCGGAAGAACGTTTGGAATTTTATTCATCGCTATTTGGTAAAGACCCGGAACCGGTTGTTTCCGATTTTAACACACTGGAAAACGAAATTCGCGGGGCATTGTTAAAAGCAGGAGGCCATGCCTTTGTACCCGAGGACGACAATGCATTTTTATCATTTAATGAAATTCGGGCAATGATATTGGACGCCGGTGGTATTCCAACTTATCCCTTATTACTGGATGATAAGAATGGGCATTTTACCGATTTTGAACGCTCAAAAAAAGAATTGGCTAATAAACTGTTGGAACGAGGTGTATTTAGTATCGAATTCATTCCGGGCCGAAACAGCTATGAAAAACTGAAAGAATACACGCAGTATTTTTACAACATGGGTTTCCTGGTTACTTATGGCACTGAACATAATACGCCTTCCCTTACACCTTTGACAGTGGCGTGCAGAGATGCGGCTTTAGATGATGAATTAAAGCAGGTTAGCTACAACGGGACTTGTGTTATAGCTGCACATCAGTACTTACAAGCACGGAACCGGGAAGGATATATTAATGAATCGGGACATGGCAAAACCCATGAAAGAAAAACATTTGAAGAGTTGGGCCATGCCGTGATCAACCAGTATCTTAAGCAGCTACCAATTGGTTATGAATAAAGAATTATTACGAAACATATTGCCTGCTGCCCGGATGATATTTGGCAAGCATACCAAACCGGCCATTATTACTTATCAAACAGCAGAAAATGGCAACGCCGAATCAGCCATTCAACAGGTGAACAGCAGGTATGTAAAAATCATTGATGAATCTGAAGAAAAAGTCCTGCAACAATTACGAAAAGCAAAAACGGATCAATGTGAATACATACTGTTTGAAAATGATGGTATTGCCGCCATTTCAGATAGTAAACGCGGTACGGACCAGTTATTATATAATCTGTTTCCTGATCCAAATGGCCAATCTGCACAATTAACAAATAATGAAACAATTATAAACACCCGGATGAATGATAAAATTGTAATTATTACCGGTGGTGCTCAGGGATTTGGAGGTGGTATTGCAAGGGAATTATTTGCCTGGGGTGCCAATATTGTAATAGCCGACCTGAACGAAGAAAAAGGTATGGAGATGGCTGAAACCCTCAATATGCAAGGAGGAAGAAACAAAGCCGTGTTTGTAAAAACCAATGTGGCTGATCCGGTTTCCGTAGCATCATTGATTGACCAATCTGTTTTGTATTTTGGCGGACTGGATGCCATCATTAGTAATGCGGGCATATTAAGGGCTGGCGGATTGGATGAAATGACACCGGAGACATTTGACCAGATGACCAAAGTAAATTATACCGGTTTTTTCTATTGTGCCAAATATGCCTCACAAGTATTGAAAAAGCAACATACTGCTAATCCTGATTATTATACCGATATCATTCAGATTAATTCCAAATCGGGATTAAAAGGCAGCAATAAAAACTTTGCCTATGCCGGTGGTAAATTCGGAGGCATTGGTCTTACCCAGTCTTTTGCCCTGGAATTAATGCCTTATAAAATAAAAGTAAATGCCATTTGTCCGGGTAATTTTTTTGACGGCCCCTTGTGGAGCGATCCGGAAAACGGGTTGTTTGCCCAGTACCTTAAAACCGGTAAGGTACCGGGCGCCCAAAGTATTGATGAGGTGAAAAAACATTATGAATCGCAAGTTCCTGCCGGACGCGGATGTGAAGTAAAAGATGTGGTGAAAGCCATTTTATACGCCATCGATCAGGAATATGAAACAGGCCAGGCCATACCGGTTACCGGCGGACAAAACATGTTGAAATAAACACAACCGTATTTTGAGATACAGGGACGTAATTAAACATTATCGATAGTAAAAACAAATAATCCGGCGTCATACGCCTTTGCAAATTAATATGAAAACAAGAGCCATTCGACTATACGGAAAGAAAGACCTGCGACTTGAAGAATTTGAGTTACCGCCCGTCAACGATGATGAAATACTGGCCAGGGTTGTATCCGACTCCCTGTGCATGTCGTCTTACAAAGCATCAACGCAGGGTGCCGACCACAAGCGAATACCGGATGATGTGAGTGAAAAGCCCATCTTAATCGGGCATGAATTTGCAGGTGAACTTATTGAAGTTGGCAGTAAATGGGCTGGAAAGTTCAGTAAAGGGCAAAAATTCTCCATTCAGCCGGCGTTGAATTACAAAGACGGGCCAGTGGGTATTTTAAGCGCACCGGGATATTCATATCAATACATTGGCGGGGATGCAACGTATGTAATAATTCCCAATGAAGTGATGGAACAGGATTGCCTGCTTATTTACAAAGGTGAGGGCTATTATCCGGCTTCCCTGGCTGAGCCATTATCATGTGTGATTGGTGCCATGCATGCCAATTATCATACTACGCCGGGTTCGTATGTACACGATATGGATATAGCTGATGGTGGTAACATGGCTATTCTGGCCGGTGTCGGGCCCATGGGACTGGCGGCCATCAATTACGCCATTAACCGGGAAGACCGAAAACCCAACCGATTGGTAATCACCGATATCGATCAAACCCGTTTAGATCGTGCTGCCAGGTTATATACCATACAAAATGCCAAAGAGAAAGGCATTGAGATGCATTATATCAACACTTCAGAAGGAAACCCGGTAGAGATGCTGTTAGACTTAACCGATCACCGGGGATTTGATGATGTATTTGTATTTGCCCCGGTGGCTCCGCTTATTGAGCAGGCTGATGCCATACTGGCTGAATCGGGTTGCCTGAACTTTTTTGCCGGCCCTTCGGACCCGAATTTTAAAGCGTCCCTGAATTTTTACAATGTGCATTATAAATTCACCCATGTGGTTGGAACATCAGGGGGAAATAACGATGATCTGAAAGATGCCCTGTATTATTTATCCAAAGGGCTGGACCCGGCGGGATTGATAACGCATATTGGCGGATTGGATGCAGTTCCGGAAACCACATTAAATTTACCAACCATACCCGGTGGCAAGAAATTAATGTATACCCAATTGGATATGCCATTAACTGCCATAGATGAATTCCGGGAAAAAGGTAAAACCAATAAACACTTTGCCATACTGGCCGATATTTGCGATGCACACAATGGTATTTGGTCGGTGGAAGCGGAGAATTATTTATTGGCGCATCCCGACAGTTTTAATTAACCGCAAGTAGCGGAAAGTAGAGTTTTACTGTAGCGCCCAATTCCTCATTATTCTCAATTTCGATCTTACCGGAAACATGTTCCATAATAAGTTTCGCAGTGGCCAGGCCAATTCCGAATCCATACGATTTATGATCGGTATTATCAGCAGTAAACAGATCGAAAACGGCTTGCTTTGATTTATCTGAAAATCCGGGGCCATGATCAATGATTTCTATTAACACATGGGTATGGTTGTAAGTGCCGGCTTTCAGAAGTATCATACTGTTATTGGAAGAATATTTTAATGCATTATCAACCAAAATTTCCATGCAGGTCATCATTAATTTTATATCTGCTGAAATTTCAATTGTTTCAGGATGCATCTCTTTTTTAATTAAAATATTTTTTTCGTTATCAATATGTTTAAGAATCAGTTTGTCAAAAACTTCTTTCACGGATACAGGATGGATTTCCTCCTTGTAATTGGCTGCCTTCAATTCGGTAAATAACAGAGATATCTCTGACAGGCGAACCAATCGATCGGTTAAACGATTTAAACCATGCACAAATTCAAGCTGTTCATTATTCTGGGCGTACTCTTCAATTAATTTAGAATATCCGTGTATACCTTGTAAAGGAGTACGAAGTTCATGATTGATATGAAGTATAAATTCATTTTTGGCTTTATCCAGGTTTTCGAGTTTTTGGTAGGCTATCTTCAGTTCATCATTTTTTTGTTTTAATTCCTGTGTTCTCTCGGTAACCTTTTCTTCAAGCGATTTGTTAAGCTGTTCTAATTGTTCCCTTTTATCTTTAAGTTCAAGGTGTGTTTTAACCCTTGATATTAATTCCATGGCATTAAATGGCTTCACAATGTAATCAACCGCACCTACCTGAAAACCTTTAATAATATCTTCACTTTCAACTTTTGCTGTGAGAAAAATAACCGGTATTTCAGAAGTTTTTTCATTATTTTTTAAATGCCTGCAAACTTCATAACCATCCATTTCAGGCATGGATATGTCCAGCAATATTAAGTCGGGATATTTTAAAGTAGCAATTTCCAATGCATCCGGCCCGTTGGTGGCTATTGTAATACCGATCCCTTCCTGAAACAATGCATCACTTACAAAATTCAGGTTGTTTGGTATATCATCTACAATGAGTACCTGATATGCTTTTTTTGACTTCACTGGCATAAATTGGCCGGGAAAAATAGTTTAGGCGGGGGAATATAGGAAAATAGTTTGATAATGACAAAATATGGAGATTTTAGGTATGTTGGGTTTTCATTTCGGTTGTTAAAATGAAGTCAGAAATTTTATCAAACTGTGGTAGCAATGTCAATATTTTATCAAATTTTAATTCTTTGGTGAGTTTCCAAAGTTCCTGTCCATAATCTTCAAGCGGACGGATATGATACTGTTGACCTAATTGTATAATTAATTCTGAAAAATGAATCAGATCGTCAACCGATAATATTTTTTGGATTTTTTGATAACGGGGGAGTAAATGGTTTATAATTTGCTGTTTTAATTCATCCGGAAAGGAGTTATAGGTGGCAATGTGGTCGAGATAGCGATTGATATCATAAGCGCTGTTACCAAGTAGTCGTTTCATTTCCTTTGTCACCAATGGCAATGTAAATGAGAATGTGGAGCCTTTACCATATTCACTTTCAACATAAATATCACCATTATTTTTTAACACCATTTCACGCGTTAAAATAAGTCCCATACCGCCACCGCCATTTTTTTGTTCCTGGCCGATACCTGATCTTTTAACGTCAATACGGAATAGCTTACTTATATACTCGCCCTTAATACCGGCACCTGTGTCCTTAATCTGTATTTCAACTTTATTGCCATATATTGCGCTGGTTACATAAACATGGCCAAGATTACGATTGAATTTAACAGCATTGGAAATCAGGTTTTTCAAAATGGTTTGGGTCATGTCCCGATCGGCATACACTTCAATGGTATCATGTATATCGTTTACGATGGTAATTTCATTCTTAATGGCTGGTTTACGATACAATTCAATAGCATCTCTTACCGTACTGTTAAGGTCAATAATTTCGGGTTCAAATTTTATTTTCCCTCTTGTGATTCGCGACCAGCTTAAAAGATTATCAATTAACGCATTGAGTGATTTGGCTGATTCTTTTATTTGTGATGAATATCTGTTCAGATTGCTTTTTTCTTTCCCGGGAAGATTTTGTGCCATTAATTCGGAAAATCCCAGAATATTGCTGATCGGATTTTTAAGATCATGGGCTACAAAAGAAAAAAACTCATCTTTACGTTGGTTTAATTCCTGTAGTTCCGACTTTTGGGTGTTCAACATACGATTTAACCGGATGGTTTTGCGGCTGTAAAACAACAGAGTTGTAAAAAGGGTTAAAACCAACAACAGTATGACGGACAGCGATATAACAAGTACAGTACGTCTATTGATAAGTTGTTCGTTGTGTATAGCGACGTTTTGCTGTTGCTCTTTATGTTTGAGGTAATTTTCATACTCAAATTTCGAGTGTATGGCTTGAATTCTGTTGGCTTCAGATAGCTGATCAATACTGTCAGATAGCTGATGATATTTTTTGTAATATGCAAATGCCTGATGGGTATTACCGGTTTTTGAAAAGTATTGTGAATAATGCAGGTATACATCTTTCAGGCACTTCTGAAAACCATAATTTTCAGCTAATTCACGGGTCATATTCAAATGATACCAGGCTTCATGAGTACGATTCATTTCAAGCCGATTGCCGGCAATATTTAAATGTAAATTGGTTCGCAAATAGTTATTGGAGATACTGTCTATCTGAGACAGTGCCATATTATAATATTCAAATTCCAGCTGATGATTATCCATGCTATGGTAAACCTCACCAATGTTGGTTAATACCAGTGCCCGCAAATAATTATTTTTTATTGTTTCCGATAGCTGATAGGCATGGTTTAGTTCTTTCAGCGCTTTTTTTGTCTCACCCCGTTTTTTATAACACAGTGCAATATTGGACAAATTTTTAATCAATGAGGCCGTATCAGCTATTACCTGATTGATTTCCTGCGCTTTGTGCAGGTAATGAAGTGCTTTTTCAAAACCGTTGCGATCGTAATGCATTAAACCGAGGTTGTTAAATACCTCGGCTTTTGATTGTGTCATCTCCAGGGAATCAAATATAACCAGTGCTTCAAAATATAATGAATCGGCCAACATTCCATTTCCGGAGGTATAATAAGCAACTGCCAGGCTTTTCGTAATTCGCGCCCTCATGGCAGGGTCCTGTATGCCGGGCAGGGTAGCCTGGCCAATGGCTATGGCCTGATAGGTGTTTACCAGGTTATAATGGTCAATCGATTGAAGAATCTCTTCGGCTTTTTCTTCAATCTCATCATTAAGCATGATTTTTTGAATGGTTTCAGGCAATTGTATGGCAGTACCGGCCTTTACATAGTTAACCGATGTGAGTAAAAAGAGTAGTAAAATGAACAGTCTGGTTAAACACTGTTTCATATTTTTGGTGTATTTAGCAACATTTTTAGCAGACTCGATTATTTTTGCCCTATAGCAACGCACAATATAAGCAAACTCTAAAACATATCAATTATCTTTAATGAACACAAAACATCAATTCGTCAAAATCGAAAAGCTTACCAACACTGAATCGTTCCCACCTAAAAATTTTGAAATGATGCTAATTTCTTTTCAATAGCCTGGGTTGCCAAAACATATTAAAACATGCAAAAACACAAACACCATGATCCGTTAGGACAGGCTATCCATGATTATTTTCTGTCACCGAGAGAACAAACAATTTATGTGCACAGCAAGGATGTGGAATCGTATGAGTTACCTGTATCATTGTTATTCAGAACTATTGAAGATATGCCGGTATTGGAGCAGTTGGCATTGAAAGCATGCAGAGGCAAGGTATTGGATATAGGTGCAGGTGCGGGATGCCATACACAGCTATTACAACAAAAAGGTTTTTCGGTGGATGCACTGGATATTTCTGACCAGGCTTGTGAGGTAATGCGAAAAAGGGGAATACGGGTGGTTCATGAAGCAGATTTTTTTCATTTCCAACCTACAGCAAATTATCATACATTGCTATTGCTTATGAATGGCATTGGCATTTGCGGTAACCCAAAAGGCTATCGTAACTTTTTGCAACAGGCAAAAAAATTGCTTGTACCGGAAGGACAAATTATATTTGACACCTCGGATATTATTTACCTGTTTCAGGATGAATGCTATAATTTGAACAACGACAACTACTATGGAACCATTTCCTGTCAAATGAAATATAATAATCTGGTATCAGAATGGTTCGACTGGTTATACCTGGATAGGGAAACACTAATGGAAATAGCGAATGATACGGGTTATACCGTTGAAATTCTGGCAGAAGGTGAACATTATGATTACCTGGTACGGCTTATGCTTAACCACTATTTATAATTCATTATGAAAAAGATTCTTAAAACTATCGGTATCCTTTTAACACTATTCATTTTAGGAATAGGCATTTATTGGTTTCTGCGTAAAGACATCCGTTATCAGTCGGTTTATCTGGTACCTTCTGATGCAGCCATGATCTTGAAAATGGAAAATCCTTTTGAAACCATTGATGTACTAACATCTTCCGACGTGTGGGAATTCCTGAAGCAGAACAAAGACATTGCAGAATTGAATCAACAGGTGCTGACCATTGATTCACTGGTACATGATAATAAGCTATTACTTCGTCTCTTGGGTTCTGCCGATTTGCTTATGAGTTACCATCCGGTTGACCCGGCACATTATGATATGCTTTTTATAGCTACCATTAAGCCATCGAAAAGCATACCGGTATTCCTTAAACGCATCAATAAAATATTGGGTGATGGATATACCATTAGCAGCAGGGTGTATAAGGAAAGTACGGTATATGAGTTATTAGACAGGCTAAACGCTGAATATTATTATTTCACTATTGTGAAAAACAAATTGCTTTTTTCTATGAACCATCAGTTGGTAGAAAAATCAATTGATGAACAAAACCGCATGACGATTGGGCGCGATCTTCATTATATCGATGTTGCCAAACATGTTGATCAAAAAGGACTACTGGCGCTCTACATTCCGGTACAGGAATTTACCCATTGGTTACATCCGTTTGTAAAAAACAAATCGTTGGTTGGTCAGCTTAACAATATGATGCATTACGCCGGCGCCAATTTGTTATTTATCGATGGCAAAAATCCGGCTATCAGGCTCAAAGCTACCTTGAACGATACCAGCAGGTCGTTGTATACACAAATGATTCAATGCGGGCAATCACAACTTACCAGTCTGGAAATCATACCCTCCCGATGCGCCACTTTTGTGAATATCGGAATGGAAGATTTCCAAAGGTTTTACCAGGAAACCCGGAGTTTGCTTAGCCATGAAGATCAGGATCAAATTGCTGAATACCGTGAATTACTGAATAAGAAATTTGATATTTCCATCGAAAAAAACCTGCTTAGCTGGATCGGAGATGAAATTACCCTGATGCAAACAGCCCCATCGAACCTCGGGTCGTACAATGAATTTGCTTTTGTTATCAAAGCCAATAATGCCGAAAAAGCCAGGGAAAACCTGCATTACATAACCAATCAGATTAAAAAGAACAGCCCGGCCGGATTTAACAGCATCGATTACCGGGGGTATCAAATCCATTATCTGTCTTTTGGACGGCTTATTAAACTACTGTTTGGCAATTTATTGGAAAAACTTGATAAACCGTATTTTACGCAAATAAATGAATATGTAATATTCAGCAATCATCCGCAAACACTAAAAAACACGATTGACGATCACCTATCGCAATCTACCCTGGCATATAATCCTGAATATTATAATTTCGCCGGTAATTTTAAAAACACATCCAATATTTTTATTTACCTGAACACACCCGTATTTTACAATAATTTACAAACTATTGTTAGTTCGCAGACATGGCAAAATATGCAGCCGCAGCGTAAGTATATTACAAGTTTTTCGCAGGTGGGAATTTCAATGAGGTCAAAACGGGATATGCTCGATATAGAAATAGTTAGTAATTTCGTCCCCCAATATGAAAAGCAGGAGCCGATATATTATCAGTCCATTGCCAGACCCAAACCAAAGCCTCAACCTGATACGGCATTATTCAGTCAGGCAGATGCCAGGGAAAAATATGACCTGTCATTTTTGAACGAGATTGTTATTCATGATCTGGATGCCAATAAACAGGAAGTTTTTTATGAAAACGACGTACTAAAATATGAGTTTCGGCTGAAAGACGGCCTTAAACATGGCATGTTTAAAGCCTATTACGAAAATGGCAACATTCAGATAAAAGGAAGATTAAATAATGGCGCGCCTGTGAATACATGGAAATTTTATGACCAGGATGGCAACATGATACATGAAAAGGAGTTTGATTAAGGTCCATCTGTTGTACAAATGTTTACCAAACACGAATTATTTGTGAAAAATAAAAAAGAAATTATTCTCTTAAACGTAATTGGTCCTGATAAACCCGGTTTAACATCTTCACTTACGCAAATCCTGGCCAAATACCAGGTAAATATATTGGATATCGGGCAGGCTGTGATCCATGATCATCTAAGCCTGGGCATGCTGTTTGAAGTATCAGCCCGCGCCGAATCATCCCCGGTTTTGAAAGACCTGTTATTCAAAGCTTATGAGCTGGGGTTGCAAATTAAGTTTACACCAATTTCCATTGCCGATTACGATAACTGGGTGCAGGCACAGGGTAAAGGCCGCTATATTATAACCATGCTGGGTCGTAAGCTTAGCGCGGAGCAAATTGCACGAATTACCAATATTGTCTATCAACAGGGACTGAATATTGATATTATTCAACGATTATCAGGACGTGTAAACCTGGATGAGGAAAAGGAATCCAGGCCCCGTACCAATTCAAGTGTGGAAATGTCGGTTCGCGGAACGGCCAGGGATATGGAACAAATGAAAAAGCAATTTCTGGATGCCGCCAAGGAAATTGATGTGGATATAGCCTTTCAGGAGGACAATATTTATCGGCGTAACCGGCGTCTGGTATGTTTTGATATGGATTCGACCCTTATCCGTACCGAAGTAATTGATGAACTGGCGGCCAGGGCTGGGGTAGGTGATCAGGTCGTAAAAATTACCGAAGCTGCCATGCGTGGTGAAATCGATTTTGCACAAAGTTTTAAGCAACGTGTGGGGTTGTTAAAAGGACTGGAAGAGTCAGTAATGCGGGAAATAGCCGAAAACCTGCCACTGACTGAAGGTGCCGAAAAACTGTTCAGGACACTCAAAAAATATGGCTATAAAACAGCCTTGTTGTCGGGTGGATTTACCTATTTCGCCAAATACCTTCAAAACAAACTTGATATTGATTATGTATTTGCCAACGACCTGGAAATTGTGGATAATAAATTAACCGGTAACCATTTGGGTGAAATTGTGGATGGCCGTAAAAAAGCCGAATTGGTAAAAAATATTGCTTTTAAGGAAGATATTCATCTCCAACAGGTTATTTGCGTGGGTGATGGTTCCAACGACCTGCCTATGATCAATATTGCGGGGCTGGGAATAGCTTTCCATGCCAAACCCATCGTGAAGGAAAACGCCCAACAGGCCATTTCTAACCTGGGATTAGACGCACTGCTTTATTTACTCGGATTCAGAGAAAGGGAGCTGGATCATTAAACGGTTATGATGGATTACCGCAATTCGTTTGGGTTTATTTATGAATGTCTGAAAACACCCATAATTGAAAAAAGCAATTTTCGAAAATGCCATCAAACGCTCCGGTCAGATAGAGACCTCAATAGCATAAATGCGGGTAACCAAAATTTAATATTATCCATAGCGGTTTCGTTGATAAAATATCATTATTAACAACACAACCCTACCAGGGAATCATTACCTTAGTCTTCCTGCAAACACTATTCTATGGCAAAGAAAAAGAAAAAAAGGCCCGGAAAAGAATCCGGAAAAATCAATAAAAATGCATTGACCAATAGTATCCTGGGTATATTTGGCAACGAGCCGCAAAAAACGTACAATTACAAGCAAATTGCCGCCCAGCTTATGGTGCGCGATGCGTATACGAAAAAGCTCATCAATGAAATGCTGATTGAGCTCAAAAACGAAGGCCGTATAGAGGAGCTATACCGCGGGAAATACAAGCTTAAATCAAAGGCCGGGTATATTTCCGGAACCGTGCAATTAACCTCATCACAAAATGCATTTGTGGTATCCCCCGATCTGAATGAAGATATATTTATTTCCCATAACCATTTGAATCATGCCCTGCATGGCGATACGGTAAAGGTATATTTATATGCCAGACGCAAAAAAAGACACCTGGAAGGCGAGGTGGTGGAGGTCATTCATCGATCAAAGGCCACCTTTGTCGGTTTGGTTGAGATCAGCAAGAATTTTGCCTTTCTCATTCCCGATTCCCGAAATATGCCTTACGATCTTTTTATACCGCTCGAGCACCTGAAAGGAGCCAAAAATGGCCAAAAAGCCATTGCCAAAATTACTGACTGGCCTAAAAAAGCCAAGAATCCGTTTGGTGAAATTGTGGATGTACTGGGTTTTCCCGGTGAGAATGAAACGGAAATGCATGCCATACTCGCTGAATTTGAACTACCCTATAAGTTTCCCGATGAGGTGAACAAGGCTGCCGAAAAGATACCCGATGAAATCACCCCTGAAGAGATTGCCAAACGGCGCGATTTTCGACAAGTACCTACCTTCACCATCGATCCGCACGATGCGCAGGATTTCGATGATGCCCTGTCTATTCAGAAATTAAAGAATGGCAACTGGGAAATAGGTATTCACATTGCCGACGTTTCCCATTATGTGCACCCCGGTACCATTATCAACGAGGAGGCCGAATACCGTGCCACTTCGGTTTATCTGGTAGACCGCGTAGTCCCCATGTTACCCGAAAAATTATCGAATGGTGTTTGTTCCCTCAGGCCGAAGGAAGAAAAACTATGCTTTTCAGCTGTTTTTGAAATGAACGAACAGGCAGAGATCATGGATGAATGGTTCGGGCGCACCGTCATTTATTCCGATCGACGCTTTGCTTACGAAGAAGCACAGGAAGTTATTGAAAAGCGCAAGGGTGATATGAAAAATGAATTGCTCATCCTCCATCAAATGGCACAGATTCTCAGAGCTGAACGTTTCAGAAACGGCTCCATTGCTTTTGAACGCGATGAGGTGAAATTTAATCTCGATGAGAAAGGAAAACCCGTTGGCGTGTTTTTCAAGGAAATGAAGGAATCGAACCAACTGATAGAGGAATTTATGCTACTGGCCAATAAACGTGTAGCGGCCTTTATTGGTGATGAAGAAAAAAACAAGAAACCGCCCACATTCGTCTATCGTATCCACGACCTGCCCAATATGGAAAAACTGGAATCATTTGCCTATATCATCCATAAATTTGGTCATCGGATATTACTGACTTCCGGTAAAAAAATACAGGAATCACTCAATAAACTGCTTGAAGATGTGCGTAACAAACCGGAGCAACACCTGGTAGAAACCCTGGCCTTGCGATCAATGGCCAAAGCCGAATATTCAACGGATAATATTGGCCATTACGGACTGGCTTTTAAATATTACACCCATTTTACATCGCCCATTCGCAGGTATCCTGATATGATGGTGCATCGCCTGCTGGCTCATTACCTCGAAGGAGGAAAGTCAAAAAGCGAAGGCAAATATGAAGAATTGTGCAGGCATTCATCTGAAATGGAAAAGCTGGCCACTGATGTGGAAAGGGCATCGATTAAGTATAAGCAGGTGGAATTTATGCAGGACAAAATCGGGCAGTTTTTTGAAGGTATTATTTCCGGGGTTACCGAATGGGGCTTTTTTGTGGAGATTATTGATAATAAATGTGAAGGACTGGTGGCCATGCGTGAGTTATTAGATGATTATTATATTTTTGATGAAGAAAACTACACCATTCATGGCCGTCATACCGGTAAAACATACCAGCTTGGTGACAAAGTAAGGGTAGAGATCCTTCGTGCCAATTTGGCAAAAAAACAGTTGGATTTTGCTGTTGTCGACGAGGAAACAGAGGATATTGAATGAGCATAATATGGTATTGAATTACATTTGGATATCTTTTTTTTTGGTAGCCTTTGTTGTGGCGCTGGTAAGAACTATTTTTTTCGGTGATACGGGAGTTTTTGCAGCCATCGTACAAAGTACGTTCGATATGGCTTCCACCAGTATTGACATCATTATTGTACTGATAGGTGTTATGACACTGTGGTTGGGCATCATGAAAATAGGAGAGAAGGGAGGTGCTATTCATGTGATCTCCCGGATGTTTTCGCCATTGATCAAAAAGTTATTCCCGGAAGTACCTGATAAACATCCGGCCATGGGTGCCATGATCATGAATTTTTCGGCCAATATGCTCGGTCTCGATAATGCGGCTACACCGCTTGGCCTGAAAGCCATGGAAGAGTTGCAGACCATTAATCCAAAAAAAGATACAGCTTCCAATGCACAAATTATGTTCCTGGTGCTCAATACTTCGGCACTCACCCTGATCCCCGTTTCCATCATGGCGGTTCGTGAAGCAATGGGTGCAGCCAACCCGGCTGATATTTTTATCCCTATATTGCTTACTACCTTTTGTTCCTCAATGGTGGGACTCATATCGGTTTCAATCAGGCAGCGGATTAATTTATTCAATCATGTAGTAGTGCTGTATTTGGGAACCATTACGGCTATCATTGTTGGTATTGTCATGCTTATAGCACATTTGCCCAAATCTGAAATTGAAAAGGTGGTATCAGTAGGCGGGAATTTCATTCTTCTTGTTATCATCATTGCTTTTATTGCCTTGGGTATGCGCAAAAAGATAAATGTATACGACACGTTTATTGATGGTGCCAAAGAAGGGTTTCATGTAGCGGTTAAAATTATACCCTATCTTGTGGCTATGCTTGTTGCTATTGGTGTGTTCAGGGCATCCGGGGCATTGGACTATATCATATTGGGTATTAAGGCGCCCTTCGAATGGCTTGGATTGAATACCGATTTTGTAGGCGCCCTGCCTACCGGTCTCATGAAACCATTAAGCGGCAGCGGAGCACGTGGAATGATGACCGAAGCGATGGATTTTTACGGGCCCGATTCGTTTGTTGGTCGATTGGCATGCACTTTTCAGGGTAGCACAGAAACAACTTTTTATACCCTTGCAGTGTACTACGGCGCAGTGAATATTAAAAACTCGCGTTATACATTGCAATACGGTTTATTAGCCGACTTCACCGCAATTATTGCGGGAATTTTTATTGCTTACCTTTTTTTCCATTAAAATCATTGCCTATTGAAGCAATCTAATATTTATGTCAACGAAAGGGATTGCGTTGGGAGGTAGACGCCCGAACACAGATAGAAGTTTTTTCAGTTACCAGGTTCGTTTTTCAATTGTGGTCGGTTATTTCACTCGTATGAGGTAAAATCGTCATCGCGAACGAGCCTCAAAAGGTAGGAGTATAGCGAATAATCTGGTGCGTGAGATACCCAGCGCCATGAATAAACCGGCCAGGTTGGCAACTACATCCATAGAATCCCAATAACGGTTTGCGATAAACAATTCCTGTACAGTTTCAATGGTAAATCCCATAATAAAAGGGAATAGTAACCAAACCAAAATATTTAAGGATTTATTGTTAAGCCGGTTGTATTTAAGTACAGCCTGTATTAGTAAACATGTTTGAATGAAATAAAAGGCGGCATGCACGACCAGATCGATATGTGGAAAAGTTTTTACGGATTTAAAGGCACTGCCGGGAAGTGTGAAGAGTATGATCATCATTAAACTCCATAGCATTACTTTCCAAAACAGCAAAATATTCCTGCCACCGGACATATTACAGTTTTAATATTCGAGCGGGAAGATAGAAAATATAAATCGAAATGACGGAATTAAAAAAAAATAATGAAATAAAAGAAAATGTAAACAGAAGATATGGTTATACGACAGAATGAATTTCCAATGCTTTCTCCAATGCTTCGGCACTTATTTCGTCCTTTATAATGTAAGAGCGTGCACCGGCTTCAATCATTTGTACTACATATTTCATTTCAGAGTGAAAAGAAACGGCAACTATTATTAAATTCCGATATAATGAGGAGGCCTCTTTGGTGGCTTCAATCCCGTTTTTCACTGGCATGTTTATATCCATAAAAACAGTATCGAATACGTTTTTTTCTAAAAGATTGAGAGCTTCTTCCCCGTTCGAGGCTGTTGATATGGTATCGATTTTTCCATTAAAATTGTCGATTAACATAAATTTCAGCGCATTTATAAAATGAGGATTATCATCTACTATCAATACTTTTAGTTTTTTCATAGTACCACTGATTTTAAGATAAAAATAATCATTCACAAAATCAATGTACAGGGTATTATTACTCAATAATTGAT
This sequence comes from Bacteroidota bacterium, assembly GCA_009908855.1. GTDB lineage: Bacteria > Bacteroidota > Bacteroidia > Bacteroidales > JAAAOM01 > JAAAOM01. The sequence continues at coordinate 31,041 of JAAAOM010000068.1, forward strand.
AGCTTTTACGTAATTGATACTCGTAGTTATACGCATCAGATTATGCGTATTAACCGACAAAAGAAAATTTAACCCACGCAAATTATCTCTTTTCACCGGTACATTAGAAAAACGGTGGTTGTTTACTTTTCTAATTCAATCTGCAGCTGGTATGAAATTATGGAATGCAACCGCATCATCCGTTGTATTGGTGGTATACCATTTCTATTCCCTCTTTGAGCATGATATTGGCTTTCCATCCCAACTCATTTAATTTATTAACGTCCATCAGCTTCCGCATGGTTCCATCGGGTTTATCGGTATTCCAATGCAGCTCACCTCCGAAGCCTGTTACCGATTTTACCATTTCAGCCAGTTCCTGAATGGTTAAATCAGCTCCCATACCAATGTTAATATGGGTATTTCGTACTTCAATATCCCTGTTGGTGGAAACGACTTTTTCCTTTGGCTGGCCAACGATATCGTGAAAATCAATATGCTCCAACAGATAAACACAGGCATCGGCCATATCGTCGGAGTGCAGGAATTCGCGCCTGGGCCTGCCGCTACCCCAAAGCTCCACAGTAACCCGGCCATTGTTATAACTTACACCGTATTTGGCAAGTATAGACAAAATTTCGTCCCTGCTGTAATGACCGTTTACGTTTTCAATGGGTAGCCTGTTCATATCAGCCTGTATGGCATCCCAATCGTTCTTCAGTATGCATTTTCCCAGGTGCATTTTACGTATCAATGCCGGCAATACATGCGATTTTTCCAGGTCGTAATTGTCATTTGGCCCATACAAATTGGTTGGCATTACCGATATGTAGTTGGTTCCGTATTGCAGGTTATAGCTCTCTGCCATTTTAATGCCCGATATTTTGGCTATGGCATAAGGTTCATTGGTATATTCCAACGTATCGGTAAGCAGATATTCTTCTTTTAACGGTTGCAATGCATTTTTGGGATAAATACAGGAGCTCCCCAAAAACATGAGTTTTTGCACGTCGTTTAAATAACTATGGTGGATCACATTGTTCTGTATCTGCAAATTTTCATACAAAAACTGAGCACGATATATGTTATTGGCCATAATGCCTCCCACTTTTGCCGCAGCCAAAAAAACAAAGTCAGGCTTCTCCTTTTTAAAAAAGGATGAGACTGCATTGGCATCCGTAAGGTCTAATTCTTTGCTGGTACGATAAACAAGGTTGTTGTACCCTTTTTTTTCAAGGTTTCTTACCAGGGCACTACCTACAAGACCGCGATGTCCGGCAATATATATTTTTGCATTTTTTTCCATAATACCGATAGCTGGTAACAGTTTGCCGGTATCATCCTACGATACGGTACCCGGCAATAAGTTTATTTTATTCGAAATAATTTAATGTGTCATATCCACCATCCCGCAGATACTGATCCTTTTGCATTAGTTTAACATCACTGTGGATCATGTCTTTTATAAGTCCGTCAAGGTCGTATTTGGGTTGCCATCCCAATTCGGTATTGGCCTTGGTAGGATCACCAATCAACAAATCTACTTCTGTTGGTCGATAGTAACGCGGATCAATGCTTACTATCTCCTGACCAATTTTCACCTTCCATCCTTTGCTCTCATCAAAGGATTTGATGTAACCCTTTTCATTTTCATCGCTACCTTTGAATGCAACTTCAATACCCAGCTCAGCAAATGTTTTACGCAGAAATTCCCGAATCTCAGTTGTTACACCGGTAGCCAATACATAGTCATCAGGTTTATCAGCCTGCAGTATTTTATACATACCTACCACATAATCTTTGGCATGTCCCCAGTCACGTTTGGATGATAAATTGCCAAGAAAGACTTTTTCCTGTAATCCCAGCGCAATACGTGCCACAGCACGGGTTATTTTACGGGTTACAAAAGTCTCTCCTCTGATGGGCGATTCGTGATTGAATAAGATACCGTTGCAGGCGAACATATCGTAGGCTTCACGATAGTTAACGGTAATCCAGTATCCGTATAATTTTGCAACGGCATACGGACTTCTCGGGTAAAATGGTGTTTTTTCCGATTGTGGAACTTCCTGCACCAGCCCATATAGCTCGGATGTAGAAGCCTGGTATATTTTTGTTTTCTTTGTCAATCCTAATAATCGAATGGCCTCCAAAATGCGCAGGGTACCAATACCATCAGCATTTGCTGTGTATTCAGGCGTATCAAAACTTACCCGTACATGGCTCATCGCAGCCAGATTGTATATCTCATCCGGCTGTATTTCCTGTATAATTCGAATCAGATTGGTTGAATCGGTTAAATCGCCATAATGCAGAAACAGATTTGGTTTCGGGGCATGGGGATCCTGGTACAAATGATCGATGCGATCGGTGTTAAACAGCGAGCTCCTGCGTTTAATACCATGTACCGTATAACCTTTTTTTAACAGGTACTCGGTTAAATAGGCGCCATCCTGGCCTGTTATCCCGGTTATTAATGCTACCTTACTCATGCGTTATCATTTTAATTATTTAATGAATTCTTTATTTCCTTTTAGCAATGGATGATATTCACCTTTTACCGCCACCGGTTTTGAATTTCGTATGGTATATACAGCTTCAATGGATTGTCGGGATTCCTGCAATGAAAATCCGTTTCCCTTTAATATCTCTTCGTAACTGCGGGTATGCAAATCGGTAAATCCCTGACTGAATTCAATTTCCTCTCCATCCATTTGTATGGATCGATAGGTCCTTTTACCCTGACTCAGGGCATGATCAGGAATATCATTCACATCAATGCTTAAAAACCAACGAACCCTGGCTTTTTCCAGTTCCAGAAAACCGGATGCCTTATTATCCTCCAACAGATGAACTGTATTTTGTTTGATTTTTCCAAATACCCAGGTGAGCATATCAAAAAAATGAACACCAATATTGGTAGCAATACCACCTGATTTATGTACATCCCCTTTCCAGGAGATATAATACCAGTTCCCCCGACTTGTTATATAAGTCAAATCTATGTCGTGAATTTTATCGCTGCCGTTATTATCAATTTTTTCTTTTAATTGTATGATGGATGGATGTAACCGCAATTGTAAAATATTGTACACTTTCTTTTCTGATTCTTCCTCAATTTCGGCCAAGGCATCCACATTCCAGGGGTTTAATACCAGGGGTTTCTCACATATCGCATTGGCGCCTATCCGAAGTGCAAAACGTATATGAGAATCGTGCAGGTAATTAGGTGAACAAATTGACACATAATCAACAAGTATGTTTTTCCTTCTCAGTTTATCAATATGACGATCGAATCGCTCAAATTCAACGAAAAAATAACTGTCCGGGAAATAGCTGTCAATAATTCCTACACTGTCAGCCGGATCCAGTGATGCCAATAATTGGTTATTGGTTTCTTTAATGGCTTTTAAATGACGTACTGCTATATAACCACCTACTCCGATAAGAGTGAAATTCTTAATGTTATTGATGCTATTATTTTCCATAGATTCGGAATCAAAAGTATTAAATATATTATTGTATTTTTTTTATTCGGGGTCATTTTTGACAAGGCGTATCACTTACCTGATAAAGTGGGGAATGGCATCCGGTAAATGTTACAGACTCATATAATTCAGATTTTGTGCAATTTCTTTAAAGGACCCTTTAACATCGTACACAATACCATCTTTTGCCAGTAATGACTGAATGTCCGTTGTTGTATATTGCAGGTATGGTTCGTGGGCAACCGCTAAGATTAGTGCGTCATAAATACCATTGGGTGCTGTTATCGGGTATCCATATTCTTTTTTAACTTCTTCACTATCAGCATAAGGGTCGGTCACATCCACATGCATACCATAAGATTTTAACTCATTGACTACATCCGTTACTTTTGAATTTCGTATATCGCTGACATTTTCCTTAAAAGTAGCACCCAATATTAGTATTCTGGATTGCAGGATATTTTTACCCTGCATGATGATTTTCTTCACAAGTTCAGTAGCAATGAATTTACCCATGTGGTCATTAACCGATCTTCCGGAGGTGATAATTCGCGCGCTATGTCCCAGCATGTTAGCCTTATAGGTTAAATAATACGGATCAACACCGATACAATGCCCGCCGACAAGACCAGGAAAGAAAGGCAGAAAATTCCATTTGGTGCCGGCAGCTTCAAGCACTTCATACGTATTGATATCCATTTTATTGAATATCATGGATAATTCATTCATGAGCGCGATATTCACATCACGCTGGGTATTTTCAATTATTTTTGCCGCTTCCGCTACTTTAATGGATGTTGCTTTATGCACACCAACCTTTACAACAAGTTCGTAAACCTGCGCAATTTCATGCAACGATTCATCATCGCAACCTGAAACCACTTTGATAATGGTAGAAATAGTATGCTTTTTATCACCCGGATTGATACGTTCGGGTGAATAACCCACTTTAAAATCAACACCCATTTGTAAACCGGATAATTCTTCCAGAATGGGCACACAATCTTCTTCAGTGGCACCGGGATAAACAGTGGATTCATAAACCACGTAATCACCTTTTTTAAGTACTTTACCCAGTGTTTCGGTAGCTGACAGTAAAGGGTTCAGATCAGGCATATTGTGCTTATCAATGGGTGTTGGCACGGCAATGATGTGAAAATTGGCTTTGGCCAATTCGGTCGGATCAGCGGTAAAATGAATAGCTGTACCTTCAAAATCATCCTTTTCCAATTCTTTACTGGGATCAACATGATTGCGCATCATTTCAATCCGTTTCTCATTGATATCGAATCCGATTACGTTTATTTTTTTGGCAAATTCTAAGGCAATGGGCAAACCCACGTAACCCAGACCAATTACTGATAATTTAATTTCTTTATTCAGCAGTTGGGAATATACACTCATTTTGTACAGATTATAATTGATTATGTAATTAAATACACCTTATCCGGCAGGAAAATTAAATGTTGAATGCTTTTTTTATCTGATTTACATAATCCAGCTTTTCCCAGGTAAAGAACTCAACTGTTTTTTCTTCTTCTTTACCGTTGCGTATCATTTTAACTGTTTTGGATTCGGGGTTTCTTCCAAAATGACCGTATGCCGCTGTGGGTGTAAAAACAGGATTGGTAAGTCCAAACCTTTTTATGATGGCATCTGGACGCATATCAAAAATGTTTTTAATTTTTTCGGCAATGGCACCATCGCTTTCGTTCACATGGGCCGAACGGAATGTATTCACATACAAGCCAACCGGTTGTGCCACACCAATGGCATAAGCTACCTGTACCAATACCTCATCGGCTAATCCGGCAGCTACCATGTTTTTGGCAATATGACGGGCTGCATAGGCAGCAGAGCGGTCAACCTTAGAGGGATCCTTGCCTGAAAATGCACCACCGCCATGGGCCCCCTTGCCGCCATAAGTATCAACAATAATTTTTCGCCCGGTTAAGCCTGTGTCGCCATGTGGGCCACCAATTACGAATTTACCGGTGGGATTAACATGCAGGATGTAATCTTCATCAAATAGTTCCTGAACGCGTGGTGATAATTTAGCCTTTACACGGGGTATCAGAATGCTGCGGATATCTTCCTTAATGCGTACCAACATTATGTCTTCATCATCAAAATCATCATGTTGGGTTGATACCACTATAGTGTGCACTCGTTTGGGTTTGTTGTCGTCTTCATATTCAATGGTTACCTGCGATTTTGAATCGGGTCGCAGGTATAACATTTCCTTGCGCTCTTTTCGAATGGCTGCCAATTCTTTCAATAACTGGTGCGATAATTCCAATGCCAGGGGCATGTGATTATCGGTTTCGTTGGTTGCATAGCCAAACATCATACCCTGATCGCCAGCTCCCTGCTCCTCTTCCAGGGCTCTTTCAACACCCTGATTAATATCCGGTGATTGCTCATGTATGGTTGACATAACACCACAAGAGTTGGCTTCAAACATATAGGCTGATTTGGTATAGCCTATGTCTTTTATCACCTCGCGTGCTACCTTCTGGGCATCTATGTAGGCGTTTGTTTTCACTTCGCCGCTTAGTACAACCAACCCGGTGGTAACCAACGTTTCACAGGCCACTTTTGAGTTTGGGTCCTGTCGTAAAAATTCATCGAGCAAAGCATCTGAAATCTGGTCGGCCACTTTATCGGGATGTCCTTCCGATACCGACTCTGAAGTAAATAAATAAGCCATATTTTTTAGGATTCGTCAATAACAACACCAAATGTAAAAATAAATCGGTAATTTCCATCCGAAAACCTCTACCCAATTTGATAAATCATTTTTTACGGTGTGTTAGTTAATCGCTGAAATACTTCCTCCAGTTTTTTGTTTTCTTTTTGCAGGCTAAGCACCGAATTGTTGCTCTCAACAGCCAGATTAAATATCAGAGGACGAATATCATCAGGCCCTTCCGCCTCTATAAGCCACTCCTTCTCCGACAGTTTTTTAATATCACGAACCGTGCTTATCATACGCAGGGATTCTTCATTAACGGCATGCATAAATTCCACCCGAATGGTTTGAATCGCATCCGTAATTAATTCTCCTATTTCCGAAGTTTTCTTATCGGCTCTGATTTCTCCGTTGTTAATCAGTATTACACGTTCACAAATCGCTTCCACTTCCTGCATTATGTGTGTTGATAGCAACACTGTTTTGTTTTTCCCGATCTCCGATATCAAATTTCTGATTTCCAGCAATTGATTGGGGTCCAATCCGGAAGTAGGTTCGTCCAGAATCAGTACATCCGGATCTGAAATAAGTGCCTGTGCCAGTCCGACCCTTTGTTTATATCCTTTCGACAGGGCTTCAATTTTTTTATGACTCTCGGGTTGCAAGCCAGTCTTTTTTATAATATTATTTACAACTTCCTTTTTGTGTCTTATCTGATGCACACCAGCCATGAACAACAAATATTCCCTTACATACATTTCAGGATATAACGGATTGTTCTCAGGCAAATAGCCCAGCTTTTTTTTGATCAACAACGGATTCTCAAAAACTTCCACACCATCTACCTTCACCGAGCCTGAATCGGCATGCAGTAATCCGCATATTATTTTCATCATGGTTGATTTACCGGCACCGTTTGGTCCTATAAAGCCAACAATCTCATTATTATTGATTTGGAATGAAACATTATGCAATGCTTTTTGTTCCCCATATAATTTGGTAATCCGGTCGATTTGAATTGACATAAGCTGCTGTTTTCTTTATCAAATATAACAATTAACACATTTTTAGCATGGTTATTGTTGATTTATAAGTAATAAAAGATATTAAATTTCTGTTTTTTAACAGGGATATATATATTTGCACGGATGGTATAATTAAATATTTCAAGATATGACAAAATTATTAAGTGTATTAACATGGGTTTTATTAATTACAGTAACGGCACAGGCTCAACTTGATGAAGCAAAGAATGCCTTTAAAGCAGGCGCTGAAGCTGTTAACAACGGAAACCTTGAAGAAGCAATTGATTCATTTTACGAAGCCCTGGATTTACTGGATCAATATGGTGAAGAAGACGAAGTATCGATACAGATACGCGATGATATTGAATCCCGTTTGCCACAGTTAAATCTGCAGTTAGGAACCAATTATGCGAAGGAAAATGAAGATGACAAAGCCATTGAAACACTTGAAAATACAATAGTACTGGCTAATGATTACAATGATATCGCAACCCTTGAAAGAGCTAAAAATATTTTATCGCAACTCTATTATCGCGAGGCAGTGGGTTATTACAAAAAATCGCAGTTTGAACCGGCGCTTACCAAACTGAATAAGGCCATTGACACAGATGCTACCTTTTTAAAAGCACTGTATCTTGAAGCCGTTATTTACAAAAAGCAGGAAAATGATGCGGCTCTTGAAAAAACAGCCAAAGCAGCCATGAATACGAAGGGTGATGACGAAACGGTTGAAAAAATTAAAAGCCTTGCCCATAGTTATTTCCTTAAAAAAGGAAACAGTGCGAAAAGCGCTACCAATTATGATGAAGCTATAAAATTCATTAACAAATCGATCACCTACGACGAAAGTAATAACCTGGCCTATTTATTGCTATTACAATGTTATAGCAGTCAGAAAAACTGGGATGAAGTAATTGAAACAGCTAATACAGCATTGAAATTTGAAGATGACGATGAAAAGAAAGCGGGCATTTACTTCGAGCTTGGTAAAGCCTATGCCGGCCAGGGCGATACACAGGCTGCCTGCGATGCCTATAATAATGCCGCCGTTGGTAAATACGAATCCAATGCCAATTACCAAATGGAGCATGTGCTGAATTGTAACTAAGATACAGTTAAACCATAAATCAAAAGCTGATCTGTTGCAGGTCAGCTTTTTTTATTTTCGTTCATTCAAAATATTATTTTTGTACTCTCATTATACATTCCAATTACAGCAAATTATACATAACCAAAAGAAACTGATGTAATGAAAAGAATTAAAATTAAGGAACTATTGACCAGCACTGAATTTGACAGGCAAGTGCATGTAAAAGGATGGGTAAGAACCCGCCGTGGTAATAAAAATGTAATGTTCATCGCTCTGAATGATGGTTCCGTAATTCATAATATACAAATTGTGGTTGATGTTTCCACATTCGATGAGGAACAACTCAAACTGATCACCACAGGATCATGCATAGCCGCTACCGGCAAGCTGGTTGAATCAATGGGCAAAGGCCAAACCGTTGAAATACATGCCACCACCCTTGAAGTATACGGCAGCGCTGATTCCGAAACCTATCCATTGCAGAAAAAAGGGCATACCCTTGAATTCCTTCGCGAAATTGCTCATTTGCGCCCCCGTACCAATACTTTTGGTGCTGTATTCCGTCTACGCCATGCCATGTCGTTTGCCATTCATAAATTTTTCAACGATAAGGGATTCTATTACCTGCATACACCCATCATTACCGGCTCCGATTGTGAAGGTGCCGGTGCCATGTTTCGGGTAACCACCCTGCCACCTGTCAATCCGCCTGTTAATGGCAACGGACAGGTTGATTACCAGGAAGATTTTTTCGGACGTGAAACAAATTTAACCGTCTCAGGCCAGTTAGAAGGTGAGCTGGGCGCGCTGGCACTATCTGAAATTTATACTTTCGGCCCTACATTTCGCGCCGAAAATTCGAATACACCCAGGCACCTGGCCGAATTTTGGATGATTGAACCCGAAATGGTGTTTTATGACATCCACGATGATATGGACCTGGCCGAAGAATTTCTGAAATACCTTGTTCAATACGCATTGGACAATTGCAGGGATGACCTGGAATTTCTGAACAATATGTACGACAAAGAGCTGATCGGCCGCCTGCAGTTTGTGCTCGATAATGATTTTAAACGAATAACCTATACCGAAGGTGTGGAAATATTGAAAAAATCAGGGCAGACGTTCGAATACCCGGTTGACTGGGGCGCTGACTTACAAGCCGAACATGAGCGGTACCTGGTTGAAAAACATTTTGAACGTCCTGTTATTTTAACCGATTATCCCAGGGATATCAAAGCTTTTTATATGAAGCAAAATGATGATGGAAAAACGGTAAGGGCTATGGATGTATTGTTCCCGCGTATTGGTGAGATTATTGGCGGATCAGAAAGAGAATCTGACTATTCCAAACTGGAAAACAGGATGAAAGAAATGAATTTACCCATTGATGAGATGTGGTGGTACCTGGAAACCCGTAAATTCGGCACCGCCCCGCACAGCGGGTTCGGATTGGGTTTTGAAAGACTGTTACTGTTTGTAACCGGCATGGGTAATATAAGGGATGTGATTCCATTCCCCCGCACACCCAAAAATGCCAATTTCTAAACCTGACAGCTATTAATGAACTGATGATAACGCCATATTTAATTACGAATTTGGTAATCACATATTATTAGCCAAATTTTTCCATTTTTTTTGGCAAGGCTTCAACTACAACTGACAGTCACCCATGGTGCCTGATCATCACGAAGTCGTTCCGGCAAAGCCATAAAACTGAACCGCAACATTCCATAAACACTGCATTTGGCCAAGTGGATGTTAGTGTGAAAGATTGTTTCTATTGAACATGAACACTCACTGATAAAACCAGGTTACTATATAATTAATTTTTGTGTCGTGCTAACAATGAAAATCAAGTTAAACATAAGCATTGTTAAACGGTTAACAGGTGCAAAAAATTATTAATTTTATCGACAGCAAACAATAGAGAAAAATGCTCAAGCAACGGTTACAACAAAAGCTATTACAAAAGTTATCTCCACAGCAAATACAACTTATTAAGCTGTTGGAAATACCTACCATTCAGCTTGAGCAACGCATAAAAAAAGAACTGGAAGAGAATCCTGCCCTTGAAGAAGGTGCGGAGAAGGAAGACCAGGATATACGTGAAGAATTACCGGGTGGCGAAGAACAGTCGGAAGACGAAGGCTTTTCCATTGATCAATACCTGTATGACGATATACCCGCGTATAAACTGAATACAAAAAATTATTCGAAGGATGATAAAAAAACCGAAATCCCATTCTCAGTTGGCTCTTCCTTTCATGATAGCCTGTTGAATCAATTGGGCCTTCGTTCACTGGACGAACGCAAAGAAACACTGGCGAAATACGTCATTGGCAATATTGACGAAGACGGTTATCTGCGTCGTGATATAGAATCAATTGTAGATGACCTGGCATTCACCCGTAATATCACCACTTCACAGGAAGAATTATTGTCGGTTTTAAAGATCATACAGGATTTTGAGCCTGTTGGTGTAGGTGCACGTAATTTGCGCGAATGTTTGTTGCTTCAGCTTATGCAAAAGGATGATTCCGTATCATCCATACAACTGGCCAAACAAATCCTTACCCATCATTTCAATGAATTCACTAAAAAACATTATGATAAAATTAAATCCAGACTCGATATTGATGATGAGGATTTGCGTGATGCCCTGGATGAAATTTTAAAACTTACGCCCCGTCCGGGAGGCAGTTATTCCGATCCGCATGACAAATCGGCCGAACAGATCGTCCCCGATTTTGTACTTGAAAACCTGGACGGAGACCTCAATTTAACCCTGAATGCACGTAATGTCCCCGAATTAAAGGTGAGTCGTACCTATGCCGATATGCTTGAATCGTACGCTTCAAACAAAGGAAATAACAACAGGCAACAAAAAGAAGCCTTATCGTTTGTAAAGCAAAAGCTGGATTCGGCCAAATGGTTTATTGATGCCATTCAGCAACGTCAAAATACATTGATGGTTACCATGCAGGCCATTCTGGAATACCAGAAAGAATATTTTAAAGAATGCGATGAAACCAAATTAAAACCCATGATCCTTAAAGATATTGCCGATCGTACCGGACTGGATATTTCAACCATTTCCAGGGTAGCCAACAGCAAACACATACAAACCCATTTTGGTATTTTTCCGTTAAAATATTTCTTTTCAGAGGGATTACAAACCGATACGGGAGAGGAAGTATCCACCCGTGAAATAAAATCAATTCTTAAGGAATGTATAGAAGGTGAAGACAAACGAAAACCCCTGACCGACGACCGACTGGCAGCTATATTGCAGGAAAAAGGGTATCATATAGCGCGCCGTACAGTAGCCAAGTATCGTGAACAACTCGGATTGCCTGTGGCTCGTATGCGAAAGGAATTGTAAGTATGGTATCTATGAAATCAGAAAAAACGTTAGCCGAAATAATAAGTGTTGTTTTCAATCCCCTCATCATGCCCACACTGGGCATTATTATGTTGTTGCAAAGTGGTTCATTTCTAACTTTTCTGCCCGCACAGGTAAAATATTCCATACTATTTATCACCTCTGCTTCTACTTTTATTTTACCGGCCAGCTTTTTACCCATTTTCTATTACAAAGGATTTCTGCATGGATTAGGCGCTGAAAGTCGTCAAAAAAGAATGATACCCTTGCTGTTAATCCTGGTTATTTATACCATTGGTTATTTATGGGTATATAAACATGTTCCATCGGCTACCATTCGGGGATTTTGGCTCGGATTTACGTTGGGGGTTTTGCTCGTTTTTGTGATATCTTTTTTTTGGAAAATTAGTGCCCACATGATTGGTATTGGTGGTATAATAGGACTCATACTGGCTCTTTGGATCCGGTATCAGATAAACCTGTTTAATTTCCTAATTTTGGCATTTGTAGTGGCGGGGTTGCTGGGTGCATCCAGGCTACGCCTCAATGCACATAATATATGGCAGATACTAGGTGGGTTTTTGGGAGGTATTTTGGTCGTCCTGTTCACTGTGCATTTTTTCTGATGTATCAATAACCATAAACCCTTCCTTTTTAAATCGTCCGGCAATTTCTGATAGTTCATCTGATGAAACCGGATACAATGTAAGCAATGGCGTTGAACGGGATATTGTATAAACCATTACTTCTTGTGGATTAATTTTCTTTAAAGCACCTATCAATGCATCTATTTCTTCATCGCTGGTGTTATCTATCTTTTCACCCTTGTGTTCACCCTGCAAAAACAGGATTTGTATGGTTACATTGCTTAACCTCTTCAGATTGGCAATCACCTCTTTCACTTTTATTTTCCCTTTGGGTTGATTAATGAGCTGAAATGTATGCTCAATGGCCGAGTCCAGTTTTTGAATATTCCCATCTACCTGTTTCAGTATTTCAAATACATTTTCATTGTGCAGCATGGTAGCGTTGGAAAGAACAGCTATTTTACTTTCAGGGATCAGCTTATTCCGTAATTCAATGGTATCCTTTACTATTTCAGCAAATTCAGGATGTAGGGTAGGTTCTCCGTTACCGGCAAAAGTAATATAATCAGGATGGTGATTATTGGCTACCATTCGGGCCAGTTTATCGGTAAGTGCTTCATTCACCTGCAGGCGTGTAGGTAGTTTATTATTTTTGAGGTCATGGTGCGTCCAACCACACTCGCAATACAAGCAATTAAAATTACACAGCTTACAGTTTACTGGTAAAAGATTTATTCCCAATGATTTACCCAGGCGCCGACTTTCAATCGGGCCGAAAATAATTTCTCCGAACAGGAATGTAGAGACATCCATCATTGAATTTTCCATACCCCAAATTTACAAAAGCCTTTTTAACTTACTGGTATAACAGGGCCTGAAATTATCAAAATCGAACGGAGAAATTAAATTGATTCCCGGAGATTTATGTTGAGATAAACTACCATAAATATCATCCTTACCTAATTGTTGCGCACTGTGCAGGGTAAGTGAAAGCAATACATCATTGAATGACCGGGTTTCATGATCAATCCGCTGATTGATCAGTGCAATGATATCAAAATGAGGCAATTCATGGTTTGCCATTTCCGAATAAATAATACCCTGTTCATATAAATATCGATCCTTGTTTTTATTTCTATCAGCAGGTATCGGTTGAATCTCCTGAGTAGCCATTATATGTTCTTTTGTTAGAATAAATGCAGGCGTTATTATGCCATTGTAAAATTCCACATGGGCTATTTCATGATATTCATCTCCCTGATCAATTAGTTGAGTAATAACACCATTATTGTTTAAAACCACTATCCCGTTTTTTACGGGCCTAAAAGAGCAGGGTAGCACATAATTGGCCGATATTTTTCGCATGGCTATGGCCGGTAACGTATTTCTATTTCCTTAATTTCTACATGCGATTGATCAGATATACCATTTTCAGGTATGTATAATACATCCACAAAATAAGTTTCCTCCGGCATATTGCGTATGGTATGATTTACGGTATACAATCGTTTTCTGCCGTCTTTCACATATCCCCTGTAATTGCCCCGCTCAGCATAGGCTTTTTCACGGCCTTCGCTTTTTGCAAATACCAGAAGTCCGGGTTTATAAGTTTTATCATCATTATAAATATGAGCATATACACGCACTGTATAAACACCAATGCCCATATCCGGAATTTTTATCTGAAAGGCATCGGGAATATCATCACCAATAACCCGATAGGTGGTTGTATCTTTGTAAATAACGGTATCTCTTAAAAATTTTTCTTCATTTAACGGTTTATCCAGTTCAGTGAGATGGGCCAGTACTTTTTGATAAACCTCATTCATTTTGTCGGGATGCCTGGAATACCATTTAATTGTACTGTCAAATTCAGCTTTTGTATAACCATATTCATTCCATATAGCCGACCGAAAATCGATGCTATCCGGATGGTTGACAATATCCACGATAACACCTGATTGTTTAAGGGCATCACCTACATGTAACCTGGTCATAATTTCAATAAAATCTTCTTCTTCAATTTTCTTATCTGATGAACCTGTGCAGGATGCCAACAGCAGTAAGAAAATAAGGTGAAATATTTTTTTCATTGTTTTGGTAATAATTGCATGTAAAGATGCAAAAGAAAAATTTATTTACGTCAATAAAAGAGATTGCTTGGGGAGGTTTAAGCATGAACACAGATAGAAGTTTTAACAGTAGGCAGGTTAGTTTTGCTATTGAAGCATGTTATTATCCTCACAATGAATATGTTACAAAGGTCATTGCCAAACAACCCTCTGTGGAATATGTTGGTCAATGAGCAAGCTAACCTCAAAGGATGATCAGGGTAATCAGCCCGCCTGCTGCAGCAATCTACCTATTTATGTCAACCAAACGCAACAATAAAATAGTTTATTTACCCAATTGTCGTTTTACAATTTGTGTAATATACTTACCAATAATGTCAAATTCCAGATTCACAACCGTACCTGGTTGTATTTCATGAAAATTGGTTTCGTGATATGTATAAGGTATAATGGCCACCTGAAAGGATTTTTCTTTGGAGTTTACCACAGTAAGGCTCACCCCGTTCACGGTTATCGAACCCTTTTCAACGGTCATATAATCATCCTGTAACGGATCGTATTCGAATGTAAAATACCAGCTTCCGTCGGCTTCTTCAACATGCGTACAGGTGGCGGTCTGGTCTACATGCCCCTGCACAAAATGCCCGTCAACACGTGCATTGGCAACCAAACTGCGTTCCAGGTTTACTTTGTTACCCACTGCCAACTGACCTAAATTTGATTTTTGAAGCGTTTCCATGATGGCTGTAACCGTATAGGCTTTTTCATCTTTTTTTACTACGGTTAAACAAACACCGTTATGCGATATACTCTGATCGATCTTTAACTCATTCACAAATGAGCAGGACAGGGTAAGATTCATATTCCCCTGTTTTTTTTCAATGGCTTCAACCGTAGCCGCTTCTTCTACAATTCCTGAAAACATAAGATTTTTTATTAATATGCGCGAAGGTAATGATTATTCGAACCAGTGGCAATGGGTTTTATAACATATTTAGCAGTGCCGAAAGACAGGTTTGAATTTTTGCATCCATCGAAACAGATCAGGAAGGAGGACAGCTTCTTTCAATATTACCACATTTCTTACTAACATTGCACAAATTTAATGTACATGATATTAGTAACAGGCGCAACCGGACTGGTAGGATCACACCTGGCACTTGAACTTGTGAAACGTGGTGAAACGGTAAGGGGCACTTACCAACATGAAACCAGTCTGAAGAAGGTCAAGGAAACGGCCCGTTTATATGGTTCTGAGTATCTTGAATATTATCAGCAAATCGATTGGGTTGAGGCTGAAATAACTGATTATGGAGGCATTTACCAGGCTATTGAAAATGTAAACCAGGTGTATCATTGTGCAGGGATGATCTCTTTTCATCCGGGTGATAAGCGCAAGTTGCTGGAGGTCAATTACCGTGGAACGCGCAATATCGTCAATGCATGTCTTGAAAAAAAGGTGGATGCATTTTGCATGATGAGCTCAATTGCCGCCCTGGGCAAACCCAATGATGAACAGTGGTATACCGAAGAGTCATTCTGGAAAAATTCCAAATCAAAAGGTGGTTATGGTTACAGTAAGTATATGGGCGAAATGGAGGTATGGCGAGCAATATCAGAAGGTTTGAATGCCGTGATTGTAAACCCGTCCGTAATAATTGGTGCAGGGCATTGGAACAGCGGATCAGGCCTTTTATTTTCGCGTATACACAAGGGCCTGCGTTATTATACGCCAGGTGTAACGGGTTATGTAGATGTACACGATGTGGTCAATACATCCATTAAACTGATGGAACAAAAAGCCTTTGGCGAGCGCTATATCCTCAATGCACAGAATCTGTCCTTTCAGGAAATATTTGAATCCATTGCCCATAACCTGCAAAAAAATAGCAAGCTTAAAAGAGCAAACTATAGACTTGTTCGTTTTATTTGCCGTCTCGAATGGCTTAAATGGAAGTTAACCGGTATTAAACCCCGCATAACCATTCAAAATCTCAAATCAGCCTTCGATAAAAAATACTATGCCAACCAGAAAGTATGTGATCAACTGGATTACCGTTTTCTGCCCATAGATGCAAGTATTGAACGCACTGCTGCCTTATTTAAAAAATGATTTGATTATCCGCCATCATACATAAAATAAGTACCGAAAAAAGCAATTTTCAAAAAATGCTATTTATAATTAGTTTTTGCAAGAAAAGTCCGGTGTTGGATAAGAAAGCTCCATTTTAAAGGCTTGCGAAGTCAGGAAATCCGCAGCCCGGACAAATTACCGGATGAAAACGAATAATCTTCATCCGGTTAAGGGTAGCCAGATTTACAACATTGAAAATTGTTTTTTATCATTCATAAATCTATCTTTGTGTTCATTTTTTCAGCACGCATAAGATTCTAGTAATTAAACAGTACACGTTGATTCATGGGGAAAACATTCAGGGAATACAAAAAATTTGATCTGTCGGAAATAAACAAGGACATCCTTGCCAGGTGGAAAAAAGATCAAACATTTACAAAAAGTCTTACTACACGCCAGGGCAAGCCTTCATTTGTATTTTATGAAGGACCGCCTTCTGCCAATGGCATGCCGGGAATCCATCATGTCATATCCCGCACCATTAAAGATATATTTTGCCGGTTTAAAACCCTGCAGGGATATCAGGTACAGCGTAAAGCCGGATGGGATACGCATGGCCTGCCGGTTGAGCTTGGTGTGGAAAAGATGCTGGGCATCACCAAGGAAGATATTGGCGAAAAAATAACGGTGGCCGAATACAACGAGACCTGCCGGAAGGAAGTGATGAAATTCACGAAGGAATGGGAAGACCTTACCGAAAAGATGGGCTATTGGATCGATATGGACAATCCGTACATCACTTACGACAATCGCTATATCGAAACGGTATGGTACCTGCTAAAAGAATTGTACAACAAAGACCTTTTATACAAAGGCTATTCCATACAGCCCTATTCACCGGCAGCCGGCACCGGCCTTAGCACCCATGAGCTTAATCAACCGGGCTGTTACCGCGATGTAAAAGATACAACCTGTGTAGCACAGTTTAAGGTAATTCGTAATTCCACCTCTGAATTTTTATTTACGGATACCGATACACCGGTTTACTTCCTTGCCTGGACAACCACACCCTGGACCCTTCCCTCGAATACCGCATTGGCCGTGGGGCCCAATGTACACTATGTTAAAGTGCGCACCTTCAATCCTTATACCCATGAACCAATTACCGTTGTGCTGGCCAAAGACCTGCTCAACGTGTATTTTAACGAAAAAAACAGTGCGCTATCATTCGATGATTATCAGCCCGGTGATAAAAACATACCCTATAAAATATTGGCTGAATATACGGGTTCCGACCTGAAAGGTATCCGGTATGAACAATTGATCGACTGGGTTAAACCCGAGGGAAACGCTTTTGAAGTGGTAATCGGCGATTTTGTAACTACCGACGAAGGAACCGGTATTGTGCATATTGCGCCAACCTTCGGTGCCGATGACCATCGTGTTGCACAGCAAAACGGTATTGCCTCACTGGTTGTTTATGATGCTCAAAAAAATATGAGTCCGTTGGTGGATAAACGCGGACGTATGCTGGCCGTGGAAAAAATGGACCCTGCATTTGTACAGAAATATGTGAACCAGCAGACCTACAAAGATTTTTCAGGGCGATTTGTGAAAAACGAATACGATGAATCACTGCCGGAAGATCATCCTACCCTGGATGTGGACATATCCGTAATGCTCAAAAAAGAAAACAAAGCATTCCGGATCGAAAAATATGTACATACCTACCCGCATTGTTGGCGTACGGATAAGCCGGTTCTTTATTATCCGCTCGAATCCTGGTTTGTAAAGACCACTGCCGTTCGGGAGAAAATGATGAAACTGAACGATACCATTCAGTGGAAACCTGAATCAACCGGAACCGGCAGGTTTGGCAAATGGCTTGAGAATCTGGTAGACTGGAATTTATCCCGTTCCCGCTATTGGGGAACACCCTTACCTATCTGGCGTACCGAAGATAAGAAACAGGAAAAATGCATTGGTTCGGTGGCCGAGCTTAAATCAGAAATAGAAAAGGCCATGGAAAAAGGCGTTATGAAAGAGAATCCGCTGGCCCATTATAAAACCAATGATTACACCGGGGATAATTACACGGGATTTGATCTTCACCGGCCCACCGTAGATCAGATCATACTGGTAACCGACAATGGCGAACCCATGTTCCGCGAGGCCGACCTGATTGATGTATGGTTCGATTCGGGTGCCATGCCTTATGCACAGCAACATTATCCTTTTGGTATGAAAGGCAGTGCGTTTGAGAATGTATTCCCGGCTGATTTTATTGCCGAGGGCGTAGACCAGACACGCGGCTGGTTTTTTACCCTGCATGCCATTGCATCGATGTTATTCGACTCGGTGGCCTATAAAAATATTATTTCCAATGGCCTGGTGCTCGATAAAAAGGGCAATAAAATGTCCAAACGTCTTAACAATGCCATCGATCCTTTCAAAACCATTGAGGAATATGGTACCGATCCGTTACGATGGTATATGATAAGCAATGCACAGCCATGGGATAATCTCAAATTCGACCTGGATGGTGTGGATGAGGTAAAACGCAAATTCTTCGGTACCCTTTACAACACGTATTCCTTCTTTGCCCTATATGCCAATATCGATCAGTTTACATTCACCGAAAAGGAAATACCCGTTTCCGAACGACCAAAAATTGACCGTTGGATCATATCGCTGCTGAATTCACTGATCAGGGATGTAGAGAACAGCTACAACACTTATGAACCAACCCGGGCTGCCCGGTTAATACAGGATTTTGTAATTGAGAACCTCAGCAATTGGTATGTTCGTTTGAACCGTAAAAGATACTGGGGCGGGGAATATACAACCGATAAAATTGCCGCTTATCAGACCCTTTATACCTGTCTGGAAGTAGTTGCTATCCTGGCTTCACCCATTGCCCCTTTTTTTACCGATATGATTTATGGCGACCTGAACGAAGCCTCGGGTAAATCGGATGTATCATCCGTTCATCTGGCCAACTTTCCGAAAGCCGATGAATCGCTCATCATCAACAACCTTGAAGAACAAATGGGCATTGCCCAGCAAATGACATCCATGATTTTAGGCCTGCGTCGGAAAGTAAACATTAAAGTGCGTCAGCCATTGGCAAAAGTTATGGTTCCGGTTATCGACCAATCATTTAAAGACAAATTTGAAGCTGTTCAAAACCTTATTCTTAATGAGGTAAATGTAAAGGAAGTAGACTTTATCACTGATACATCGGGCGTGTTGGTAAAAACCATTAAACCAAACTTCAAAACACTGGGGCCGAAACATGGTAAAAACATGAAGTTAATTGCAGCCAAAATCGGACAGTTTGAGCAGGACACGATCAATCGGTTTGAAAAAGAGGGCAGTATGGAGCTTCACCTGGATAACGGAGAAAGCATTCAACTTACACCCGATGACGTTGAGATTGTATCACAGGATATACCCGGTTGGCTGGTAACTACTGAGGGAAGGCTCACCGTTGCACTGGATATTCATATTTCGGATGAACTGAAACAAGAAGGCATTGCACGTGAATTTGTAAATCGCATTCAGAATTTACGCAAAGAAAGCGGATTTGATGTAACCGACAAGATCACCATTGAAATACAGCATCACCAGGCTATTCATCAGGCTGTGAATAATTTCAGGGATTATATTGGCGCACAAACGTTAGCCAATGAAATTAAAATGGCTGAGAATGTAAATTCCGGCCAGGCAAAAGAGGTAACCATTGATGATAACATCACAACCTTTATTAAATTAAGTAAAGTTTAGGTTCATCAATTTATCCTTTATGCATATAATTATTTTGTTATATTTGGCAAATTTTTAAATGTAGTGAGTATGGCTGAAAAGAATAGATATACGGACGAAGAGCTGGCGGAGTTTAAAGCTCTTATCCTTCAGAAACTTGACAATGCCAAAAAGGATTATGAGTTGTTGAAAAGCGCTATTACTCAAAGTGAAAGTAATGATACGCAGGATACATCCCCTACATTCAAGGTATTGGAAGAAGGAGCGGCAACCTTATCGAAAGAAGAAGCAGGACGATTGGCACAGAGACAACAAAAATTTATCCAGCATTTACAGGCAGCCCTGGTACGTATCGAAAACAAGACCTATGGCATTTGCCGTGAAACCGGTAAATTGATACCCAAGGAACGCTTAAAAGCTGTTCCGCATGCCACATTAAGCATTGAAGCGAAAGAGAAAAAATAAATCCGTTTTTTTCCGAAATGGTTTTTCGATGATTGGCTTGCAAAGAGCCGATCATTTTTGTTTTTTATCCCATTCAATTAGATTTGTCGGGATATTTTAATATACACAATACAGGAAACGATGAATATAAAATTATCTAAAGGTCAGCTGTCCATATTGCTCATTATAGGCGTGTTAATTATCGACCAGGCATCCAAAATATGGATCAAGACCAATATGAGTTTTAGTGATACATACTTTGTATTTGGCGACTGGTTTTTGATAAAATTCATTGAAAATCCTGGAATGGCCTTCGGAATTGATATTCCCGGTCAGTTTGGGAAATTGATATTAAGTATTTTTCGCATTATTGCGGTAATAGGTATTAGTTGGTATATGTATCAGCTTATAAAGCAAAATACCCCAAGTGGTGTAATTTTATGCATTGCTGCTATATTAGCCGGTGCCCTGGGAAATATTATCGACAGTGTGTTTTACGGATTAATATTCTCGGACACAACCTATACACAGGTAGCGGAAATTTTTCCGGAGAACGGTGGTTATGCCACACTGATGCACGGAAGGGTGGTTGATATGTTGTATTTCCCGATTATTGAGGGGTATTATCCTGAATGGATTCCGATCTGGGGCGGTAAAGACTTTGAGTTCTTCAGACCCATTTTTAATGTGGCCGACACATCCATTTCGGTTGGGGTGCTTACCATGCTTATTTTTCAGCGCAAACATCTGAAAGACCTATAATAAACAGCGAGGTTGTTAATTCAATTAAAAAGTGTCCATTCGCGCAATGAAGGAGCCTGGTTATAGCATTAAATGAACGAACCAGGCGTTTTTACAGACGTGTAATTATGTTCCGTTATCCCCCGTAAGTACTAAACGAACCGGCGATACCCAAAATTCTGGGAGAAATACACAGCACCGGAATATCTGACTTGGCTAAGGTTTGATGGGCGTAATTACCCAATATAAGACTTAAACGCGATATCTCCTGTTTTCCGCACCTTTTTGCAACACCTTTATAATAAACTGAAAAGCAAAGGTCATGCTTTTAATTAAGGTGTTGCAATAATTTAAGAGCGCTAATGAATTTTATATAATCAGTCCATATACAATAATACAGAAGATTAGAGTAAAAAATAAGTCTTTAATCGTTTAACA
>JAAAOM010000042.1 GCA_009908855.1 Bacteroidota bacterium
ATTTCTTGTATCAGGTCTGATTGGTGGAATACAAATGAACAAAAGCAGGATTTATAATAAACTTGCAAAAGTACGTCGCACGATTCGGGAAAATGGCATATCCTGTGAAGCCAAATTATTTCCCAGAACTGAAACACCTGTATATCAAAAAGTTATTGAATATATCCATGAAATTAAGGCCGATATGGTTCTGTTAATGACCCATAAAGAAGGCGTTAAGAATGATAATTACATTGGCGCCTTTTCCAGCCACATTATTAACCTTGCCGACGTTCCCATATTAAGTCTTACTCACTCAGCTTCAGAACCCGACGGCACAGCATTGTTAAAAAAAGTAGTTGATCCGGTTGGTATCCTCTTTAATCAAGGATTTTGGAGCAAGGGCAGTCGTAAACAACCGGTAAAAAAGCTGTAGTTAAGAACTTAAATCCCAACGTTATGTTAACCATGCTGTCTATTGGCATATTGGCTATTTTCCCTTTATTATTTATTCTTTTTGATGAAGAACAATTGAAAAAGCATCGGTATGTGTTGTTACTGCCTCTATTAGTTAATATATTGGCAGGAACAATATGGTTTTTTCAACTACAAACCGGGCCAATAGAACATCATTTCCAATGGATAACAATATTAAATATTGAAACCATTTTTCGGGTAGATTGGTTTTCATGGTATTTTTTTATGCTCATCAATGTTATTGGTTTGATGGTGTTTTTATATGCATCAGCATACATGAAATCTTATGATGGATACAAGCGGTTTTTTACTTTCCTGTATATCTTCACCGCAGCCATGAACGGCATTGTGCTGGCCGGAGATTTAATAACACTTTTTGTTTTTTGGGAACTAACCAGTATTTGCTCTTTTTTATTAATCGGTTTTAATCATCGCGAAGCAAATAGCCGTAATGCCTCACTTACTGCCTTGTTAATTACTGCCGCAGGGGGATTGGCCTTATTAACCGCGGTTATATGGCTTGGTAACCTGGCAGGTAGTTATGACATTCAAAAGGTTTTAAATCTGAGCAACGCTTTGCATCGTGATTCATTAATCATCATTTTTATTCTGATTATTATTGGAGCCTTTACCAAATCAGCTCAGTTTCCTTTTCATTTTTGGCTTCCGGGTGCTATGCAGGCTCCCACACCTGTAAGTGCTTTCCTCCATTCGGCAACAATGGTTAAAGCCGGAATTTATTTACTTTTCCGTTTTACTCCTATGATGGGTGAAATGGTTCATTGGTATTATGTATTAAGCCTCACCGGGGTTATAACCATGCTTCTGGGAAGTTTTTCTGCTCTTTTCCAATCTGACCTGAAAAAGATTTTGGCCTATACCACCATTAGTGCATTGGGAACCATTGTTATGCTCATTGGTATAGATACTAAGATGTCGATTAAAGCAGCACTGGTATTTTTATTGGTTCATGCACTTTACAAGGCTTCACTTTTTATGCTTACCGGAGTTATTGATAAAATAAAAGGTACACGCGAATTAAAAGAAATTGGGAATTTATGGAAGTCGAATCCGGTAATTTGCATTGTTGCCATATTATCCCTTTTATCGATGGCCGGTTTACCACCCATGTTAGGATTTATAGGTAAAGAAGTAATGTACGACGCCAAATTTCAGGCTCCGGGTATTGCTCGTTTAATGCTGTTATTAAGTGTTATATCCAATGCGTTTATGGTGTTTATATCTATAAAATTAATGGTGCTGTTATTTTTACCGAATGGAAATCAACCATCATCACATAGTTCAAAATCGAAACCTGCTATGATGGCCGGACCTGTTGCGTTCACAATTATAGCTTTTGTTTTCGGGCTTGCCCCCTACTCGTTAAGTGATTTTTTCGGTAATATTCTTTCACAAATTACCTTTACACCGGTTCAAATACAGCTGAAAATGTGGCATGGTTTCAATGTTGTGTTCGTTCTGAGTCTGGCTACTATATTGCTGGGGCTTTTACTTTGGATATTTGAAAACAGAATTACAGGCCTGTTTTTAAAGATATACCGTAATCTTTTTACAATAAACCTAACACATTCGTTTCAACATATCATTCAGTATTTTTTAAAATTCACAAAAATTCAGACAAATCGAATTCAACACGGTGTTCACAGGTATTACCTGATGATAATATTTCTGTTCAGTATTGCTTATATATGGTGGAAATTATTAATGACCGGTTTGTATGTACCTACTTTTAATACAGAAAATGTATCATTACTTACGGTTGTAGTAACCAGCATAATGTTACTCACCGTTGGGCTTATTGTAACCACTCGCTCCCGAGTAGTTGCAGTGGTTGCCCTGGCATTAATCGGTTATGGCATTGCCTTGTTATTTATGACTTATGGGGCAATTGATTTGGCCATTACCCAAATAATTGCTGATACATTAACCATGATCATCTTTGTTATTGTCCTGCAAAAATTACCACGATTTGCCAGGTTATCTTCAAAAAGATCCAGAATGAGGGATGCACTCATTGCATTATCAGTCGGATTAAGCATTACACTGCTGATATTGAAAGCAGATATGGTGAATATCCACCAACCCGTTTCGGATTATTTTGTGGAAAACAGTCTTACAAAAGGCAAAGGACAAAACATTGTGAATGTGATCCTGGTTGATTTCAGATCGCTGGATACATTGGGCGAAATTACCGTACTGGCTGTTGCCGCAATTGGTATTGCCACCATGTTAAGTTTTACCTTAAATAAAAAAAGCCATGGATAAAACCGTTTTGCAACTGGCATATAAACCATTGAGAGTTATCTTGATAATAGTATCCATGTATTATTTCCTGAGAGGACATAATAGTCCGGGTGGGGGATTTATTGGTGCACTCATTCTGTCTGCGGGTTTCATTTTTCAGGCCATGGCAGTCAATACCAATAGTGCACGAAGAAGCATGCTTATTGAGCCGGAGTGGTATATACATATCGGACTGTTAATGAGTATTGTGAGTAGCATACCAGGATGGATATATGTGAACACACCCATGACCGGTGTTTGGACAACCATCAACCTGCCATTAGCCGGAGATATTAAGTTGGGTACTCCTTTGTTGTTTGATTTAGGTGTATATGTTTGCGTGTTCGGTGTTGTAACATCAATGTCATTTCAGTTTTTAAAACATATAAAATGGAATTAATACTCGCTATACTAATTGGTGTACTGTTTGCAGCAGGTACTTATTTATTATTAAGACGGAGCATAGTAAAACTGGTTATGGGCATCGTCCTTATCAGTTATGCCACTAACCTGATACTCTTTAATGCCTCCGGACTGGTGCAGAATGGTTTGGCATTTCTTAATAAAGACGGATCATACGATAAAATGACAGACCCATTGCCACAGGCTTTAATTCTTACGGCCATTGTTATTGGTTTTGGACTAACAGCCTTTTTACTGGCCCTGAAATATAAATTCTTTAAAATTACAGGAACAGATGATTTAGACCAACTTAAAGAAACCGATGCCTCATGATGATTTTGAGCAACATATTATTACCATTGTTATTTGCTATTGTAACCGCGATGCTGCGAAAACAAATTACAGCACTAAAATGGAGTGCACTGATATTTGCTGTTGCCTTGGTGGTGCTGAATGGGATTATTATAGATAAAGTATCTCAATTTGATTACCTGGTTGTACAAGTAGGCAATTGGGAATTTCCGCATGGCATTACCCTGGCTGTTGACAGACTAAGCGCTGTTATGTTGTTTATATCATCAACCATTGTACTATTTGTAATAATTTACTCATGGCATACAATGACTACGGAATACTTTAAAAACTACTATCTCACCTTTGTTTTTGCTCTTTTGATGGGTGTGAACGGCGCTTTCACTACATCCGACCTATTCAATTTGTATGTTTGGTATGAGGTTATGATAATGTCTTCATTTGTATTAATCACTTTGGGCAATACCAAAGAACAATTGACCGGAGCTGTGAAGTATGTAACCATGAACATACTATCCTCGCTTTTCTTTTTGGCCGGTATTGGTTTATTATATGCAAAAACCGGCACACTCAATATGGCTGATCTGGCTCAGAAACTAACACTCAGCCAGGATGCCGCACTAATCAACAGTACTGCTATTCTATTTTTTATAGGTTTCGGGATCAAATCAGCTATTTTTCCGTTATTTTTCTGGTTGCCTGCATCTTATCACACACCGCCACTACCGATAACGGCTTTGTTTTCAGGGTTATTAACCAAAGTTGGAGTATATTCATTGCTTCGGTTTTTATCCATTATTTATATCCATGACAAGTTGTTTTGGCAGGTCTTTTTACTTACCATAGCAGGATTAACGATGGTTATCGGGGTATTAACCGCAGCCTCACAATATGAAATCAGACGCATACTATCTTTTCATATCGTGAGTCAAATTGGTTATATGATTCTGGGCCTGGCCTTATTTACACCTTTGGGAATTGCTGCTGCCATTTATTATATGTTACATAATATAGTGGCCAAAACAAATGCATTTTTAGTGGCCGGGCTGATTGAGCACCAAACAGGAACATTTCATTTAAAAAAACTGGGTAATTTATTCAAAACCCGCCCGTGGCTGGCACTTTTTTTTGCGATACCGGCACTTGGACTGGCCGGATTTCCGCCTTTCTCCGGATTTATCGGAAAACTATCTGTTATACAAGCCAGTATAGAATCTCAACAATACATTATTATGACTGTTGCTGTTATTGTTAGCTTTTTTACTTTGTTTTCGATGATTAAAATCTGGATGGAAGGTTTCTGGAAAGAAAACCAGGAGACTGATGAATCCATTTTAGGTAAACCGAAATTACATTTTTCATCGGTATTGCCGGTTGCTTTTATGGGAATTATTACCATTGCTATGGGATTGATGGCACAACCGTTGTTTGAATTTTTGTTAAAAGCTTCCAATCAACTACTTGATATGGATGGATATTACAATGCATTGAAGTCACCGCTATAAAGTTTGTTAGTATGATTAAAAAAATGGTAAATATTATAAAACTTTTGTTGCTATATGTAAGATATGTACTTTTTAGCAACCTTAAAGTAGCTTATCATTTGCTTTTCAGAATGGCTCGATTTCAACCCGGATTGCTGGAATATGAAGTTAGTGATTTAAATAGATATCAGGCATTTACACTTTTTAATATTATTTCAATGACACCTGGAACACTTAGCGTAGATTGGCTTAAAAACGAAAATAAGATTCTGGTTCATACCTTATACGGACGTGAAACCTATAGCATAATAAAGGACATCTCGTTATTAGAAAGAATCATTAAAAAATCATTCTGAAAATGACGGTATTAATTGTAAAAATATTATTATTGATAGCATTCCTGTTTGGTGTTTACAGGTTGTATGCAGGACCTGAACTGGCGGATCGGATAATTGCACTTGATGCACTTTCAAGTATTGTTGCAGCGTTTATTCTGTTGCAGCTTTTTATTACCGGAAATTCAATTTATATAGATATAGTTTTGGTTATAAGCCTGGTTGTTTTTCTGGGTACCATTGCTATTACGATTCATTTACGTCAAAAAAAATAAGATTATGGCCGCTGATATTTTAATAATTACAGGAAGTATTTTTATCGTGATCAGTACTATTGGGTTAATCAGGTTGCCTGATCCTTTAAGTCGCATTCATTCTATTTCTAAAATAACTTCATTTGGATTGGGGCTCATGATCATTGCAACGATATTAGAACATTACGAATTTGGGCTATTGATAAAATCAATATTGGTTCTGTTTTTTCTAATACTTACCACTCCCTTATCTGCCCATGTAATTGCCAGAAACATAACCAGGCATAAACAAAAATAATGATCTAATTATTTTGGGCGGGATTAGAAATTTTTTTGTGCTTGAATTCAGTTTTTATGAATTTATTATTAATAATGGTGTCAACACAGATTTAACTCTTTCTAAAACGAATATTTACCCCAAATTCAACAAATTGATTAATTTTATGTTTAATAAATAGTTGCTATTCTTAAACACACTGAAGTCATGAAACTCTTACAAAATATTTTAGTTCCGGTTGACTTTAGTGAGTCGTCACTTAAGGCTGTAGAAACCGCTATATTCTTGGCAAAAGCATTTCAATCACAAGTTATTTTATTGCACGTGATTGAAAATGATATTCATATCAATAGTAAGACCATACAAACACTCGAACATTTTACAAAAAATAATCTCGAAGAACTTGAAAATAACATAAAATTTCAGGGTATTACACATGTGAGAACCATCATTGAAAAAGGCGTAGCCTTTGAGGTGATTATTAGTTTTGCCCAACGCGAAAATATTAATGTTATTGTTGCCGGTGCAGGCTCAGATAGTAAAGAAAATGCCTATAAACTTGGTACTACAGCTGAAAAGCTGATGCGGAAAAATCAGATACCACTCTGGATTGTTAAGGACGATGATGTTAAACCCATACAAAAAATTTTATGTCCTTTAGATTTTTCTGATGCTTCAAAAAGGGCATTGTCCAATGCTATAACACTATCGCAAAGACTTAACGCCGAGCTTACGATACTTAACGTTTACAAACCAGTGCATTATTTCTCATCACGATTGCAGGTAGATAATAATGAGGAAAACAATAGTTTGCGCGCTGAACAGGAAAAGGAATTGTATGATTTTTTAAAGTCATATCAATTGCAAACCATTAAGCATGATGTAGAATTAGTTGATGGTGAACCATTCCTGGAAATTCTTAAGAAAATAAAGCAAGATAATTTTGATTTATTACTA
Organism: Bacteroidota bacterium; assembly: GCA_009908855.1. Lineage (GTDB taxonomy): Bacteria > Bacteroidota > Bacteroidia > Bacteroidales > JAAAOM01 > JAAAOM01. The sequence goes on from JAAAOM010000042.1 coordinate 6,782, forward strand.
ATGGGTACTACTGGAAAAACAGGATTAAGCAGGTTACTGATGGGCAGTGTAACGGAAAAAGTAACCCGTGAATTACCCTGTAATTTTGTAACTACTAAATCAATTGATATTACTGATGATTATATTGCAAGTAATATTAAAGGAATGGAATCCATTATAAACACCGCCAAGGAATTGCTTAACCAGGGTGAATATGATCAGGCCATTGAGAAATTTTCAATGGCACTCAAACAATACCCTGATAATATACCTGTGTTGCTGGGTCTGATCAAAGCGCATAAGATCCGGGGAAACAACCAAAAAGCCAAGTATTTTAGATCATACGCCCGGGATATAATCCAACGGATATGGGGTGAAGAGTATCTTTCCAAAATTGATTTGGATTAATCATCATATTTCAATGTAAGACAAGTTACGTTTACTTTTTCGTTTAAACCCTTACACTCCAACCCCCAAGAGGCGAACTTCTATAATCTCTATTAAGATCAAAGCGTGAGCGCTGGGCACCACCATCATTTTAAACAGATATGACTGTACAGTAGTTTATTTAGATTATTTGTCTGAACCAAAATATTGAACGTTAATGACAACAATAACAATTGCCACAAAATAACATCAAACCATTTGTGTATTAGCCTGTATAAGATTAAACATCTCCTGACTTATCTGTGTTATAGGCAGTGAAAATATAATGGGATGATCTATCCCTTTTACATTATTTACAGCCTCTTCCACCTTTTTGTAGAGCAATGCTTTAGTTTTAACCAATAACAGGGTTTCAGCATATTCAATCATTTCATTATGCTCATCGGGTCGATAAGAACACACATCTTTCAGTATATTGATACTGTACGCCAGTTTATTTTGAATAAGAGTTTTTGCAATTGATTTTGCCGATTCATTATTTTTAGTAACTACATAAATAAGCACCATATTCTTAATTATTTAAGACCTCATTGGTCAATGTTTCAAAATAATCTTCGTAATCAGGACTTGTATTGATAACAATACCACCCACCAAAAATATTTTCTTGCCGTTAAAAAGCTGAATATTGGACTGAAGTAGTTCCTTCATTTTCGTATCAATGATTTTGAACATGCGAAGGGTAATTTCCATTTTTTCATTTTCACTCTGTGCAATTTCATTTTTGTGGGCTGAAAGCAGTTTTAACAATTCCTGAAATTGCTGATCATCTTTATTAACTTCCGGTAGTTCCTTTTCCAGTAACTGCAGCGCCATCATAAGTGCACCGCAACTAGTGGTTGGCTGTTTCTGATAAGGACGAAGCAAAACACCGGCTTCCCCGTCTTCTGCAATTCCAATATGTGGCCCGTAAAGGATCAGTGCAGCACCCTGATCAGGTATGTGTGATGCAAATGCTTTTATTCCGGTTATACCCGTAAACGGATAACCAGCTAACCCTCCCATAAAAAAGGGATTCCCTATGGTCTGTATTAATCGGTATAATATCGGATTGATCTCATCCGAACACAATGAGGTAGCCAATAACAATTTATTGATATCTACATTGTATTGCTGGGTTATCTGGTCAATTAACTTCAGGGTGAAGTCAGACCCACTCCTGGCATTGTCAAAATGCTGCTGAATACTTTTTTCCAATACTTTTTCGTTCATCTTCTCACTTGTTTAATGGGTTAACCTGTACTACCAATGGCATTTGCGATGGCATTAATACCTCTAAGCAACGGATCGGTATATTTTTTTTCTCCCTGTCTCCACACCTGCAATAAATTAATTTGTAGCCGGTGCAGATTGCGCAGGGGTTCGGCTCTTAATTGCGTTGAATAATAATGGTTTTTCCTTCGCTCCACCATTGGTTTTTTCAATAACAACTGTAACATTGTTGTGGTTCGCTCATATTCTTCCATAAGCATGGGCAAAATGGTATTTTTTACTTTTTTATCAGTAACCAGATCGGCATACCAATTCATAATTTCCTTATCAGTTGATGCCAATGAGGTATCTACATTGGTAAGCACATATCTTAAAAAGTCGTGACTACGCACCAACTCATTAAGCAGGTCATATTTACGGGGTTGTTCTTTATGTATTTTTTGCAATACATAGCCAACTCCATACCAACTAGTTAAGTTAAACCTCGACTGATTCCAACTAAATACCCAAGGAATGGCCCGTAAATCATTCAGTGTTTTCTTACCCGAACGGCGTGAAGGACGGCTACCGATCCTACTGCTTTCAATGGCATCAATGGGTGTTGCTTCCCTGAAAAATTCAATAAATCCCTCGGTTTCGGTAAGTGATTTGTAATAATTATGGCTTTCTTTTGACATCCAATCGAATAGTTCAAAAATTTCACCGTCTACAATATTTTTTGACATGAGGGAATTACGTAATAATCCGGACAGGAGTAATTCCATGTTGTGCGATGCATTCACCCGTTGGGCATATTTTTTTTCAATCACTTCCCCCTGCTCGGTTAAACGGATCGATCCGGTAAGACTTTCAGCCGGAAAGGCTCGTAAAAACCAGTGTATGGGGCCTGCGCCACGGCTTATGGTTCCTCCTTTTCCATGGAAAAACCGCACCTCTACCCCATGTTTATCACCTACCTGTTTAAGTATTTGTTGTGCTTTGAATAAGCTCCATGTACTGGTCATTAATCCACCATCCTTGTTGCTATCGCTGTAACCTATCATTACAACCTGAACAGGACGGTTATCAGCCGGCTTCTGATGATATTTCAGGGTATTTACTGTAACCGGATTATTGAGAAATTTATCCAATATTCTTTCGGCATTTTCCAGGTCTTCAATGGTTTCAAAAAGCGGAACAACGGGCATTTTCATTACCGGGCCGTCATGTGTGTGCACCCACATTCCTGCTTCGCGCCCTAATAAATAAACGGTATATAAATCATATTCCGAACGGGTCATGCTTACGATTAAATATCCCATTGAATGAGAATTAAACCGTTGTATCTGAGTATTAACTACATTCAAATAGTCAAGTACTTCTCCGGTCTCGGTTTCCAACTCAGTATCGCAATTTAAAAAGGGTCGATAACTTTCTAACTCATTAATAATTAAATTGTTAATTTTCGTATCATCGCCTTTAATTTTAAGATAGGTATCTGGTATGGATTTCTTAAGGAGCTCGTGCAAAACTTTTTCGTAATGTGCACTGTTTTGCCGAATATCCAATCGCGCCAAATGAAACCCAAAAACCCTGATATGGCGGATAAGCATATTTACAGCGGTGTAGGCCAACATGGACCGGCCAATATCAACCAATGCTTCTTTTAATAAATACAAATCATCCAGCAAATGTTTTGCTTCCCGATAGGAGTATCCCTCAATTATTTCTTTATCATGGATGGGTAATCTGCATTTGAGTAATAGCACAAACTGTCTGAATGGCTCATATTCAGCTTCTTTAGGAAGTGAATAATTGGTCTGCAGTGTTTGGTTAAGGTAATTCTTTAGCTTGTTGAAAAATTTTTCCGGCAATTTATTTTGCGCATAATAAAAACTCAATTTATGTGATAATTCTTCAAGCTTGTCATCAATAAGTTGCAATGCTTCCAGCCGCAATATTTTTAAGGTTGATTTGGTAGTTTTGGAAGTAATAAGCGGATGTCCGTCCCGGTCACCACCCACCCAGTTACCAAAAGCGATAGTGGGAAGATTTTCAAAAGCTTCGTTTTCTGATACATCGGGAAAAGATTTTTGCAAAGAATGTACCAACCGCTTATCAAGATGAGAAACCACATCAGGAAAAACCCTAACCAGGAAATGCATTATATGCTCCAGTTCCGTTTCTACGGGTGGTTTTTCTCTGAAAATTTCATCAGCGAACCATATCTGGTGTAACAGCTCCTTTATCTGCTCACGTATTTGCTCATGCTCAAACTGATTATACATGGTGTTTTCACGCTTTACCATTAAAAGGTAAAGTTCCCGATATAATTTTAATACCAAGGGGCGCTTGGCTTCTGTCGGATGAGCTGTTAATACAACCTCGGCATAGCTATTTTTAAGACTTTCAAAAATTCGTTCATCCTTAACTTCCTGATCCTGCAGATAGGCAAATGTATGTGTCCAGCTGCCATTCAGGCTCTGTGATCCCTTATCATCCTCCTTTACCCGCCGTTGTTGTACGGCTGAATTAATTTCGCAAAGATTAAGCAACTGGTATGCAATGGAGTAGATATGTATTATTTTATTTATATCCGAATCATTAATATCAATATCATTCAGTTCATTTTTCCAGGGTATGTGTTTAACGAGCGCTTCTTCATGATTCTCTTTTAACACCTCCTGGAAACAGGTGAGCAAATATTCCAAATCCTTATACGGCTTACCGAGCTTATCAATTATTTCAGCAAATATGGCAGTCATAGGCATTTTAATTTAATAACAAAAAAAAATCGTAAATGTTGATAAAAGCTAAATAAATTTAAAGGTGCGCAATGTACCCATCTATATTTTTATCGGACTGGTCATCCGGTACTATTTCCTGCAATTTGGTGCACACCCTACTGTGGCAGGTGTTTTAATTGCTTTTTCAATTCCCATGTATTGTAAAACCAATTTCCATGCTCTCAGGAGTAAAAATGGATACACAAGATAGGCCAGGGATTTTTGGTGGTATTGGCTTCACCATGTCATTATTTATTTCCGATCTGGCATTCGGAGGATTAGTCAGCCTACTTGATGAAGCCAAAATGGGAATTCTGCCAGGTTCATTTATAGTTGATTTGTGTGGCTACGTGGTTCTTAACAAAACATTAGCAAAAGAACCCAAATAAAATACCTAACTTTGCAAGACCATAAACTTAATAAGTCTTTATTAATGAAAGAAAAAGTAGAAGAATTAAACAATATATTAAAAGGTAAGTCTGCCGAAGAAGTAATACATTATTGCATCAACGAATTTAAAGGAAAAATTGCTTTATCCTCAAGTTTGGGTGCAGAAGACCAGGTTCTTACAAAAATGGTAGTGGATGAAGACCCGTCAACACGTATCTTTACCCTTGACACAGGCAGGCTTTTTCCTGAAACTTATGACTTAATTGACCGCACAAATAAAACATATAATATTAAACTGGATATCTTTTTCCCGGATTATAAGCAAGTGCAGCAAATGGTGAAGGAAAAAGGCATTAACCTTTTTTATGAAAGCAAGGAGAATAGAAAACAATGCTGCCATATCCGAAAGGTTGAACCGCTGAAAAGGGCTTTTAAGGGTTTGGATGCCTGGATTTGCGGATTGCGAAAAGACCAAAGTGTAACCCGGTTCTTCAGTCAACTAATAGAATGGGATGATACCAATGAATTGGTGAAGATCAACCCACTAATTGACTGGTCAGAGAAAGATGTATGGAATTATATTCATGAACATCAGGTACCGTATAACACCTTGCATGATCATAATTATCCGAGCATTGGCTGCCAGCCATGTACGAGGGCTATAAAAGCCGGAGAAGATGTACGTGCCGGAAGATGGTGGTGGGAAGCACCCGAACACAAAGAATGTGGCCTGCATATTGGCAAACCTGCAGAATCTGATGCCAAATAGTGTCTGAAAAGATGCATTACAATTTATTGATCATACTGGCCAGGTAGCCGGCTCCAAATCCATTGTCAATATTTACCACACTCACGCCACTTGCACAACTGGTAAGCATACCCAATAAGGCACTTAACCCGTTAAAATTAGCTCCATATCCAACACTGGTAGGTACGGCTATAACGGGTTTATCTACCAGGCCGCCAATTATGCTGGGTAAGGCACCTTCCATACCCGCCACTACCACATAAACACGTGCATTTTTAATCAGTTCCCAGTTATTAAACAGTCGGTGCACACCAGCTACACCCACATCGAACAGCCTTTCCACCCGATTCCCGAAAAATGAGGCCGTAACAGCTGCCTCTTCCGCCACTGCATAATCAGATGTGCCGGCTGTTATAACCGCAATAAACGACTCAGTTTCTGCAGGTCTGCCATATTGAAGCATGACCGCACGGGCAGTCGAATTATAGGTTAATTCAGGAATTGCCTTGTGCATATCGTTATATCTATCCGCTGTGATTCGGGTAATCAATAAATTGGATTGTCTTTCCTGAAAATGACGCGCTATCCCTATCAAATGTTCAACGGATTTGTTTTCACCAAAAACCACTTCGGGATAACCGGTACGCAATTCCCTGTGGTGATCAATTTTGGCATAACCAAGCTCACTATAAGTAAAATTTTTTATTTGCTGAATACCTGTATCTATATCCGTATCACCTTTCTGAATGCTTTCCAGTAATTTTTTAAGTTCTTCCTGATTCATGATTTGTAATGCTTATGGTTTGTATATATAACCAGATTCTATAAATTTCCGGAATTGCCTGCATTATATTCATTTCTGATTTTAGCCTGCAATTCACGCAAGGAAACATTATGTTTATTGGCTAATTGAATGCATTGTTCATATTCCGGTTTTAATCCGATTGCTTTCCCGGCCCAATAACTGATTTTTAAATCTACATCCCCATAGGAAGATTTAAAATTTACAGTCTCACGCCTCAATATACTGCGGTTTATTTGTTGAATCCTGATACCCAGACTACCCGTTTCTGTAAATATAATCTGTTCCATATCTTCTCTTGAAGATGGAACACACAAAATACTGAGCATATTTCCCGGACGGTTCTTTTTCATAAAAACCGGAGTTATATATGCATCCAAAGCTCCTTTATCTAAACATTGTTGCATGGCATAACCAATTTTTTCACCATCCATATCATCCATGTTGGTTTCAAGCAATAAAACATGATCTGCTTCGGTATTCGACTGTACGGTATCACCCAATGTAACCCTGACCACATTAGGTATCTCAAAATCATTATGACCAATCCCATAAGCAGTTATTTTAGGTGAAAAAGCTAAGTTCCCGGTAAACTCATCCACCATAACTTTTAATATGGCTGCACCTGTGGGGGTTGTAGATTCTCCGCTCACATTACCTTTGGTAACAGGTATCCCCTGCAATATCTCAAGCGTGGCCGGGGCAGGAACAGGAAATTTACCGTGTGCACATTGCACAAATCCTTTACCCAACTCAATATCAGCAGCATAGACCCGGTCAGGTTTGAGATAATGATAACAAATCGAAGCACCAACAATATCCACTATTGCATCGATGGCTCCGACTTCATGGAAATGAATGGATGAAACCGGTTTATTATGGATTTTTGCTTCTGCCTTTGCCAACTCTAAAAAAATAGCCTTAGCCGTTGATTTGACTTCCTCTGACAAATAACTATCATCAATAATCTTATGAATATCAGCCAGATGTCGATGATGTTTTTGTTCTTTGGTTACGCGAATGTTTACTTTTGTACCTGAAATGCCGGATTTTAATGATTTCTCTATCGTTAATTCATAATCTGTAATATTTAATTTTTTCAATTCATCCCGTAGGTGCGTTACCGGCACACCCAAATCTATCATTGCACCCAGATTCATATCGCCGCTCAGGCCTGCAAAGCATTCATAATAAATAATCTTCATCTACATTTATTTAGTCCATATACAAATTAACCTAATACCCGAAAAATCGAGCCTCCATGTCATGCATTGGGCTAAAATAATAATAACTTTTCGCTATTTATAATTCTGTTTGATATGAAAAGAAGAGTATTTATACAAAAGTCAATAGGTGCCGGTCTGTTTGCATCGGCTGTATCTACTGCTCCGGGTATTAATAATTTGTTTGCCCATGCACCCGGAACAGAAATGTTTGATCTGGTAGCCATAAAAGGTGGTGAACCTGCGGCTATGTTCGATAAAGCCATTCAGGCATTTGGTGGCATTCAAAAGTTTGTTAAAAAGGGACAGACCGTGGTAGTTAAGCCCAATATTGGTTGGAATAAAACTCCAGAGTATGCCGCCAATACAAATCCGCAATTGACAGGACAAATTGTGAAGCACTGCTATGCTGCAGGAGCCAAAATCGTTTATGTATTTGACAATACCTGTAATAACTGGCAAAAATGTTATACAAACAGTGGTATCGAAAAAAGTGTGAAAGATGCGGGTGGTAAAATGGTACCGGGAAACACGGAAAGTTATTATCATGGTGTGCAAGTGAACAAGGGAAAAAAACTGCAATCGTCGAAAGTGCATGAACTGATTCTTGAATCGGATGTATTTATTAACGTTCCGGTACTTAAAAATCATGGTGGCGCTGCATTAACAATGACTATGAAAAACCTTATGGGTATTGTTTGGGATCGATCGTATTGGCACCGTAACGATTTACATCAATGCATTGCAGACTTTTCGACTTATCGCCAACCAGACCTTAACATCCTGGATGCCTATCGTGTAATGATGCGCAATGGTCCGCAAGGTGTATCAACCAACGACGTGGTGAACATGAAATCATTATTTATTTCAACCAACATGGTGAGTATTGATGCTGCCGGTGCTAAAATGTTTGGTATGGAACCTGAAAAGGTTGGTTATATTCCAATCGCCAACCAAATGGGAGTAGGCGAAATGGACCTGAGCAAATTGAATATAAAAAAAATGTCGGCCTAGTATTGTTAATTGGAATGAAGCATCTGAAAAAAATTAGGGTCACCCTGGCACTGTGTGTTTTTTTACTTATTCTGTTGCATTTTTTGGATACCTACGACTTGGTAGCGCATAAATACGTTAACTGGGTATTCAGCCTACAGATTGTGCCTGCTTTGATGCGTTTATCATCAAACCTGATCGTACCCTTATTAATACTTATCATTGTTTTATTCATAACGCTGCTGTTCGGACGTATATATTGCTCGGTTATATGCCCGCTGGGAATATTTCAGGATGTAATTATACGAATTAAAAGATGGATAAAGCCAAAAATAAAATATAAATACCGTCGCTCGCAGATGTATGTTCATTACGGTATTATGGTTATGTCAATTGGTTTATGGCTGGCAGGATCAGCATTTCTGCTGACTTTACTGGATCCTTATTCAAATTTTGGCAGAATAACAGGGAGTCTGATAAAACCGGTTATTGTTCAACTAAACAATTTCATAACCCATCAATTGCATAATTGGGATATTTATGTGCTTCATACCGTTGATTATAAAATAGTTATTAAAGGTTTAGTCTATTCACTATTGTTTTTAGGAACCATTACCTGGTTAAGTTTGTGGAGAGGCCGGTTGTTTTGCAACCTGATATGTCCGGTTGGAGGTATATTGTCAATTATATCACGATATGGGATATTGAAATTGAGAATAACGGCTTCTGCGTGTAGCTCTTGCGGTAAATGCATGCAGGCATGTAAAGCTGAATGCATCTCAACAAAGGACAAAAAAATTGATTTTTCTCGTTGCATTAGTTGTTATAATTGCATTGAAAACTGTGATAACGGAGCCATTCAATTTGTTAATGTATTTTCTGATAAAAAAGTTTCAGCAACAAATAATAAACCATTAAGTTTTAACCGTAGATACCTGATAACAGGCACCTTAGGCATGGGACTAACGTTAACCGGACTGGCTCAGCCACAACAACACAAACATCGGCACAGGCATGCACATAATAATAAGGTACACCAAAGTCCGCATCCTGTTACCCCGCCTGGTTCAGGTAGCCTCATGCATTTTAATGAAAAATGCACGGCATGTCAGTTATGCGTATCCCGTTGTCCAACCAATGTGTTACAACCTACGCTGTTCGATTACGGTTTTTTTAATATGTCTCAGCCACGTATGAATTATATGGTGAATTATTGTTCGTTTGACTGTACCGTATGCGCTGATGTTTGTCCTACCGGTGCAATACAATCCCTTACCATGGATGAAAAACACACCTGCCAGATTGGAAAGGTACATTTTATTAAACGTGAATGTGTTGTACACACTGATCTTACGGCATGCGGATCATGCTCGGAGCACTGCCCTACCCAGGCCGTATACATGGTACCCTATAAAGGCGACCTTACCATTCCTGAGGTCAATCCGGATATTTGCGTAGGATGCGGGGCATGTGAATATGCCTGTCCGGTACTCCCGCAAAAGGCCATAATTGTTAAAGCTAATACGATTCATCAAATTGCTGAAAAACCAGCAACTGATAAACTCGAATTCGATGCAGAAACCGATTTTCCTTTTTAACTTGTAATACGCAATGGTAATTCCATTACAAGTACATATTGTCCTAATGAAAATAATATTTATTTTAGGCCGACATTAATAATAAAAACTCCTTTTATGAAAAATTTATCTTTTGGCTTATTGCTATTATCCCTTTTTCTGTCAAAATATTACTGCCCAGGGAGTAGCTGAGAAACCACCCATGGGCTGGAATAGTTATGATTGCTTTGGTTTTTTGGTGAATGAAGACCATGTAAAGGAGAATGCTGATTATATTGACGAACATCTGAAATAATATGGTTGGGAATACGTAGTAGTCGACTTCCTATGGTATGTAAAGGGGTTAACAGTGAATGCATGGAACGCATGGGATGAAAAACCCAAAAATGCCGGCAGAGATATTGTAATCAGTTTGTCACCCGGAACATCAAAACTAGATCAGTCATCGGTATATCAGCAATATAGTAATCTGTGGCGTATAAAAGGCGATGTATGGGATAAATGGGATGATATTGAAGACACTTTTCCTCTGTGCGATGATTGGAATGAGTATCGTGAACCAAACAGCTGGCCTGATGCCGATATGCCGCCATTGGGTAAAATATCCATTCCGTCAGAAGCATCTTATGCCCATGACCTTACACCACGTATGACCCGATTAACAGAGGATGAACAATACACGATGATGAGCCTCTGGACAATATTTCGTTCACCCCTTATGTTTGGTGGCCACCTACCTGAAAACGATACATTTACCTTTAATCTCATTACAAACCAGGAAGTGATTGGTGTGAATCAAAACAGTATAAACAATAAACATTTGAAACGAGAAGGGAATCATTATTATTGGACGGCATAAACATCTGACAGTTCGGCTACCTATCTGGCCATGTTCAATACATCATCAACTAAAGATGAATTGAGTGTAGAGCTTATTGAGCTTGACATACAGACCAATGTAGAGGTATACGACCTTTGGAAACAAGAAGTGACAGGTGTATATGAAAATTCTTATACTGAACAAGTAAACAGCCATGGTGTCGCTTATTTAAAACTAACTCCCGCTAACGAAGAACCTACTGAACCAACTGAACCGGATGGGATTGAATTATTTGCTGCAGGTAGTGGCAATAATGCTGATCTGATATACCCCAATCCGGTTCAAAATACATTTTATTTGAAACATTGTAAATTCGATGGTTATGATAAAATAAACATATCAATTTATGACATGACCGGTAAAGAGTTAATGTCACATGAATTAGACAACGGACTTCAACAACCCATCAATTTAAGTAATGCTATTACATCAGGAATTTATACCTTAGTTGTACAATCGGAAAAAGTTGTTTTAAGCCAATTGATGGAAGTAAAACGATAAATTAATATAACCTCAATGGTTAGTAAAATAATTACTATGAAAAAGTTAATTGCAACTATGAAAATAATTCACCTAATAGAAGAATTGTAATGGTACGGCCGGCTTGTTATACAAAGATATTTCTTGATGAAAATGAATCCTATTATAGCGGATACCTGGCAAGAACAGAATTTTTTCAATCACCACTTGATACTGTAGATATCGATATTAGCGATAAAAACATCATGAAAATCGAGGCATTCCCTGATGGATACCAGTATGAGCCTTTCGAAGAACATGATGTATTTGTCTCCAGATGCCCATGGTTGGATAATATGAATTATGCCGATGCTAAACTTTATTTTATTAAATCACTAAAAGGAATTGCATTGGCAAGATCGGAGCTTACAATTGATCAACATGAGCGAGATACACTTGTGGTTAGCTTTGACCCTGACACCGCATATATGAAGCATGTAAAGTTCGAATCAATGAACACCAGTGCAGTGCGGATTGTTGATGCCAGAAATGGCATTATTGAAGGCCATGGCATTGGTAAAGCAACGGTGATTGCTACCAGTTTTGATGGCAACTATCAGGATTCAAGCATTGTAACTGTTAACCCTTTGGTAGGTGTGTTCAATACCCATGAAGAAAATAAAAATATACCATTAAAAAGCCCTTCGCCCCTTTCAAATATCGAAATAAATCTTTCTGAATATAGCGGCATATCAGCTGTTCAAGTTAATATTTATAGTTTAACCGGTAAACTTTTATATGCTAATAATACAAACAGTACCAGTCTGAATATTAATTTGCAGGGAATTGCACAACCAGGATTATGTGTAGTGCAGCTAATTACGAACCATAAATCCGATTCAAAAATTGTATTATTGCATGAGTAAAACAATAAATGATAAATACCGCCATTTGAAGTTTTTCTCAGCCAATGAGTTACGAGATAGAATCAAGCACATTTTATATCTTGATTAAATGGAGAACGACAAAAACAGGCTTTTTTATACGAACCTCAAAGAATATGAGTTCTATGCCGAACTCGTGGACTTCCCTTCTTTATATAACAATACCCGCACCGGGCAATCATGGGATTATCCCGAGTTTAAAGGTTATCACTCGCGGCTTTATTGGGCAGATATAAAAGCTGATAAAAGAGGCTTCCGGGTGATCAATGCCAGTGAACAGGATATATACCTGGGGCTGTTTAATCCTGCCGGTTATTTAAACAATGATATTGAACAGCTAGACCCCCAGGGCCAGCTAAACATGACCAATCGCTGGGGCAATAAAATCCCCTTCAATGGAAAGTTGCTTTTTGAATTCGGTATAGATTAATATAAAATGAAGTTAATAAATTATTTAATCATGAAAAATCCAAAAATTTTACCCATTTTATTGATTGTGGCAGTCGTTGCCGGTTGTTCAAAGCCATCGACCGATACTGTCATGGAAGAAAATAACCTGGATGCACTCAGAAACGAACTGTTGACAAAATACAAATTTGAAAGAACCCGCTTTGACACTTCCGTTGTGGCGCTATTATCAGGTAATAAGGAACTTGGCGGACTTGTCAACCACGATGGCCTCGGTATAGACGAACTGTGGAGCGCTGCTTTCTGGAAAAAGCCGCATAAACGTGTCCCGCTTTACGGGCCATCTGTTCGGAATGAAAAACTGGACTATGAAAAAATTTCAAATTATCACCAGTCGCTTTCAATAAAAGACGGGCTTTTAAAAACTAAGGTAGAATTTGAAAATGCCCCCGGGTACGAAACAGAAATGTTCTTCTCGGTCTCAAACCCTAATTTATTAGTATTGCAATTAAAAGACCTCGGTGAGGAAGGCTCACAACGAAGCTGGGACCTGCAAATACCCATGAACAACTCAGAATACACGAGCTGGTGGCCTTTATACACCCGGCATGAAACCGGCGAGGCAATCTTTACCATAAAACGGGTGAATAAAAACCAGGTGAGCGGACAAACAAAAGAAAGCTTCCTTTCCCCAACATCGTATCAGTTGTATTGCAGCACCCCCCTGTCTGAAACTAACCGGGATGATATATATTCCTTTACTACCAACGGGGGCGACAGCGTGCAGATATATTTCACGGTAGGCTCGGGTTGGTATGGTAAGGATCATCAATGGGTTGCCGAAAATTCCGTTCCGATAAACACGAATTACAACCTCCTGTTAAAAGCCCACCAACTGGCATGGAAAAAGGATTGGGAAGAAATGGCCGTGATATCCCTGCCCGATAAAAAGTATGAAAGCCTCCTCTACCGCTCCTTGTTCTGGATGCTCTGTACCAGTGGTAGCGAGAAGTTTTTACCCGCCGAATGCCAGTTTGGCAATTCCACCTGGTGGATGATTCCCTTTAGCTACGGTTCGGCCGGATGGAGCGCCAAGGCTTATGCCATGCTCGGGCATCACGAACTGGCCCAAAAAATGGCCGTTGAACATTTTAAACCAACTGCATTGGTAAAAAACGCCGCCCCCTACATCGAAAAGTATGACAGGGAGAATAAACAGGCATTTTCTTTCGCCCACATGATAGATATTGACGGTGTTAGCAGACATGGAAAATGCTGTGACCGGCAGCGTCATATCGATGCCTTTATCCCGGCCATGTTTCATATTCTGGCCAACTATTCTGATGATAATGAATTCATGCTGCAATATACCTACCCGGTGTTCAGAGGAGCAGCGGAATTTTGGAAATCCATCGCCCATTGGAACGATACCATCGAAGCCTATACATACAAGGATTTACTATCGGTTTCTGAAACACTGGAGAGAAATTCACTTCTCGACATCATGCTTTCGGCCAAATGGGAATTGATGATGGCCGCGCGTTACGCTGACAAACTTGGCGTGGATAAAGAGCTTAGCAAAGAATGGAAGCATATTTCAGAAAATATATTTATCCCTGAAAATGAAGAAATATACCTGCAATTCAGAGGCGATAAAAGCAAATTGGAGGGAGGCGGCTACATTGGCATACGCGGCCATGTTTATCTGGGCTATCCCAACCGTGAAATCATTCCCTACATGGACAAAGAGAAAGTAGCAAATACCTTTGACCTCAACTTTCAAAGAAACAATGAAGGTAAGGATATGATCGCTTTTGTAACCAACTGGATGGGACTGACCGAATTGTATTACAAACGGCCCGATAAAGCCATGCAATACCTTGAAAACAATTTCAATTGCATGGATCCTTCTAACACCACAATTTGTGAAGATTCTACGGGTATTAACCCGTATTTCAATACCAATTATTCATCTTACGTGATATCCATAGTCAGTATGTTGGTGCAGTCGTACAACCTGGAAATTGATGCCTTTCCTGCTGTTCCCACTGCCTGGCAAAATGTTGAATTTTATAACCTGGCAGCTGAAAATGGTGTGAAAGTTTCGGGTAAGATGGAAAATGGGGAAGTGAAATGGGTTACTTATCAAAAGAATGGTAAAAAATTGCTTGAGACAAAAGAAGCTGTCAAGATAAAGATAGAAGTTGATGATGATGGTAATACTAAATTAATCAGGCAACTATAACGAGTTAAATACATTTTTATATTTTCTTAATTAGAACATGGACAAATTTCATTATTTATCCATGTTTTTTTTGCATACCGGTCCTCAAAATCCGCAAAAAATGGTTTAAATATTTAATGTACGCGTAGCGGATTAGCACCGCCGGGCTGCCGATATAATATTCTGAGCAGGTGCAGTCTTTTTCGACAATGGCTTAACAAATCCGTCAAAAGTAAAACCTTTTCAATATAAAATACCTATGTATAGTTCTTCAATCGACCATACCTTCCATTGATTTTTCCAATTCTCTGGCATGTAATAGAAATTCATCAATTTTCATTTCCCTGAAGAAAACTAGACCATGTGATGCACGTATTCTGGGGCTCTCGTTCAGGTAAAAAAAGTTCTTTCCCAACAGTAACTGAATGGTCTTAAGCTGATCAACCCATATTTTTTGTGCCAACTCACTAAATTTCCCGTCATACCGATAACTCGGAAACGGCGCATCTACCTGACTCAGGTAGCTATTTGTAAATGCCTTGTCCATTGCCCCCATAGCATTTAGGGAAACCGGTACAATAACATTGGCTTCTGAAGGATGAAACTGATACCACACATTCCGGTACCCCCAGATCCTAAGTTCCGATAAGTCTTCCTCATCTTTCCACAAGCGAAGTGCATCTGCAATGGTTTGCAGCACCTTGTAATGTGTATCGGGGCCACTACCCTCCGGATCAAATGCGAGGCTTACTACCGTTGGTTTAATGGCTCTAAGTTGATTTAAAACTGGTTCCACATCACGCTCCCTTTTGGGTTCTTCGGTAAAAATATCGCCGGTATAAAACCCCAGGCGCAAATGGTGTACATTTTTGGTACGAATGCCGAGGTACGCCCATACCAACTCTTCCTCAAATTCACGTATCATACCTTTTAATCTTTGAATATTCGGTGTGTTCTTCTCCCCGTCATAGCTTCTTTTAAGGATTGCCAAAATCTCATTAATCTGGTCTCTGAGTTGTTCTGAATTATGAACCTTATAAATTTCAACAATGGCACGTACAATACGGTGTGACAAGCCCCTTTTGCGTTCAGCCGGCTCACCTGAAGCCACTTTAATGAGATAATGATAAACGTCTTTGTCCCATTTATGCTTATACCCTTCTTTAAAAAAATCAGCATATTCCGTCATTTGAATCTGACCATTATCAAGAAAATATCGTGTATCCTCGAGGGATTGTATGACAAAAGTATTTGTAACTGCCGTGAAACCGGAGGTGAGAATTGTAAAGTCGGCTGCATTGCTCTCATCGCGTAACAACCGGTGGATATGTGGCAATATAGCCAACATAATATCATCGTGATGAGGCCCGGTATGATAATAAACCTGGTTCTTTTCGCTTTGCATGCCCTTGTTTATTTTGGAAAGAACAGATTTCACAACTGTATCAACGGTGTTCGCATTTAAATCCGGAATGAGTTGGCAGTATTTATCCATTCTCAAATCGTCCATAGTAAGGTGGTGACCGTATTTATCAAGCTTTTTGCATAAATCAATAACCGCCCTGTCGGTTTTTTCCTGTGTCCATTCACCCGCTTTGTAATATTTTTCGATGGAATTTTCGAGCATGGCTGCAGCTCCGGTTGTTAAATACATTCTGGCATTGGGTAATTTTGACAGCGATGATGCGGGGTATAGATTAGACGGCTCTTTTTCAAGGGCATCTTTAACCATTTGTGATTTGGCCTCACCCGAAACAAAGATGATTGCCACACAATCGGAGTTATAGGTGATGGTTTCCAGGCCAATGGTTATCACTAATCGATTGCGGGATACTTCAATTCCGCCCAGGTCACTGGCTGATACCGCCTGGGTTTCAAAATTTGTGGCTGTAAGTCGGGTTGTTGAATGGTGATCGGAGCCTTTTGTGTTAAAGGCAATATGGCCATCAGGACCTAGTCCGCCCAAAAAGAAGTCAATGCCGCCAAGGTCTCTAATCCTCGATTCATAATGGGTACACCAATTGTCAATAGCAAAAATTGATCGCTGTTGCAGTTCTTCCCTGGCATTTATGGGTTCTCTGTAACGCAATGTTAAATCGACCAGCGAATCGGGAAAAACTTCCGTGAAGTGTTTTCCATCAACCAGCGGTATTTGATCGGAATTGATCAATAATGCCTTGTCAGGATCAAGGTTAAATCCTTTTATGTAATACTTCTCAACATAATTGGTGAAACTGTTATGTTGTTTAGAGCTGATGGGATAAAATTCATCAATCTGAACAAAAGTAAGTTGACTTAAATCAGGTTTCGAATGTTGCCCCATTCCATATTTATCCCTGATCTTTTTTCCTTTCCCGGTATCCCAATTTTCAAGCATATACACCGTCCAAACAATAAAATATTCCGGTGTTTTCCCCGTTGGTAGTGCAATGATGCCTTGCGGATTGTTAGATACCCATTCAAGAAAACGCATAGCAGCTAAAAAACCCAGAAATGGAAAATTATCAACGGTTATGTAAGGAATGTTTGTGGGTTGCTTATTCGTTTTGTTCGTTGCCAGAAAAACTTTTTCAACTTCGGTAAAGCCAATAAGATTCTTTCTATTATTCATATAGTAATGATTTTTTTGGTATGCAAGTTACTTTTTTGGTTAAATACTTGTTTTATAAGGTAGAGAAAAAATAATAATTGAATGACATTCTATTGTTATACAACAAATGCACAAAAATTTGACAGCCTGGCATTAACGCCACCAATGGGTTGGAATAGCTGGAATCATTTTCATTGTGATGTAAATGAAGATGTGATTAAGGAAATTGCTGATGCCATGGTTAGCTCGGGCATGAAAGAAGCAGGTTATCAATACATAGTTATTGATGATTGTTGGCAGGTAGGCAGAGATAAAGAAGGATATATTATTCCTGATCCGGAACGTTTTCCATCGGGTATGAAAGCATTGGGAGATTATATTCATTCAAAAGGATTAAAGTTTGGAATTTATTCTGATGCCGGAATACTAACGTGTAAAAAGAGACCTGGCAGCCGGGGATATGAATTCCAGGATGCCAGGACTTATGCATCCTGGGGTGTGGACTATTTAAAATATGACTGGTGTAACCATGGCACCCAAGATGCCAAGGCTTCTTACAGTATTATGCGCGATGCGTTGTATGCTGCGGGCAGACCTATTGTATTCAGTATATGTGAATGGGGTTCAAATGAACCGTGGAAATGGGCAGATGAGGTTGGCCATTTATGGAGAACAACCGGTGATATACAACCATGTTATGATTGCAAGGTTAATTGGGGTGAATTGGGATGGATTCATATTCTTGATAAACAGGTAGAATTATCAGCTTATGCCGGGCCGGGGCATTGGAATGATCCTGATATGCTTGAAGTAGTCAACGAAGGGCTTACATTTAATGAAAGTCGTGCGCATTTCACAATGTGGTGTATGCTGGCTGCTCCACTAATGGCAGGAAATGACCTGCGAAACATGAATAAGGAAACTATTGATATATTAACCAACAAGAATCTCATCGCCATCAATCAGGATGTGTTAGGTAAACAATGATTTAAAGCTTATGAATGGGATGGTATTGAGATTTGGATAAAACCATTATCAGACAACAATTATGCTGTTTGTTTTCTTAATCGTAATAATGAACCATATTCGTTGAATTTTGATTGGGCTGAAATTAAATTATATGACCAATAATGACTTGGAATTATTGCCATTTAATGAAAAACATACCCTTATTGATCTGTGGAAAGATAAAAAATTAGGAACCACCACCGAAATATTACAATATGAAATTCCGGGTCGTCATGTATTATTATTAAAAATTGGGAATTAAAAAAATAGCACTTGGGAACTTATCATAACCATATATTAAAGGCAATAAATCGAAGTATGTTCATACCTTTGCCTGATAGAATTTACCAAATCATATTCTATTATAATACAGAATAATATGGCTTAAACTGGTGTTAGGGTTAATAAGGTGAAGTAATAGATTGATATTACATCTGAATAAATCCATTCTAACTTCCCTCGCTATTTTGCCGATAAAATACACGCTCGAGAGGGAAGTTAGAATTATTCCATTTCCAGTTTTGCTTTATTTGATCATAAATTCGACACTTATAAATTACTACTTTCCCATTTCTTCAAGAACCACCTCATCAAATATCATCAAAGGTTTTCGTCCTTTTTCTGCTTCTTCAACGTTTCCGGGTCGTGTTCCAATATTATCGGCGTATATTTTTATAAATTTAATTCCATAATGGTCAACCGGCACTTCAATTTTCTCGGTATGCCAAAAGTTTTGAACCGGATCATATTTTTCTGAGAAGACCTGGGTATATTCCTTACCATTGCTAGATACTTTAACCGTTACCTTTTCAGGTTAAAATAGCCCCAGGTATTCATCTCCCACGGTACGCATTGATAAATTCTAGATATCAAGCGGTTTAACCAGTTCAATGGTTACATCCATATCATCGCTCATAAAACCAACCCAGTTTTTATCCATCTCATATTTCAAACCAAATTTATTGTCCATGAGTGCAAATTGGCCACCTGCACGATAATCAGGATGAGGTGGGTGGGTAAATATAATTTCCCTGGCATTGGTGAAATCTAAATTTTTATCGGATATCATGCTGGGTATACCATTTTCCTGATAAGCAATGGCTTTTATAGTTGCCGGATTGGACACGGTAAACGGACCTTTATATTTATGATTATCCTCATCTGGTATTTCATTTTTTAGGGTATAATACACCGTTGTGCCTTTCAAGGCATTTAATGATATTTCTGCAGGATGGTTCTGTAAAGCACTGCCACCTGTAATGGATGGAGAGGGAGTTAGTTCAAAGGGGATTTTTTCCAACCTGTTTTGCCTATAGATTATTTTTGCAGGGTTGAATTTATGCAACGGACTTATCCTGAATGTGAATTCCATTGTTTCGGCCGGAACCAAATATTCCGGACGGCAACCAGGACCGCAAGCCGCGGTTCCCAATCCCGCTATCCTGTAATCAAGGTTAAGCGTAAAATAATCTTGTTCAACCAATTCATATAGATGCCTGGCTTTTTCAATATTCTCACTGCTGTATTGCCAGGCACTAAAATTAAACAGGTCGTTCCCTTGTAAAAAAAGCCCTTTGCCATTATTATCGTAAACTGACGCCCATCGGGTTTGGCTTCGGTTCCCATTTTCCTGGGGCACGATATAAGGTTCAAAAAGCTCCGGTATCTTCATTTTATATTGGCCAACTTTTGCGCCTGATTTCCTGTCAGGGTATGTTTCATGTGGACCCAGGCCAAACCAGGTAACATTTTCCAACTTTTTTGATATGGCCATCTGAATACCTGCTTTGGGCAATACGTCTAGCTGATTAACAGGATTGATTTTTGAATATATGGTGATCTCACCATTCCCGAAAATGGTAAAAACCTGCAGGGCATCAATAATTAATTCATCAGAATTATTCACAAATGCAGTTTTTGCAAACCATTGGAACAGATTGTTCTTGTTTTCCAATATATCTGTATGATAGATTTTAGGCTGGAGTGAATCCAGGTGTTGTCTTCTCCATTTTCTTTCGCCATTCACATCATTGCGGTCATTGTCTGTGGGCGGACGCCAGAAATTTAATTGCGGACTTTTAGCAATCATCTCTATATCACCCACTTTATATGAAACGATGGTGCTTTTGGACATATCAAAAACACACGCAAAATTTATACCCTGCACAACATGATTACCGTTATTTTCAAACACCATCATTTCGGGCATATCAGCAACAGAATGAGTTGGTTTTTCTATTTCCCTGAACGGAATTTTAAATTGCTCCCCTATTACTTCATGGCCTTTTTTTGCCCAACTGGTTTTTTGGGGCAGTTTAAACGAAAGGTTTATAAAAAACTCATCGCCTGCCGTACCATAGGGTTTTTGAAAAGGAATGGCAAGTATTTTTGATTGACCGGGAGGAAGGTCAATGTGCAGTGAACCTTCCTGAACAATATCTGCATTTTTTGTCAAGCTCCACGACCCTTCATACAACGAAAGATTGGTAAATCCGTGCGTATTGGTTATCTTAATTTTGCCATTAACCAAATCCACAGGCTCAAACAGGGCGTTTTGATATACCTTTTTGGTTTCAATGAGCGCCGGTGAAATTCTTCGATCGGGGTACACCAATCCATTCAGGCAAAAGTTACCATCGTTAGGAGTATCGCCAAAATCTCCGCCATAAGCAAAAAACGGTATGCCATCATCCGTTGATTTTTTTATGCCCTGATCTACCCAGTCCCAGATAAATGCGCCCTGTAGCCTGGGATATTGGTTTATTACGTCCCAATAGGCCTGCAGTCCGCCATTATTACCCATGGCATGCGTATTTTCAGCAATAATAACAGGTCTGTCCGTATGGTTTTCATGAATTTCCACCATCCGTTCCGGTGTAGCATACATGTTTGAAATGATATCGAATTTTGGCACTGAATAGGCATCCGGTTTCGAATCATCATAATGCAGCAGGCGGGTAGTATCTACTTTTCTTATTTCATTGGCGAGCGCTTCAAAATTGGAACCAAACCCACTTTCGTTACCCATGGACCACACAAGTACGGATGGATGGTTTTTGTCCCTGTGAACCATATTCATGCCCCTTGCCAGATGGGCTTCACGCCATTTCGGGTTGTTTTTTAACACATCTGAAGTGCGTAGTTCATGGGATTCAATATTGGCTTCATCCCACAGGTAAATACCATACAAATCGCATAATTCATACCATACAGGTTGGTTGGGATAATGTGCTGTGCGCACGGCGTTAATATTATGCTGTTTCATTATTTTGATATCCTGTATCATACGTTCTTTGGTTATAGCTCTTCCCCTTTCCGGGTCAAACTCATGACGGTTGGTTCCTTTTATATCAATGACCCTTCCGTTAACCATTAATTGCCCGTTTTTTATTTCTATCCTTCTAAAACCAGTACGGGTGGAAACTACTTCTAACAGTTCATCGTTATTGTACAAGGAAAGGAGTACATTATACAGGTATGGATTCTCTGCATTCCATTGCATAGGTTGCTGAATATCTGTTCGGAATTTAAGGGTGTCTTCGTCCTTGCTATTAAGGACTGCCAACGATTTATTTTCAGTATAAATCAGTTCTTCATCGGCATCTATTAATTTAATACCGAGCGAAAGGTTCTTATAAGGCAGATGATCCAGGTTTTTAATGTTGGCAGAAATATCCAGCATACCTTGCATATAATCATCCTTCAAAAGCGCTTTTACAAAAAAATCTCTGATATAGGTGGTTGGCCTTGCAAGAAGATATACATCTCTATAAATACCACTGAGCCTCCAGAAATATTGATCCTCAAGGTAACTACCATCACTCCAACGGAATACTTTTGCTGCAAGAAGGTTCTCACCGGGTTTTACATACTTTGTAATATTAAATTCAGCCGGGGTCATACTACCCTGACTATATCCAACCTCCTGGCCGTTTATCCAAAGGTAAAATGCAGACTGTACCCCCTCAAAATGGATAAATATTTCTTTTCCTTCCCAATTTTTTGGAACAGTAATTTTTTTTCTGTAGGAACCTACAGGATTGTCCTTGCCTATCAAAGGGGGATTAGCGGTAAATGGATATTTAATGTTCGTGTAAATGGGTGTTCCGTAACCTTCCGGTTGCCAATTTGAGGGCACTTCTATCTCATCCCATTTTGTATCATTATAGGATGTCTTATAAAATTTTTTTGGGCGTTTTGATATTTTGGCACCCAATTGAATTTCCATGAACCGTTCAGTAGCAAAAAAATGGAGAACTATCCCTCTTCATCTCCAATGCACCTTTTTCATTGTTATAGGGTATTAATGTTGCATGGGGCATTTCCTTGTTTTTGGAAAATATTACCGGATTTTCCCAGTCGTGCTGATTTTTACTACATGAAAAGGAAATTACAAGAAGCAACAATATAAATATAGTTTTAACATTCATAATAATATTTTAAATTAGTAGCAGCAATAAAACTGATGGTCAATATAATAAAAATATGTGATGAAGAATATTTTTAATCTAGTTCTAATATTTATAGTTTTCGGTTTGTATTCCTGTCAGAATCATAAAAACATCGAGGTTCAACTATACCAGATGACCGAGGAAAAGATGGAATATAAAGGTGAATACGATAACCCGTTTACAGATGTTGAATTAAGACTACAGGTTAAGGCACCTGAAGAAAGAGCTAAAGGATCAGAATTTAGTTGGTATGGGTTTCATGATGGAGATGGAAAAGGAAATCAAAATGGTAATATATGGAAATTCAGGATGTTATTTGATCACCCCGGGCAATGGCAAGTGCGGGCAGGTTTTTATGAACCCGGGCCAGGGGAATTGATAGGCCAGACAAAAACCTTTACCTACCAGGTAAGCCGGGAAAAATACAAAGGAGAAAATGGGCATGTGCGGATTGCCAAAGAAAACCCCTCGCGTTTCGAGTACGACGATGGTACCCCGTGGATACCCTTTCCAATGCAATCATCTTCCTTGTTGGATGTAGATACCAGTACAGCCTATAGATGGATTGATATGCATAAAGAAGCCGGACTTGATGCGCTTACACCAAGGTTTCATACTTCAACCCAGCAGCACAAGGCATTAGAAAAATCAAATTACCATTTTTTGTCTCCCCAGGGTAATCGTGTTTTAAGGTGGGCGCAAAACAATGAGGGCAATTTCAATGCTGATTCAATATTCGATTTTAGCCAATTTGATATACAGAAATGGCAACACAGCGAGAAAATAATAGAATATGCCAGGGATCGTGGTGTTAATCTATCCATCTGGTTTGGTATAAGTGGAATAAACCGGCAATACCGAAGCTATGGCCCTAAGGATTATCCCAATGACACTACGCTTGGAGAACAACAACAACTATTCATTAAATATTTCCTGGCACGTTGGGCGCCTTACACCAATTGGTGGCATTGGACCATCGACAGTGAATATGAAGAAACCGGTCAGGGTTCACGTGCACGCGTACGTACTTATGCAAGCTATATGCGCGAATTAAACCCGTGGAAAACACTACTCACAACCCATGTGTTGCGGGACTGGTCTCTAAAACTTGCCCCGGAATTTGATTTTGCGACCCTGCAACGTCGGGTTATTGATTCGGATGTTGGTGTGGTTGATTGCGCCTCATTTATTACACAAAACAACATGTATAATATGCCCGTGTATAACTCGGAAGGGGTATGGAATTTAAAAACCGAAAACAAAACGCGCACGGCAACCCTGGCTCATACATTTGCCGGAGGATATAGCCATTTAGCACATTTTGAAAATATAAACCCCATCACCCGGCAAGAAGAACATGGTTCATGGGTAACTGTGTGGGAAAACCAAAACTACAGGCATAAGCAAGATATTATTGAATTGGGAAAATTAAACCGATTTTTTAATCATGGCCCTGGAAATAAAATTCATCGTTGCCTACCAAATAATAGCATTATTCATACTGATAACGATGTTCGTGCGCTGTGTCTTGAAGATCCGGGTCGTCAATATTTCGTATGGCTACCTGATGGTGGTACATGTAAACTTAATCTACACAGCTACCCGGACACCTTTCTTGTTACAGCATGGAAAGGTAATAATTTGAATTATCCAATAGCTAATTATACAGTTGTTGGTGGAGAAAAGGTAAAGTTGGTAGCACCTAAGCAGGGGGGTGGAAATGATTATATATTTTCGTTAACCAGTCAAAGCCTCTCTCCTCCGGTCATTCAAATACTTACCAACACATTATCTCCCGTGGTTATGAACAAGAAATACTCGGCAGTAATTGATATAAGAGATGCCTCGGGTGATATAAAATGGAATCTCAAAGGAGAATTACCCGAAGGTCTGACTTTTCAAAACGGTAGCATTAAAGGGGTAGCTGAAAATGTTGGTGAATATCATTTCCAGATAATGGCTGAAGATGAAAAAGATACTTCCATCAAGCAATACTCGCTAACCGTGCTAGAAAAAGATACCCCGGCACCTTTAATTTATTGGGAAGGTATAGATAAGAATGAAAAAAGTGCATGTTATACAGTTAAGTGGTTTACCGATATACCCAGTAGCAGCAGGGTTCAGTGGGGTACGGAAAAAGGAAAATATACCGGAGAAAGTGGCGTAGTAGAGCAAAATGTAACCAAGCATGAAGTAACTATAGGTAAGCTCCCAGAAAAAACTGAAGTTGTTTATGTATTAATAATATCGGCCACCGAAGATGGCAGAACTAGTTTGAAAGAGGAATCATTTAATTTGTGAAAAAATAATTCTATCATTAACTAATTCCTTTAGTTTTCAAAGCCAGATATGGATGGCATCGAAAATATTACAAGGATACGAACTAATCATATCCATCAGTGTACATTTGGGCAAATACTGACTCAATAATGTCTACTCTGAAGTTTTTTTCTATATTTAAACCATTATAAACACTAAATAACCAAATTTATGAGCGCAAAATCGTATAACAGGGGGTACGTTATATTAATAGCTACCATTGCAGCATTTGGCGGATTACTATTTGGGTTTGATACCGGAGTAATCTCAGGTGCATTATTGTTAATAAAGAATGATCCGGCATTGATTATCAATAATTTAGACCAGTTACCGGAACGCACACAAGAATGGATCGTTAGTATTACCGTGTTAGGAGCGGCAGTTGGTGCTTTGGGTAGTGGAAGAATAACAGACATTTTAGGTCGCAAAAAAGTATTGATCATTACTGCCTTTATTTTTGCCATCGGATCAGTTGGGTTGGGTATTGCCGGTTCAGTTGCCGAACTAATAATATGGCGATTAATTATTGGTATTGCTATTGGGGTGGCATCCTATACCGTTCCATTGTATATATCCGAACTTTCTCCTACTCATGTGCGTGGGGCTTTGGTTTCTATTAATCAATTAGCCATTACCGTAGGAATTTTTGCATCTTACCTTGTTGATTTAGGATTTGCCAATACACATGAAGGATGGCGGTGGATGTTTGTGGTTGGTTTAATTCCATCACTGGTATTATTCGTAGGCATGTTTTTCCTTCCTGATTCTCCCAGATGGTTAATGACATACAAGGGGGAAGAAAAGGCCCGAAAAGTACTGGATAAAGTTGGCGAGAGCAACAAAGAAGAAGTGATCAATCAAATTAAAAATAATATAAAGGCCGAAAGCAAAGAGCGGGGATCATTAAGTATCCTTAAAGCTAAGTGGGTAAGGCCCGCCCTGATTATAGGAATTGGTATCATGCTTTTCCAACAATTTACCGGTATTAACACAGTAATCTATTATGCTCCCACTATTTTTGAAATGGCCGGTTTTGGAGCTGATAGCGCAAATGCCGTATATGACGCTATTCTTCCCTCTCTTCCTATTGGTGCAGTTAATGTTTTATTTACAATAGTTTCTATTTATCTTGTTGACCGCTGGGGAAGAAAACCATTGCTTTACCTTGGACTTGCAGGTATGGTTGTAGCCCTTGTTGCACTTGGTGTTGGGTTTACTTTCCAGGATGTAATCGGCGCAGGTAGTCTGAAATGGATTTCCTTCACAAGTATGATTATTTACACGCCTTTTTTTGCCATCAGTCTTGGCCCAATCGCTTGGTTATTGATATCAGAAGTTTTTCCAACCAAAATACGTGGCTTGGGTATGAGCCTTGCAAGCATGGTTAACTGGCTTTGTAATTTCCTAATTGCCAATACATTTTTAACACTGGGCAGGGTTACAACCGGTGAAATGCCAAATCCTGCAGGTGAAGGAATGCTGGTAAATCCGGGAGGTGCTTTCTTTATTTATGCTGCTGTTGGTATTTTGGGTATTATATTTGTTTACTCCTATATTCCTGAGACCAAAGGACATTCACTTGAAAAAATTGAAGAACATTTTCTGGCAGGTAAGCATCCTAAAAAATTATAGGGAAATATTACAACCCGGCAAATAATAGAATGATGCTTAACAGCTAAGTTAGTATTAAGAGCGTATCTAATAGTTAGAAGCACACGCAAAAGCTACCAGAACACAGACAAGTATTTTATTGATATCTAAAGCTTTGCTACTCGGTGACTTCGCGTGAAATACTTATGATCAGATTTTATTAACAGAATCTTATGTCTTAATATTCTATAATTTGCTTAAACTGTCTGGTGTTCATTCCCAATTTTCCTTACTCTTTCGGGTTTATCAATATTAATTCCTGAATTAATGCCGCTTTCAATCATCAAGTTCCATCCGGCAACCAACTGTAAATATTCATTAGCCCCTTCCTGAAAAGGAATTTGTATGGTAGGGAAATCGGTTATTTTATTGGATATTACAAGTATTTCTATACCTATATCCTCGTGTAAAAGTTTTTTACATTTTTCAAGTTCATTTTCAAACGGATCAACGATTACAATCAATTCATCCGGTTTCATTACCTCTTCAACGCCATGTAAAAGGTATGTGCCCTCCAGGTACATTGATTTCTTACGTAATATTTCATTGGTTTTTAAACAGAGTTCTTCAGCAACCCCATTGTTCCTACCGGCAAAATAAATAAGCGGTGCTTGTGTAAATTTTTCAATTATGGAATGATCGACTGCCTGATTTAGTGTTTTCTCAATATTCATCCCCAATTCTTTATGATCAGGTAACTGTAATTGATATATCTTTGCAAAAATGACATGCAATATATAGGTTTGTTCAATAACTGTTTTGGTAGCGGCAACCGCCTTTTCTTCTCCACTTGTTAATTGATAGTAATAATTGGATAATCCCTTTAGAGGTGTATTGTCATAAGCAGAAATTCCGACCGTAAAACAGTTTCCTTTTTTCGTCATTCGGTGCTCCAGCAACTGGATCAATTCACTGGTTTTTCCTGAATTAGAAAGGCCGAATATTACCGTTTCATCCAGGTAATAATCTTTAGACTGAAGTCCGCCATCAACTATAATATTAATACCTTTTTCCTTCAGTAGTTTTTCTCGTATATGCTTACCCGGAAATAATCTGCTGCTACCCTCGCCCGTAATTAAAAAATTAGAATAGCCGGGTAAGGAGGCAATCAGTTCATCAATGGATGCCCCGTCAAAATTAACCATTACATTTTTTGTATCAATCATTTCATTGGTTATGAAATACGCGCCATAATCGTTGTTATTGATATTCATCTTACTATACTATTTAAGTTTGAATGATGCATTTAAATACCAAATATTAATTCTACTTTGACACATTCAATTATTTGAATAACATCGATTTATATCTTTTTGTCGAATTAAATGTCTTTTTAAGATCAACTCCAAGATCTTATCTGGATCATTCATCTCACATATAAGTTGCACTTGCATAAGTTGCCTGATATCCCATGCTAAAAGTAAAGGAAAATTCTTGAAATTCAACAGTTTTTCCCGGAATATAAATAAAAGCAGTAACATGTTTAATGCAATCTGATGGTACCATGCTATCCATTTTCTGGTTTGAAATTGATGCATACCAAGCACAGATTTTGCTTCCTTGAAGGTATGCTCAATGAAAAAGCGTTGGGCTTGCATGTAGGCGATAGCCTCAGGCGTATATTGCGCTAAATCCACATTACCCAATGCGTAAGATATTTCAACTTTACGTTTTTTAATCGATTTGCGTAACACCAACAAACGCTTACTGGCATGATGGGACTCTTTGTCCCAGATATATACTGTTTTAAAGTGATACAGACATTTTAATTTGCCTTTAGCCGTGTTTCGGACTTTTAACTCTTTAAAATCATCCCGACTTAAGGTTTTCTGGTACTCACTGACTGATATAGAAGTTTTATCTGCTTTTAGTTTACTTGGTTTCCTGCCCCGGTTTGATTTACGCTTTGGGACTTGTATTTCGGGCTTTTCAAGAAAGATATGTTGGTTTTCACGTACATCCATCAGAAAAGCAATAGCCATTTGATCTATGGCGTCAGTGAGTTTTTGATCGGCTCCATAATAGGCATCACCTCCAATGTAATCAAACTTAGTGTCCAGTGACATCTGGTGTTTTATAATATCTAAGGCTAGTTCTTGTTTGGTTTTGAATGCTCTGTTTTCTGCGGGAACTTTAGCCTTGTCTAAACGAGTTTTATCCTCTGTCCAGCTTTTGGGTAAGTATAATTTGCTGTCAATGATAGAAGCAAAATCGCCTTGGCTTAATGCTGCGAAAACCGCTATCTGTGAATTGTCAACTTTGCCAAGGTTGCCACAATATTGTGGGGCAACACCAATGGAATGTTTGCCTTTCTTTCGATTGCCACTTTCATCTATATGTAAACCAATCAGTTTTTGGTTTGGCATATTAGAACTTACTTGTTTGCTCACATGATCCATTAACTCCCAAGCATCCCAAGGCGAATCAGAAATAAAATGTTGGAGTCCGAAATAATCATCAGGGAATCCTGTTTCGGATATTCTCTCAAGGTTTGTTAGAGAACTTGGCCAAATACCTTTGATATAACTCAAAGCCTTGTTACCAACATTGTGCTTGCCAACTTGAAAAACATTCTGAATATCAGGTAAATAACCTGTTAGCCGTTTCACGGCCTGGTTCAGTGTTTTTCCATATTCTTTTGTGTTTTTAACTTGTGTTGAACATGTACGCAAATTACGAAAATTATGTTTTTCGATACCCTTGAAAAGTTTGTCTTTTCAAGGGTTTTATTAACAATTTTAACTTGTCAAAGTAGAATTAGGACATAATAAGTAATCCTTGTTATCAGGATATAAATCAAGTGCTTTCTTACAAATCATGGATACCGTATCGGGATTGGAATATCTGTTTTGCCATAAAATATTGGCTAGTTCAGCCTGGTTTGTGTTCTTTAATACATTATGATTAAGATATTTTGAAATATGAATGACTTTTACATTTTCAATTGATTTATATACATTTATTAGAGAATCGATATTATAACCGGAGCAAATCCCTGCTGAAACAAAGGAATTTAATATAATAATGGCTGGTATCACAAATATTATCTTCATTGTATTTTGTATCTTATTATCCGCTTTGGCATTATTTGATAGTCCGCAATTATAAATAAATAGTCGCAAATAAAACTATATATAATAATTACCTGTATGGGTATTGGTAGGAATAGATAAAACCATCATGAAAATTAAGTTATATTTGGCAACTATATTCGAATAATGATGTAAAACAAATAAATTTATAGGTGTATGTATGTAAATAAAGTTTTATTTATTAAAAATTTACTAATCTTAATACTTCTTAGTAATGTAACCTTCTCGCAACCTAAAGTATCTGAAAATACAAACAATATAAATACCGGGGTAATTAATTCTGACTATAAAATTTCCCTGGCGCAATGGTCTTTGCATAAATCCATTTATGGGCCAAGAAAAAGCAGTGAATGGTTTCATAAAATGCTGAACGAATCGCCTGATTCATTGTATAATGGGTCAATAGATCCGATGCAATTTCCGGAAGTTGCCGTTGACTTAGGCATTTATGCTATTGAATTGGTGAATACATTCTATTTTGATAAAGCCGATAATATCTCATATTTAACCAAATTTAAGCGTAAATGTGATAGTTTAAATGTACAGGTTTTATTAATAATGTGTGATAATTTAGGCCAACTGGGGCAAGAAAATGCTAAAAAAAGAAAACAGGCCGTTAAAAACCACTATAAATGGATTGACGCAGCAAAGTTTTTGGGGGCACATTCCATTAGGGTTAACCTGAATGGCAACGGCAGTGCTGAAAAAGTAGCTGCCAATTCCGTTAAAAGTCTAAAAAAACTAGGCAAGTACGGACAATCGAAAGGGATAAATGTTGTGGTAGAGAATCATGGCGGATTTTCGTCAATCGGATCCTGGCTTGCTGATGTGATGGAAAAGGTGGATATGAAAAATGTCGGAACACTTCCGGATTTCGGGAATTTTTGTATTAAATGGGGGCCTGAGGGATGTCAAAAGAATTACGATAAATACAAGGGTATGAAAGAAATAATGCCTTATGCCAAAGGAGTGAGCGCCAAATCACGTGCATTTGATGAAAACGGAAATGAAGTTACCATTGATTATTATCGAATGATGAAAATTGTAAAAGATTCGGGTTATAAAGGTTATATTGGTATTGAGTACGAAGGTAACAATGAACAATCTGAAATTGATGGTATTAAAGCCACTAAAAAATTACTGGAAAAAGCGATTAAAGCATTATAAATTATCAATGCTTCTACATTATTTTTTTTTTTATGCTGACCTAAAATCGCTTTATAGAGATTTATTATTTTCTTGCTGCTAACATTTTAGCATTATACCCAAAATGGGTATAATGCCTCACTATTTACTTCCTCCGGAACACCCGGGTATTAGTCCAATATTATAAGTTGTTTCAACGTATCTATCGGGGAATATTAAAAAATCTTTTAAATCGTATTTTACCCAAAAAGTTTTTGTATTTATCAAGTGATAACCAAACAAATACGGGACGGCCAACAATATGATCAGCAGGAACAAATCCCCAGAACCTGGAATCAAGGCTTTGATGCCGATTATCTCCCATCATCCAGTAATAATCCATTTGAAATGTATATTTATCTGCTGCCTGGCCATTGATATATATAATACTGTCTTTAATCTCCAGGTCATTATCCTCGTAATGATCAATAATTCTTTCATACAATGGTAAATTATCCATTGTAAGGGATATGGTTCTACCTTGTTCGGGCATGTAAAGCGGCCCAAAATTATCTCTGTTCCAAGGGTAACGCGGGTCTCGGGGAAATACCTGTGAATGATAATGACCATCTGGCATATATTGTGGTTCTATGGAAATTACATTCGGTAATTTTTCGAGTTCATCTTTCATATTATCTGTCAGCGGCATTAAATAACTACCCCGACCATTATAGGTCCGGTCGTCAGGATAAATATCAAGCTCTTCAAGAATACGCGAATTGATACGTGTACCATTAGTTTTAACCAGGTAAATATATTGCTTATGCTCAATTTCGGGATATAGACTGCCATTGATAACCAGTTGGCCATTAACAATTTCAAGTGTATCGCCGGCAACGGCCACACATCTTTTGATATAATTATCCTTTCGGTCGACAGGCCTTACCACAATATCCTGTGTTTCGGTAATAAATTTTCGGGCTTTGTTTTCATAAAACTT
Source organism: Bacteroidota bacterium (assembly GCA_009908855.1). GTDB lineage: Bacteria > Bacteroidota > Bacteroidia > Bacteroidales > JAAAOM01 > JAAAOM01. The sequence continues at coordinate 39,066 of JAAAOM010000042.1, forward strand.
ATCTGTTTTTATGGGATTACCATTTTTGCGATCAATGCTTTTAAAATGCGCTGCTTCTTCTTTTACAACACCGTAATAACTTTTATTGCTCATGCCAACTATTACCGTATCTCCTTCGGGAAAATTAAATACTACAATATCATCCCGTTTCACTTCTCTAAAACCGGCCAATCGCTTATGCTCCCATTGAATCCATTTCAGATATGATTCCCTTTTACCTCCGCTTAAAGGAAGCACATTTTGGGTAAATGGCAATGTTAACGGGGTATTGGGTATTTTTGGGCCATAAGCCATTTTACTCACAAACAGATGATCACCCACCAGCAAGGTTTTTTCCATTGAACCGGTTGGTATGCGATAGTTCTGAAATAAAAATATATTGATAATGGTAACGGCTACAACGGCAAAAATCAGGGCATCGAACCATTCAATAAATGCACTGTTTTTTCCCTCGCGTTTTTTCCAGGGTGTCCAATTCACTTTTTTACTTATGTAGATATCAAATATGATGGGCAGGCCTAATAAAAACCAGTAATTATTGAGCCAAATAACCCAAAGTATATAAATAACCGTAACAACAACGAAGCGTAATAAGTCTTTTCTGGATGGATTAAATTTCATGTTATTTATTTTAATTGTCTAATGTATAATTTTAAATGTATTCTCCCAACGAATTTTTTTTCCTCGCTGATCCTTATCAATGGAAAGCCATACAAAAAAGGCCTTTCCTATAATATGATTCTGCGGCACAAATCCCCAATATCTGGAATCAGTTGAGTTATGCCGATTATCACCTAACACAAAATAATAATTTTGCTGAAATGTATAATTTTCAGTTAACTGTTGGTTGATGTAGATACTGTCATTAATTACCTGTAATTCATTGCTTTCATAAGCAGTAATAATACGTTGGTACAAAGGCAAATTTTTTGCATCAAGATTTATTGATGCGCCCTGTTTAGGTACAATTACGGGGCCAAAATTATCTTCAGTCCATGTATATTCCGAATCATGCGGAAAAATATGATGATTGGAATAAGCTATATCCACTTCAACATGTCGTCTGATCCCTTGAATTCGCGGATCATCCTTTATTCTTTCCAACTGATTACCGCTTAAGGTAATCCGGTGCATGGTAACATTGGGATAGGACGTATTTTCTACATACTCAATTTGATAGTCATTAAAAAAAGCTGAATCAGCCCCCCACTCCAACTTTACAATATAGTCGTAACTGATTTTTTCCGGTTCCGTTCTCCTTTTACCATTCACATATACCCGTCCCTGGTGAATTTGTATGGTATCTCCGGCAATCCCGATACACCGTTTAATAAAATAATCGCGTTTATCGATGGGACGGTATTTTAATGTGTAGTTGTTTTTAATATTTTCATTGCCATATTGCCTCAATAAGGAATAATAACTTTTATTGGGAATTTCGTGTACAATGGTATCTCCTTCGGGAAAATTGAATACCACAATATCGTCTCGTTTTATAACCGACAAGCCTGATAAGCGATTTTCAGGAAGCTGAATCCATTTAAGATACGAGGGTGTAGCCTGTGTAAATGGTAAGGTGTTATGTGTAAAAGGAAGCGATAATATTGTTTTTGGCATAACCGGGCCATAATGGAATTTGCTTACCAATATATAATCCCCGTTTTGCAGCGTTTTTGACATGGATCGGGAAGGAATGGTATATGCTTCAAAAAAAAATGTTTTCACCAATACGGCCGCAATAACAGCAATTATCATGGCATCAATCCAATCATACAAGTCTTTTTGCTTTTGGGTAGGATTTTTCTTTTCCCAGAATTTCCAGGGTACATATTTGGTTATAAAAAAATCGACCAGCAATATATATCCAATAAACAGCCAGTAATTCTCTAACCACATTACAAAAAAGCTGTATATGAGCGTTGCAATTAGTAGTTTTAAATACTGCTTGTTTAAGATTCCTTTTAACATTCGTTTCTTTAAAAACCAAGTAAATCTTTCATGCCAAAAGCACCTATTTTATCATGGATAAATTCAGCCGCCAATACTGCGCCCAGTGCAAACCCCTTGCGATTTTTGGCTTCGTGCGAGATGGTTATCTTGTCAATATCCGACTCATATTTTACGTTATGGATACCAAAAACGTTTTCTATTCTATGCGCTTTTATGCAAACCACCTGTTCATCGCTATTGTCCAGCTGCCATTTGCTTTTACGTTCAAGTTTTTTAATTAACCCATTGGCAAGAGATATGGCTGTGCCACTGGGAGCATCCAGTTTTTGGGTATGATGTGTTTCTTCAATATTCACTTCAAATTCAGGATGGCTATTCATAATCTCCGCCAGTTTTTCATTCAGATAAAACAATACATTCACGCCAAAGCTATAGTTAGAAGCGTAAAAAAATGTTTTATTCTCTTTATTACATCGTTCAGCAATTTTATCATACTTATCGAGCCAGCCTGTTGTACCGCATACAATGGGCAGGTCGGCATCGAAACAACTATTTATATTGTTGTATGCTGCTTTGGGAATCGAAAAATCGATCGCTGCATCTGCTTTTATAAGATTCTCCCTGGTTACATCCTGAGGATTCGTTTCGTCAATTTTTAAAACTACTTCATGATTTCTTGAAAGGGCTGTTTTTTCAATTTCCTTACCCATTTTGCCGTATCCAAGCAGTGCAATTCTCATTTTGAAATGTCTTTATTTAAAATTGTGGACAAATATAATCTGAAATATAAAATACCGGAAATTTTAATGATTTAACCAACTAAAAACGGAGTCCATAAACATGAACTCCGTTTTTACATTGATAAATATTTTATGGTTATTTTTTCACCGCTTTCACCACGGCTTCAAAAGCCCTGGGATTATTCATGGCCAAATCGGCCAGTGTTTTACGGTTCAACGTTATTCCTTTTTTATTAATTAAACCCATAAATTGGGAATAAGACATTCCGTGCTCTCTCACGCCGGCGTTTATGCGCTGAATCCATAGTCCACGGAAATTTCTTTTTTTGGTTTTTCGGTCGCGGTATTGGTATTGCAACCCTTTTTCGTAGGCATTTTTAGCAACGGTCCATACATTTTTACGTCTGCCAAAATAACCCCTGGTTTCTTTAAGAATTTTTTTTCTGCGCTGCCTTGCTGCAACAACATTTACTGAACGTGGCATAATTTTAACTTATTACGAATGGTTAGCGTCTATCGCATATGACAGATCTTTCGGCTAATTCACTCTGATTAAACTTTGTTTATTTGCTTACTTGATTGCCAATAAAAGCTTGGCATTTTTCTCATCTGCCTTGTGCACCTGACCAAAATAGGTAAGATTACGCTTACGTTTTGTTGATTTTTTGGTCAGAATATGGCTTTTATAAGCATGCTTCCGTTTGATTTTTCCGGTACCGGTAAGCGAAAAACGCTTTTTGGCACTGGGATTTGTCTTCATCTTTGGCATTTCTACTATCTTTATATCTGTTATTATTCTTTCTTTTTTCCTTTTCCTGTGCTATTTGGTGTAAGAATCATGGTCATGCGTTTACCTTCCAGTTTCGGCATTTGTTCAACTTTACCAAGCTCTTCAAGCTCGTTGGCAAATCGCAACAACATAATTTCACCCTGGTCTTTATATACAATGGAACGTCCTTTGAAAAAAACGTAGGCTTTTACTTTAGCTCCGTCACTTAAAAATTTCTTCGCATGATTTAACTTAAAGTTAAAATCATGCTCATCTGTATTGGGACCAAATCGAATTTCCTTAACAACAATTTTTGCCTGTTTAGATTTCAGTTCCTTTTGCTTTTTCTTTTGCTGATATAGGAACTTTTGATAATCGGTTATTTTACAAACCGGCGGATCTGCATTGGGCGATATTTCAACCAAATCCAAATCCATATCATCTGCCATTTGTAAGGCCTCTTTGAGGGGAACCACTTGTGAACTATCAACATTTTCACCGACTACACGAACCTCTTTGGCCCGGATACGATCGTTGATCCTGTGTTGTGCCTTTTGTTCTCTGGACTGTGGCCCTCTTCCTCTTGGTGGTCTAGATAAAGCTATAGTAACTCCTCCTTTCTTTTAGTTCCTGATCTAATATAATAAAAGTTTATCAATCTCTTTGTTCAAATACTGCTCAAATTCCTTAAGTTTCATGGTGCCTTTATCCCCTTCACCCTGCCTGCGCACCGAAACAGATTCTTCATTTTGTTCATTCTCACCAACAATAAGCAAATAAGGTATGCGTAGCAACTCATTGTCCCTTATCTTTCTGCCTATTTTCTCATTCCGCCCGTCAATCAGGGTGCGAATATCGCAATTATTTAGATAATTTAAAACTTTTTGTGCATAATCGTTGTATTTTTCACTGATGGGTAAAACAACCACCTGATCGGGTGTGAGCCATAACGGAAACTTACCACCGGTATGTTCAATCAGTACAGCAACAAATCGCTCCATAGAACCAAACGGTGCTCTGTGGATCATAACCGGACGATGCCGATGATCATCGCTGCCAATGTATTCAAGCTCGAACCGATCAGGTAAATTATAATCTACCTGGATGGTTCCCAGCTGCCATTTACGTCCAATGGCATCCTTCACCATAAAATCAAGTTTCGGTCCGTAGAAAGCAGCCTCACCTGTTTCAACAGTGGTATGCAGTCCTTTTTCTTCCGCAGCTTCTATAATGGCAGCTTCGGCCTTTTCCCAGTTCTCATCAGTACCAATATATTTATCTTTGTTGCCCGGATCACGCAAGGATATTTGTGCGGTATAATCATTAAAATCAAGTACTTTAAAAATGTAGAGTATAATGTCAATAACCTTAATAAATTCATCTTTTAACTGATCAGGCCGACAAAAAATATGGGCATCGTCCTGGGTAAACCCCCTAACTCTTGTTAACCCGTGCAGCTCACCACTCTGTTCATAACGATATACTGTACCAAATTCAGCCATCCGTATGGGCAGGTCTTTGTAAGAACGTGGTTTGCTGTTGTATATCTCACAATGATGTGGACAATTCATGGGTTTCAACAGAAATTCCTCCCCTTCGGCTGGTGTATTGATGGGCTGGAATGAATCTTTACCATATTTGGCATAGTGCCCTGATGTTACATACAATTCTTTTTGTCCGATATGTGGTGTGATTACCTGTTGATATCCATGTTTACGTTGCACCGAGCGTAAAAAATTCTCCAGCCGTTCACGCAAAGCGGCGCCTTTGGGTAACCAGATTGGTAACCCCTGTCCCACTCTATTTGAGAACATAAACAGTTCCAGCTCACGTCCTAACTTACGATGATCACGCTCCTTAGCTTGTTCAAGCATTTCAAGGTATTCATCCAACATCGATTTTTTAGGAAAGGTGATACCATAAACACGGGTCAGTTGCTTGCGGTTTTCATCACCACGCCAATAGGCGCCGGCAATACTGGTTAGCTTAAGCGCTTTTATAAAACCAGTGTTCGGTATATGCGGACCACGGCATAAATCAACAAAATTACCCTGCTGATAGAATGAGATGGTTCCGTCCTCCAGCTCGTTAATCAATTCCAGCTTGTATTCATCACCCTTATCTGAAAAGTAGTCCAACGCTTCCTGTTTGGATACTTCCTGCCGCTGATAATCATTCTTTTGTTTGGCCAGTTCACTCATTTTTGCCTCTATATCAGGCAGGTCGGCATCAGTAAGCACCCTGTCTTCTCCCAGATCAACATCGTAATAAAAACCATTGTCAATAGGCGGGCCAATACCAAATTTAACCCCGGGGTATAATGCTTCCAAAGCCTCAGCCATGAGATGGGCTGATGAATGCCAGAAAGCATATTTCCCTTCCGGATCATCGAATTTATGAAGTTTTATTGTGGCATCGGTATGAATGGGACGTGTAGCATCCAAATTTGTTCCGTTCACCGAAACGGATACAATATCGCGGGCCAGACTATTGCTAATGCTTTTGGCAATATCAAGTCCGGTAATTCCGGCTTCGTATTCTCTTACCGATCCATCCGGAAATGTAATTTTTATCATATTCGGTCTCTGTATTGTTGCTTCAGTTTGCTTTAATAAATTTGTACGGCTGTTGAGCCTGAATAATTTGATGCAAAGATAAAAATTAACCGAAACCAGCCATTAGAAAAATTCATTGTTATGACATTACCCAAAAACCATTTTTTTTATCATTTTCAGTCTAAATTTGCTTATACTAAATAAAACGTTGATTATGAAAGATTTTTTAGTCCTGACGTTGCTGTTTATTTCAACCATAACGTATGGTTCAGAAAAATTTACCCTGGAAGATATATTTGATCGATATCTGTTTGCGCCGGAGCAGGTGCAACAATTCAACTCGTATAAGAACGGTAAACAATACACTGTGCTTGAAAACCAGCGTAAAATTGTGGCCTATGATTTTAAGAACGGGAAGCTACAGGATGTTGTATTTTCAATCGATCAGTCCGGTATGAATATCAACAATATCTATGATTATCAGTTTAACGATTCGGAAAACATGTTACTCATTAGCACCAATATTGCCAAACAATACAGGTATTCATATTTTGCCAGCTACTATGTGGTAAATCTCAGGAATAATCAAGTTACTGCCTTGAATAAAGAGCCTGTTCAACTGGCTACCTGGTCGGGCGACGGACAGAAAATTGCTTATGTAAAACAAAACAACCTGTATTACTACGATTTAAAGTCCGACAAGCATATAGAAGTAACAAACGATGGTGCACAAAATGTAATCATCAATGGTGCGGCCGATTGGGTTTATGAAGAAGAATTTGCCCTGAAAACCGGATTTAAATGGTCTCCCAACAGTGATCAAATCGCTTTCTATAAATTTAATGAACAAGGGGTAAATGAATACACCTTAACCTATTATGGCAAATTATATCCTGATTTATATACCTATAAATATCCCAAGGCCGGTGAGCAAAATGCCATTGTGAACATAATGATATATGACCTGAAAACCGGTGATACCCGTTCAATAGATATAGGCAAAGAAACGGATCAATATATACCACGTATCAAATGGACACCCGATGGCGAAAACTTGTGCATTATTCGCCTTAACAGACTGCAAAATCAGGTGGATGTTCTATTGGCCAATCCGAATACCGGAAGCACAAAACAACTGTATTCGGAACGTAACGATCAATATATTAAAGAAATAAATGATGAATACATAACTTTTTTAGAAAACAAAAACGAATTTATCATTCAAAGTGAAGATGACGGCTTTTTACATCTATACCGCTACAATATGGATGGACAATATATAAATCAAATCACGAAAGGTGAATGGGACCTGTTTGATTTTTATGGTATTCATGAAGAAAAGAATCAAATATTCTATCGCTCAAATGAAGAATCAACCGTGGAACGACATATCTATTCAATCAACCTGGATGGGTCAGACAAAAAGTTATTGACTAATGGAAATGGTGTGCATCATGCCACTTTTAGCTCCAATTTCAGGTATTTTGTGCATGAATTATCCAGCACCCATGAACCCTTGCGCGTATCCCTAAAAAACGCTACAGGCGAAGAAATCAGATTACTTGAAGACAACAAGGAATTAAAGAATCTTCTGGACCGGTTGAATTACCAACCAAAGGAATTTTTACAGGTTCCCACAGAGAATGACCTGCAATTAAATGGCTATATGATTAAACCTCCCGATTTTGATTCCACCAAACAATATCCCGTTCTAATGTATGTTTATGGGGGGCCGGAATCACAAGTTGCTACCAATCGTTACTCGTGGTCAAAAGACACCTGGTTTAACCTGTTGTCCGAGCATGGATATATTGTAGCCTGCTTTGACAATCGTGGTACCGATGGACGTGGTGAAGCCTTCAGAAAATCAACCTATCTGCAATTGGGTAAACTGGAAACCATTGATCAGATTAATGCTGCCCGGTACATGGGAAATTTATCCTATGTAGATGCTGACCGGATAGGTATTTATGGCTCAAGCTATGGCGGATATTTGTCTTCGTTATGTGTACTTAAAGGAGCGGATATTTTCAGCATGGCTATTGCCGTAGCGCCTGTAACCAACTGGCGCTTTTACGATACTATCTATACCGAGCGTTTCATGCGCACCCCACAGGAAAATGGCGACGGTTATGATAATAACTCACCCATAAATTTTACGCACCTGCTCGAAGACCCATACCTACTGATACATGGAATGGGCGATGACAATGTGCACCTGCAGAATTCAACCGAATTAACCGAGCAATTGGTTCGAAACGGTAAACAATTTGACCAGTTTTTTTATCCCAATCGAAGTCACAGTATTTCAGGGAATAATGCACTGCTGCACTTATACCATAAAATGACGGATTTTATTTTGCAAAATCTTTAATGCCAAACCGCATTACGGTATTCAGGAATCGTTAAACGACGAAGGATAGAGCAGAGCGGAAATTGCGGATTTAAGGAAAACCAAAAAAAATATTCAAATCCCATATTGCAATATCGAAACCTATCAGCGATTATAAATTACTGATTTAAAATGGGTATTACTTCTGTCTTTTTAAATATTTATAATTTCATTACACGCATCAATCTGTATTACAATTACTTACAAAATTGGCACAGGTTTTGATATTCTTTTTCATGAACATTAAAAATCCGGTAATCATGAAAAAAGTATACATACCAATCATCGTTGTTCTTGCCGTTTTATTGGCAGGATGTGAGACCCGTCCGTATGCCGACTTTTATGCTGATGCGTATGTGGTTGGCGTTAATGATCGGGTAAATTTTACAAATGTTTCGTCCAATGCCGATTATTATGAGTGGGATTTTGGGGATGGAACCTATTCCAATCGTTACAAAGTGAGCCATTCTTATGCTGAGCCCGGTATCTATCGTGTTGAACTGAGGGCGTATGATAACGATGATATCTCCATTGCCAATGCCACCATTGAAGTGGTAAACACAATGGAATTTGAAGCCAGCACCACCATCACTGATATTGGTTATAATATTCAATTCACAAACTATTCAGAAGGAGCTGACTACTACATTTGGGATTTTGGGGATGGCACCACAAGCCAAAGTTATGATGCCGTGCATGCCTATGCATCTTATAATGATTTTGTAGTAACCCTTACCGGATATGACAACGGACAGGTAATTGGCCAGGCATCACTTACCGTATCAACATATCCCACTGATTTGGAAATACAGGTACTGGAGTGGTATGATGAATATGCCATATTTGATGCCAGTGTTATTTTATACCCATCGTATAAGGACTGGTTAAACCAAACCAATTCAATTGTTGAAGGATTTACAGATGAGGAAGGGTATGTAACCTTTACCGAAATGAGCCCAAAAAGTTACTACATCGATGCCTGGCACCCTGATCACAATAACTATCAGTTGGCCGATGAAGATATTGCTCACATAAAAACTGAACCTTTAATTCCGGGCTATATAAACACTTTTGTTTCCTATGTTGATTATGTTGAGAACAACGGAAAAAATATTCCACGAATAGAATTAAAACGATCAGAAATAAAAACCAAATCAGGCAAAGTTCGTACAACCAAATCCAAACCTGTACAGGACAAAAAAGAACATAAAAAACGGTAAATCAAATAGTTACTTTTATAGTTTATATTTTGGGTTAATAATGTGCAAAACCGGCTCCATTTTTGGAACCGGTTTTTTATTTATTATCTTTGCGCCGCTTTGAAATTCATATCTTTATTGCCCAGGTGGCGGAATTGGTAGACGTGCATGGTTGAGGGCCATGTGACCATTTAGGTCGTGCAGGTTCAAGTCCTGTCCTGGGCACCATATTCTTTCCTTAATTAAATCCTTCCTTACATGGAGCATAAAATTGCAGACCCCTTTGTTGCACGTTGTTTTATTAAATTTCCTGCCAATGACAACACGGATCATGAAGACCTTGTGGCGTATGGAGGCGATTTATCGGTATCCACCTTATTATCAGCTTATGTGCAGGGTAATTTCCCCTGGTTTAACAGTGATGAAGAATATATTCTCTGGTGGTCACCCAACCCCAGAATGGTATTATACCCCAAAGCATTTAAAATATCCAAAAGTCTCAAACAAACCCTCCATTCCGATAAATACGAGGTACGCATCAATACCTGTTTTCAACGTGTAATTGAAAATTGTGCCCGAACAAAACGCAAAGGCCAGGATGGTACCTGGATTACTCCCAACATGCAGGCAGCGTATACGAAATTGCATGAACTGGGTTATGCGCATTCTTTTGAAACATATCATGGGAACAAGCTGGTAGGTGGATTATATGGCGTTTCGATTGGTAAAGCCTTTTTCGGTGAGTCTATGTTTCATAACATGACAGATGCCTCAAAAATAGCCCTGCATAAATTGGTTGAAATTTGTTTGGAATATGATATTCATTTTATTGATGTGCAACAATCAACCCCACATTTAAAAAGTTTGGGAGGTAAAGAAGAAAAACGCACCTATTTTTTGGAGATACTGGCACACGCTATGACGTATACATCGGTATTGAAAAAGTTACAAGTCGGTTAATAACCGGCTACCCAAAGAATTTTTTCTTCATCGGCACAATGTTCAGCTAATTTCACCATATCATCATTCAATTTTACTATCTTTTTCAATATCTTTTCCCAGGCAAAATTAAAATCCACGCCCTCTTGGTTAAGTGTTTCTAAAAATTCACGTCCCAAAAAGGTTTCGTTGATATAATTCAGTAATTTCTCTTTGCTGTTAATTTCTTCAAGCAGCTTTTTGTTCTGTAATAACTCATTCCTGAGCGGAATTATTTTACGAGAATTATACTTTGTCGGACCATAGTATTCATATAATTTATTGGCTCTTTCGTAACAGGGTGTGAATAAGTTAAAAACTTCTGTATCAACATATTTCGATTCTTTATCACATCGAATAAAATTTTCGTTATCGCCTGTATAATTTAGCTCAACAAAATTCAACTTATTTGAGTCGTACATTTCCAGATTCATGATCAGATCAATTTGTTAGCCATATAAATGTATGAAATAAGTATCAAATCAGCAAAATATTTAATGAACCATATACCTAATAAAGATTAGTTTGTAATTTCACCGGTTTAATTTGAGAATATATTGATATTAACCACTCAAACATCCATACATGAAAAATCAGCAGATTGAGGCATTAATACATCAGTTCAAATCTATATTCAACACAACGGATGTACGCGTTTCAGCCTTGCCACAGTCAGGTTCCAACCGAAAGTATTATCGGATACAAAATGAAAATCAATCTGCCATCGGGACTATCAATCCGGATATTCGGGAAAATGAAGCATTCATTTATTTATCCCGGCATTTCAATAAATACAGCATTCCGGTACCAAAAATATTTTATTACCACAAACCAGATGGTATTTATCTGCAGGAAGATTTAGGCGATACACGACTTTACCAGTTTACCGGGAATAAACTTACTGATGGTAGTATTGAACTGTACAAATCGGCACTCCGGCAACTAATACACATTCAGCAAACGGCCTTAACCGACCTCGATTTTTCCGTATGCTATCCCCGTTCCTCTTTCGATTACCAAAGCATGCAATGGGATTTGAATTATTTCAAATATATGTTCCTGAAACTGGCTGATATTTCATATGATGAGCAATTGCTGGAAAATGATTTTAATAAACTAATTCAATGGCTTTCAGGTGCAACTGACAGCTTTTTCATGTACCGCGATTTTAAGTCTCAGAATATTATGATTTACCAGAAAACACCCTATTTTATTGATTATCAAGGTGGAAGAAAAGGCCCGCTGCAATATGACCTGGCTTCATTGTTGTTTGAGGCCAAAGCCGGGTTGCCCTCTGAAACACGCCAACAATTGCTGGATTTTTATACCCATGAATTGGAAAAAAACGGATTAATTTCCAAAAAAGATTTTCTATACACTTATTATGGCTTCGTGTTGTTAAGGATTTTACAGGCTTTTGGTGCTTATGGCTATCGGGGATTTTTTGAAGGTAAACAACTTTTTCTGCAAAGCATTGCCCCGGGGTTGCAAAATATTGAATGGCTGCTCAACAATAATCATATTCCCGATCAGTTTACCCACCTGATAGATTGTTTGAAACAAATGACTGAATCACCCAAACTGCAACAATTAAAACCTTACGCACCCAAGGGGCTAACCATTTCGGTTAACAGTTTTTCCTACCGCAAAGGTTATCCGTACGATAATACGGGAAATGGCGGCGGACATGTATTTGATTGCCGTGTATTGCCCAATCCCGGACGCTTGGAACAGTATAAAATGTCAACCGGAAAAGACCCGGATGTGATTGCCTTTTTGCAAAAAGAAAATATAGTTGATGATTTTATTAACGATGCCTGCAGCATTGTGATGCGTTCCGTTGAAGAATACCAAAAAAATGGTTACAAGCATCTGCAAGTTAATTTTGGATGTACGGGCGGACAGCATCGCTCGGTTTATTGCGCTGAGGAAACTGCCAGACGAATCAAACAAACATACCATATACCGGTTACTATAACGCACAGAGAACAAGAACAATATGGGCAAAACACTCTGTAAATTAAAAATTGATCATAAGGTGAAAGAAGGTAAAAATGCCAAATATCAATGTAAGAAATGCAACCGGATGGCTGGGAAGAAAAAATATTTGTGTAAACCCAAATCTCTTTAATAGCTGATGAAAGCCATGATTCTTGCAGCCGGCATTGGTTCACGGCTGAAACCATTAACGCTTCATAAACCCAAAGCGCTTATTAAGATCAATCATAAACCGCTCATT
>JAAAOM010000043.1 GCA_009908855.1 Bacteroidota bacterium
CAAAATTCTCCTTGATAGATACTGCTTCGTATGCGCGTTATAAAGGGATAACAGATACGCATTTAAAATTAATGCAGATTTCAACGCAAAATTAAACTAGAGCCCATACATTTTTTCGGCTTTATCATCTATTTGTGGTACTGTTTCAATATAAAATTCTTCCAGCCTGGCCTGTTTCTGTCGAATTTCCGGTATCATCAGACTATATCGGGAGTATGCCAGATTCGAAACCTGGTTAAATACCCAAAATGCGGAATTATCAGAAAAATCCATAATACCACCATTACCGGTGGCAAAGGTAGGAGGAACAGAATAAATACCACAATACATAGGTGAATATACAGTACTGTAGGTATCATCAACCCCAAACCAAAGTATGCCACCTATGGGATCAGGTAACCAGCTTCGAGACTGTGCTACAAATGAGAACCCTGTTTGTTGCGTACTTATGGCTCTTTCGTTGAAATAGGATGAATCATTGACCTTCCACACCAATGGTCGCCATCTTACTGCGCAACCAAAGGGGCCGGCACCAATATCTGTTTTCATACTTAATTCGGTGCCATCATAATGGTCTCTCATGAGCTCCATCACATCCTTTACCGATAATGGCTCATCAGGTTTAATCCATAGTGGCATGCGGTTATCCAGATTTTCACCTTTGGCATAATCAGCATATTGTTCCATGTTGTTATTAACTCTTCTAAAACCTGACCATACGCGTGCCTCACAAAAGCGGGCACCGCCAAAATCAATGGGTGCATAGGCATCAGCAAAGCTGAAATCTTTGTCCTTTCCTTTAAAATAACCTTTTTGCCGTGCAAAATCAATAACATCGTCAGCATACATACAATTTTCAGGGTCGTTCAGCGGGAATGTCCTTATCCTGGCCTGATTAGCATGCCCGCTAATGTATCCATCGGGTACTTTGCGCGCAACCCATACAGCGCCGGTATTACCTTTGCCTTTTCCGATCATTTCCAGCAGCCATACCTCATTAGGGTCGGCGATTGAAAAACTTTCGCCACCACTGTAATAACCGTATTTATTAACCAGTGAAGTCATTACCTCAATGGCTTCCCTTGCCGTTTTGGCTCGTTGAAGGGTGATGTACATTAAGCTCCCATAGTCAATTATCCCCGTTGAGTCGCGCAATTCCTCACGGCCACCGAAGGTTGTTTCGGCAATTGAAAGTTGATGTTCATTCATATTTCCAACCACTGAATAGGTGTGCGATACCTGTTTAATTTTTCCTAAAAACTTACCTGTATCCCAGTCATAAACATCCAACATAGCTCCTGTCGGATAATCCTTTGCAGGGTAAAAATACAATTCGCCATATAATACATGCGCATCAGCCGCATAGGTAATCATGGTTGATCCATCAGTTGTTGCTCCTTTAGTAACCAAAAAATTGGTACATGCACTAATTCGTTCTGATTGAATTAATATCAAGGGAATGAGAACAATAAAACTCTTGAAATTCATAGATGCAAATTTTGATAAACACAATATTAAATCAATAAAAATGTTAAAATAAAGTAAAATGAATATTAATTATCTAAAAAAAGTAAAATTTTCTGTTTTTATTTATGATTAAACCCCCGATATTTTTTATATTTGCACTGTGATTATAATAACAGTATTAAATCACGCCAATCAGAACCGTTAAGAAAAATATTCGATAGAATTTCATAAAGTAGTTAGTTTTAGTAGTTAAGTTAGTTAGTTAGTTTTAGTTAGTAGTTTAGTTAGAGTGTATAAAGGGTAGTCGTGAGACTGCCCTTTTGCATTTTTAAGTTATTGTTGCCCAATCAGCCCTATATTTTAATATTCATATAGTGATCCTGAACAAATATCTTTCTCGCCACCCGTTACCGATGCAAATATATTATTCTTTCCCAGCCATTTCATTAGTCCCATAAAACCGAATACTATGGCTTCTTTAAAATCAATGACAACCTCACCAGGTAATGTAATTGGTACTTTTGATCGCTCCTGTAAAATTTCCATCAAAAAGGTGTTTTTTGCGCCACCACCGGTAACAATCAAATTATTAAGAGAATACTGATTGATAACGTACGACAACTGTTCAGTTATATGTTCGTAAATGGTTCGCAGAAGGTTGTGCCGTTCAATATGGATGGTTTCAATTTTCGGAATAAAACATTGTTGCAACCATTCGTAACCGAGTGATTTTGGTGGAGCTTTAAAGTAAAAATTTAGCCTGTTAAGCTGTTCCAATAACTTTGGGTTTATTTTACCTTTTCTTGCAATATGGCCATCAATATCACAATCAAATCCCATTTCGCGGGTAATTCTGTTAATAATAATGTTCACCGGGCAAATATCATAAGCAAGGAGCGTTTGATTATTGTTTATGGTGATGTTGGCAAAACCGCCGAGATTTAAACAGGCTTGATATTCATTAAATAAATAACTATCTCCGTAAGGAACCAATGGTGCTCCCTGGCCTCCCTGAGCCACATCCATTGTCCTGAAATCGCTAACCGTCCTGATTTTACTGGTTTTTGCAATACATGCACCATGACCAAGCTGAAAAGTAAATTTTTTATCGGGTTGGTGAAAAATTGTATGTCCATGACTGGCTATTAGCTGAGGTGTATAAGGTTGGTCTTCTAAAAAATCATTTACAAGTTCTCCTGTATAGATACCGTATTCGTTATGCAGCAATAATAAATCATTGGCACGTAATTGGGCCGCGCCGGAAAGCTGTTTTCTCAAATCATCAGGGTAGTTATAGGTTTTTGCTTTCAATACTTCATATTTCCAGCTTGTGTTTTTTTGGTAAAATTTACATAAGGCAAGGTCTATGCCATCCAAACTAGTGCCTGACATAATTCCCACCACAATATATTCCTGTTGATTTCGCATATCAATAATAAACATTAGCAAAATAGGTGGCTATATTTTGTTGACCATCGGAAACATATAATTCAAGGTCGTGTTTTTTCCCTTTTTTAAGTCTGGTATCATCTATTTCATAAAAGAGCAGGTTGTTTTTGGCATCGTATTCGAATAATACCCAGTTTCCATCTATGTAGCCATTGTAGGAATCAATACCGCTCATATTGTCATTTATTGTAAAACTTATCTTATCATCACCGGTTACATTTTTATCTTTTATAAATGATAACGGTTTTATATCCGGTGCTAATGAGTCAATTTTAATGGTATAGTTCCCAAATTTCCGGGTACGCCCTATGAGCATACCGTTTTCCCACCGACTTTCAACCGAAGATGTATCTTCTTCACTTATCAGACAAACTACTGCTTTGGATTTCCATTTTTCAGGTATGGTTGTTTTGGGTCGAATACCGACTGTAAAATAGGTGTGTGCCGGTGTGGTAAACTTATGTACCTGATGTATGTCTGACCATGGGTTGTTGTCGTCTTTTAGTTTAAAGTATGTAAAATAAATACTGTCATACAGTGTTTTTGCAGGCAGGCTAACCGAGATATCCCGGAGGTTAAATGAATTGGCCTGATGGGGATGAAACGTTTCAACAATGTTTGAATCCTGCGGTTGGTAAATCGTATCCTGCGGAATACCTTTCAGATCACATAAAATTACAGTTCGGTTACCGTATGCATCATCAATTCTTATCTGCACATTATGAGATAAACTATCGTCCACATAAATTATACCGTCGTTCACCAAATGGTGGTATATAGACAATTCATTGGCAGGATCTCTAAACAGTTTCTGGATTTTAATATGCTGATGTTGCTTTTCTTCAAAATCAACAAAACTGTTAATGTACCTGGTTTCACTAAATGAAACTTCATCAAATGTGCACGAATAAACGGTATTGCCATTAAAATCCACTTCCATGCTATATATGCCACAGGGATTAGCTGAATTATCGGCGTAATCGTAGGTTTCAACACCAAAGCCAATGTGGCCATGTACCGGAATGGCGGATTTGATTGTTATGGTATCACTTAATCCATTTAAAGAAATTATTTTTTTGTGAAAGGTATGATCGACATGGCTGGAGAAAGTTTTCGGATACAAAGCCAGGTGATAAACTTTGGGCTTAATGTTGTCGATAATTGGAAAATTATACAACAATCCGTTTTGTGGCACCTGATTAAGGCTTTTACGTATTTCAAAATGTAGGTGAGGACCACCTGACCTGCCTGTATTCCCTGAATAAGCGATTAATTCATTTTGCGAAAACCGGAATTTATTTTTGGGAGGGTAAATATTCACTTCATGCCTTTGTACACTGTATTGATAGTTCATTACATAGCTCCGTATGTTTTCGGTAAAACGGTCGAGATGTGCATAAACAGTTGTATATCCGTTAGGATGCGTCATGTAAAGCGTCTTTCCGTAACCTCCGCTTTGAATTTTAATGCGGCTAATGTAACCATCTGCGGTTGCATAAACAGGATGACCAATCTCACCTTTTGTTTTCAGGTCAATACCTCCATGAAAGTGAGTTGCGCGTAATTCAGCAAAAGTACCTGAGAGGTATAAAGGGATTTTTAAGGGTGGAGAAAACAAAGTGTCTGACCGAAAATATTGGGGATATAAATAAGTAGATGCCAATAGCATGAAAAACAATGTAAAAAGCCTGAAATATAAGCGCATTAGATTTTTTTTTAATGATAAAATAGTTTCTTTGTCAACAGTACAAAATTATAACAGAAATTTTTTAATTTAGGCAAGAGTACTATATTTGTAGCTAACTTAGCATAATATGGAGAGTTCATACCAGGAGATACTGCAAAGGTTAAAAAGTCAATTGCAAGATTTAATCACTTTATATGAACAATCCGAAATTGAAAACATGCAGCTTTTTGAAGAAAACAAACGTTTAAAAGAAGAGTTGCAAAAAAGTAATGAGCGAGTTGGGAATTTAGAAAGTTCCAACGAAAATTTGAAGTTAGCCAGGGGTTTTGCATTGAATCAGGATGAATCTGAAGATGCCAAACAAAAGGTTAACCAAATGGTGCGGGAGATTGACAAGTGTATTGCTCTGTTAAATAAATAAGAGACGGACATCTTAATATGGAAGATAAACTCTCAATAAAAGTAAATGTAGCTGACAGATACTATCCATTAAAGATAGAAAGGAAGGATGAGGAAAGAATAAGAAAGGCAGCTAAACTCATTAACGAAAAGGTGTTGCAATATAAGCAGCGCTATTCAGACAAAGATACGCAGGATTTTTTGGCCATGGCTGCCCTTCAGTTTGTGATAAAAGCCATAGAAAATGAGAGTGAAAAAGACATCGCTCCCATTGTTGATGAGTTAAAAGGTTTATCGGATGAATTAGGGGTGTTTCTCGAACAGAGAGCAAAAAGTTCTTTTACATAAAATATTATAATCTTACCCGCATTATTTCTTCAGCAATTTGTGAAACTCAACAAGTAACAAATTGGAATTTAGCTCATATATCAGGTAGAGCAGGCCCTGATACCGGCAATGATCGGTATTCTTCATAGCGAAGACAAGGGAAACTCGAACTGATAAGGCGGTTCCTCCCATGTCAAGACAGGGGTTTCATCAAAATTTGAGGAAATTAATGCGGGTTTTTTATTACTATACATTAAATATATCATGAAATGGAATTAAATATGATGGTGTTACAAATGCCTGCGATGGTCAAGATTATTATAATTGCAGCAGTTTCCTTTGTAGCGGGAACAGGATTGTCGTTATTATTATGGCAGGTGGCATTGCGCAAAAAGCGAATTAAACTTATTAAAGAAGCAGAATCCGAGGCCGAGGTTATTAAAAAAGATAAAATATTACAGGCTAAGGAGAAGTTTTTACAATTGAAAGGAGAGCATGAAAAGTATATAGCTGAAAAAAACACCAAACTTTCACAGGCTGAAAGTAAGTTTAAACAGCAGGAGTCTCAGCTTTCCCAGAGAATTAAAGAAAACGAAAGAGCCAAATCGGAACTGGATGTCATCCGTACCAATTTGCAAAGCCAGATGGATTTGGTAGAGAAAAAGTCTGATGACCTCGATAAAATGCATAAACAACAGGTTGAGCAACTGGAAGCTATTTCAAGCTTGTCAGCCGATGATGCTAAATCACAACTGATTGAATCGCTGCGTGATGAGGCAAAAACCGAGGCTATGTCCTACATAAATGAAATTATGGACGAGGCCAAAATGACTGCCAATCGGGAAGCAAAGAAAATAGTTATTGAAACTATTCAACGTGTGGCTTCAGAATCGGCCATCGAAAACTCAGTTACGGTATTTCATATTGAAAGCGACGAGATTAAAGGGCGCATTATTGGCCGGGAAGGAAGAAATATACGTGCCCTGGAAGCGGCTACCGGAGTTGAAATAATTGTGGATGACACACCTGAAGCCATTATATTGTCAGCTTTTGATCCTATCCGACGCGAAACGGCCAGGTTGGCCCTTCATCAATTGGTTACCGACGGACGTATTCATCCTGCACGTATCGAAGAAATCGTACAAAAAGTTAACAAACAACTTGAAGAGGAAATCATTGAGGTAGGAAAACGCACCTCTATTGATTTGGGAATTCACGGGCTCCACCCGGAAATAATCCGGTTGGTCGGAAAAATGAAATATCGCTCCTCTTACGGGCAAAATCTGTTGCAACATTCGCGCGAAGTGGCAAATCTTTGTGCTATTATGGCTTCGGAACTCGGGCTTAACACCAAAATGGCCAAACGGGCCGGACTGTTGCACGACATTGGAAAAGTACCCGATGATGAGCCGGAATTGCCACATGCTATTTTAGGTATGAAACTGGCCGAAAAACACAAAGAAAAGCCGGAAATTTGCAATGCCATTGGGGCTCACCATGATGAGGTTGAGATGACCAGCTTAATCGCTCCCATTGTTCAGGTTTGTGATGCCATCAGTGGTGCGCGACCCGGTGCACGACGCGAAGTAGTGGAATCCTATATTAAACGACTCAAGGAACTGGAAGCAGTAGCCTTGTCATATCCTGGTGTTTCAAAAACGTATGCTATACAGGCAGGCCGTGAACTACGGGTGATTGTTGGCGCTGATAAAGTGAACGACAAAGATGCTGAAACACTATCTTATGAAATTTCCAAAAAAATTCAGGATGAAATGACTTATCCCGGACAAATTAAAATCACCGTTATTCGCGAAACAAGGGCGGTAAGCTATGCGAAGTAGTTAAATATTTCTGATAGTAACCGGGTTTGCCGGCTTATTGTATTATTTTTAAAATGTTTATATAGCTATTAACGAATTAATTTACTTATCTTTACATACTTACACTTAAACATGAGACCATGAATGAAAGTATTATTGAACAATTGAAACAAAAGAAAATTGATTTACGAAAAAAATACGAAGAAGATGTAACATCAATTGACAGAACCATCCAACTCTTATCTGAGAACAGTAATAAACAGGAAGTAAGCCTGCCTGCGGTAAGTAAGCCCGCCAATGCAGCACAAAAAACCACCAGGAGAACAAATACATCTGCATCAAGAGCGAAAAAAAAGACAACTACGCAAAATAGTAAATCTACTAATAAAAAAATCTCAGAGAATATTCTTAAAATCATTTCAAAAGCCCGAAGGGTAATGCTGAGCACTGAGATTTTTGAGGTCTTATCAGGAGCTAAAAATCTTAGCGAACAGCAAAAATCCCGATTGCGAAAGGATATTTCAAATGCATTGTATATTCTGAAATCAGAAAACAAAATAGTGGGTATCCCTTCTAAAAAGTCAAAAAGGACTTATTATTGGGGACTTGCGGAATGGCTTGATGATAAAGGCAAAATGAAATCTGAATTTATTACGGAATAAACACTGTGGTGATCAAACAAATTTCGTAACCATTTTATTCAATAATATCATTTAAATAGTTTCGATAGTTCCTGTAATCGGGCAACCTTGTCAGTATGCCCCAGTTTATTGTAGGCAAGAATTAAATTATTGATTACCCTTAATATGATGTCCTCGTGTGAGCAAGGAATATAATAGTTGGTATCGGGTTCTATTTTTTGGTGCTTTAGAAAATAATCGATTTCTTTTTTACCCAAAACCGCTCCTTTATTATACGGGTTGATATAAAACAGAATATCATCTTGTTTAATATTTTTCTGATAGTCGCGATATTCATCTACATAAGCCAATATAAAATTTTTTGGCAGATTGACCCCGTAAACCGGCATTCCTAAACGATTGGCAACAACTGAGTATATGATGGCCAGTGATATGGGATTTCCCTTTTTACTTTCAATTACCTGGTTAATAAAGGAGTTTTGTGGCGAATAGTAATTCAGTGTATTCCGGTTGTATTTATGAAGCTCAAATAAAATATAATTTAATATTTTAACCTTTTCAAGAGCCGTAAGATTGTTGTTTATTTCTAACCATACATCCTTGGTTATACGTTCGATATGGTCATCAATTTCTTTGTATGTAATTTCAGGATACTGAAATTGTGATACCAAAAAAGCACCTTCCAACAAATTAACGGCTCCGGTTTCGAGCCAGTTGTTAAAATTATTTTTGGTAAAATTGAATTGGATTTTTTGAATGATGGTTTCTATCCTACCCTGTAATTGTTCATCCAGCGTAGTCTCCCAAGCTTTTTCCAGCTCAGGGATGGCGTCAATTCCACTGCTCAGCAATTTATCTTCAACCGGCGAGTACACCTCTAAGCTCGGGTCATCCAAGAGAGTGATGAGCGCTTTTACCTCCTGATTCATCATATCATTCATTAATTCTTACCCTGCAAAGGTATTGAATCTTGTTTTGATAATCTTTACATTTATTAACGAAGTGAAAAAAAATCACAATCAATTTTTGTTCTTGATAATGTTGCGATTTTTAAAATAATTACTTTTGTCGTATAAGAATAACAAATAAAAAATACCATGATTCAACGTATCCAAACCATTTATCTACTGGCAAGTTGTATTCTTATTGCTTTTATGATTGATATGCCAATGTTACAATTAGCCGGGACAAACGGTGGTATTTTTTTGTTTAAGTCGTATGGTGTAATAAGCATTGGCGATGATACTGTCAATATTTATAATACATGGCCATTGTTAATAATGTTTATTGCCATAGCATCAATAAGTTTGTTTACCATTTTTTTATATAAAAACCGACAGCTTCAGATTCGTTTAACGATTTATAATATGATATTACAGGTTGGTCTTACTGGTGTAATATACTTTTTTTACATTTCATTCAATAAAGAAATGAGTATTGACCATATATCGTATGAAATTTCACTTGCTTTTCCCGTCATTGCCCTTATATTCAATTACCTTGCGTTGCGAAATATACGAAAGGATGAAGCCATTATTCAGTCCATGAACCGTTTACGTTGAGTTAATTGATTATTGTTTGGGGTATTTCTTCATTAATATTTAGACATACATCAATAATATTATATAATTTCCATGTGTTCATGGTCGGTTATTTTTTCACAATAATGGCATTTTAATCGTAGCTCGTTCATTGACAAAACTTTGAAGCGTGTTACAATACGTTCGTGATTGGTGATACACGAAGGATTAAAACATTTAACAATACCTACAACATTTTCAGGTACTTCAACTATTTTCTTTTCCACCACCTCGAAATTCTTAATAATGTTTAATTTGGCCTGTGGCGCAACCAGTGAAATTTTATTAATTTCATCATCCATCAGATAAACTTCAGAAAGTTTAATGATGGCTTTTTTTCCAAGTTTCTTGCTTTCCAGGTTTGTACCAAACGTAATTTGCGATTCTACATTGTGTAAACCCAATATACTTATAACCTCGAACAAGCTGGTTGCCGGAATGTGGTCGATTACGGTACCGTTTTTTATTGCGCTAACATTCAATACTTTATCGTGCATAATGTTTTATTTTAATCCAAGAATTTTTGCGATAATGGCCTGACGGGCAAAAACACCATTTAAGGCCTGTGTAAAATAATACGCCTGGGGTGTAGAATCAATTTCGGTGTGAATTTCATTAACCCGGGGAAGAGGGTGCAGAATTTTCATGCCGGGTTTGGCATTCTTAAGCATATCTTTTTTCAGGTTGTAGGCGTTTTTAGTTTTTTCGTATTCAATAGGGTCTGAGAAACGTTCTTTTTGCACCCGTGTCATGTAAATTACATCCGCTTCTTTAACAATATCATTAAATTCTGTATGTTCTTCATACTTCAGTCCTCTGTTTTCCAGGAATAGCTTATAAACCATGGGCATTTTCAGCTCTTTGGGTGATACAAAATGAAATGTGGAATTAAATTCTGACATGGCCATGAGCAGTGAATGCACCGTTCGTCCGTATTTCAGATCGCCAACAAGGCAAATATTCAGGTTTTCAAGTTTGTTTTGTGTTTTTTGTATTGAATACAAATCCAGCATGGTTTGTGTGGGATGCTGATTGGCACCATCCCCGGCGTTAATGATGGGAATACTGGCTACTTCACTGGCATAACGGGCGCTACCTTCCATCGCATGCCGCATAACAATAAGGTCGCAATAATTGCTTACTATTTTAATGGTGTCATAGAGTGTTTCTCCTTTGGTAACGGATGAGGATGAAGCCTCGGTAAAACCTATAATACGCCCGCCCATACGTGTTACAGCGCTTTCAAAACTTAAACGGGTTCGGGTAGAGGGTTCAAAAAACAAACTACCTACCACTTTACCTCTAAACAGATCGGGATTTGGACGAGACTCGAATTCTTTGGCCAGGTCTAAGATTTCAAGGTAATTCTCTTTGGAGAAATCGGTTATGGATACCAAACTTTTACCGTTCATTTTGTTTATTCTTTATTTGGTTGCAATAATCAGCTTTCTGATTCTTGTTTTATTTTAACACTGTCGAGTGTATTTAACGTATTGTAAAATTCTTTTGCCAATGACTGACGGACTGCTACTTTTTGCTCACATTCCGCCGTGTAAGTACTGGCAATGGTATTTGCATTGTACTGTTTAATCAGGCGCAATATAGTATTGGTATTATCGTAATTATAATTGATGGTAAAAATGGTTCTGATATGTTTAGTAATGATTGTTGCGTTTGTTAATGCTTCAGATGCTGCATTTTTATATGCTGTAACAAGGCCACCTGCGCCTAGTAAAATACCACCGAAATAACGAACTACCATAACCAGTATGTTGGTTAAATTATTTGAAAGTATTTGACCGTAAATGGGTTTGCCAGCCGTGCCGGAGGGTTCGCCATCATCATTCATACGACGTATAGCAGATTCAACACCAATTTTGTATGCATAACAGTGGTGTCGGGCATTTTTGTGTTCCTTTTTGTACCGGGTAACGATGGTTTTAACCTGTTCCTCAGATTGAACAGGATGGGCGAAGGAAATAAATTTACTGCCTTTTTCCTTATAAAGGCCTTTAGATATTTCTAAAATGGTTAAATAAGTGTCATCGTTGTTCATTTAACACATGGTGTTTATGAAATATCGGAACCACCGCTTGTTTTGAAAAATTTCTGATTGACAAAACAATTATCTATAATTAGGATTCACTTTTTAATGTTATTTAGTTAACACAATTTGCCCACACACACCCTTTTTTCTCGCCAGTTGTACGGGATTGAGGGGAGCGCGAGGGATTCCGTTTTTAAAAATACCGTTAACAAAACGACATTGACTCATTTATTTTAAAATTTTAGTTTTTTCTCTATTTCATCCATCTGAGATTTAAATTGTTTGTCGGTTTCAATTAGATTATTCACTGTTTTGCAGGCATGTAATACAGTGGCGTGATCTTTTCCGCCAATTTGTGCTCCAATTGATGCCAATGATGCTTTGGTAAGCGTTTTGGAATAGTACATGGCTACCTGACGGGCTTGAACGATCTCCCTTTTCCGGGTGTGGGACAGCAACATTTGAATGGGAATATCATAGAAATTGCACACCACTTTTTGTATATAGTCAATGGATATTTCACGCTTGGTGTTTTTTATCAACTTATCGATCATTTCCTTGGCCAGGTCCAGTGTGATATCCTTACGATTTAAGGTTGACTGTGCCAACAATGATATCAATGCTCCTTCCAGCTCTCTAATATTCTCGGTGATATGAGTAGCAATATATTCAATAACATCGTCTGATATCTCAATACCATCTTTATATGATTTTTGCTTCAGAATAGCAATGCGTGTTTCAAAGTCGGGAGCCTGCAAGTCAGCTGATAAGCCCCATTTAAACCGCGATAACAATCGTTGTTCAATGCCCTGTAATTCAACAGGGGGCTTGTCAGATGTTAAAATCAGTTGTTTACCGGATTGATGCAGGTGGTTAAAAATATGAAAGAAGGTGTCCTGCGTTTTTTCTTTTCCGGCAAATTCATGAACATCGTCCAGAATTAACACATCCATCATTTGATAGAAATGAAGGAAATCATTTTTGTTATTATTGCGTATGGACTCAACAAATTGTGTTTGAAATTTATTGGCATTTACATACAGCACCGTTTTATCCTGGAATCGTTCTTTAACTTCTATACCAATAGCTTGCGCCAGGTGGGTTTTTCCTAATCCTGAGTCGCCATAAATGAGCAGTGGATTGAATGCTGTTCCTCCGGGGCTATTGGCTACAGCAAATCCTGCTGAGCGCGCTAAACGATTACATTCTCCTTCCACAAAATCTGTAAATGAGTTTTCCGGATTTAATCTCGGGTCAATGTTTAATTTTTTTAAACCGGGAATAATAAAGGGGTTTTTAATGGAAACATCATTACTTAATGGAACATTAACCGGTTGGTTTTTTAGGTCCGTTTTGTTTTTGGTTGGTAATTTTACTGTGTAAGGTTTGTTGTTGTTGTAATTGTTGTTTTCCATTACAACACTATACTCAAGTTTTGCTTCATTACCTAATTCTTTACGTAATGTTTTTCGCAAAATGTCAATGTATTGTTCCTCCAGGTACTCATAGAAAAACGGACTTGGTACCTGAATGGTTAATACATTTTGGTCGACTTTAACGGGTACAATAGGCTCAAACCACGTCCGGAAACTAATAGTCGGGACGTTATCTTTAATGACTTCTAAGCAGTTAGTCCATACCTTTTGATGATGCATATTAACTTACTTGTTTACTAATTAGGGAATTATGTTTTTTTAGGATGTTAATTTTCATAGAGGCAATTTTGTCAAAAAAAAAATAAAAAAAAAATGTGTTTGCTATTGATTTTTTGGATTTCACTTTATAGTATTCTTTATCAATTATTTAAATTTTAATTTTTAAAACATTTCATAAAATACAGATTATCAGAACTATATGAATTTATCTGTTTAAATAAATGTTAATAAATAGCTTGACTAATGTTAATTAAAGATTATGTTAATATAATATTAATTCTCTAAGTCTTATAGATGAATATGTTAGGATGGTTTCTGCCTGTACATTTCTTTTTTAGAAAAAAATAATGATGTTAATAACTCATGGCTTATCTTTTTTCCCGAACAAAGAAAAGTGAACATATCTTTTTGGGTGTTCTTTTAAATCCATTAATAGCAAGTTTAGACTTTCGGTAGTATTGGCAATGTGTTGATAAAGTGTGTCATTCTGCGCCAATTGACCCAGTGTTCCCTGCCCCTGATTAATATTATTTAAAAGATATTGCGCCTGGTTTATGGCAATAAATGCGCTGTCAATGGTTTGAGCCAGTTTGATGCGCGAAATGGAATCACTCACTGTTTCAAGGTTGGTGAGAATCCGTGATATCGTAGCATTGTGTTTTTCAACGTTCGCTGTTATACTGTTCAGGTTGGTAATGGTTTTTGTAAGTTCTCCGTTTTTGGCTGTCAGGTGGTTCATGTTATCACTCACACCGGATAGGTTTGAAATGGTATTTTGTAATTCCTGGTTGGTTGTGTTATTGAATAATTCGGTGAGTGATTGTGATACAGTATCGATATTTCCAATAATATCTTCAACGGAAACAACCAGTTCATCCATCTTATCGGTTATTCCCGGTTTATAACCGGCTGCTATGCTATCATTATTTTGCAGGAAATTGCCCTGATTTCCCATTACCAGTTTAATAGCCTTTGTGCCAAGCAAATCACTGCTATATAATTGCGCTTTGGTATCAATCGGCAAATTAACTTCTTTGTCAACCAGTAATTTAACAACCACATTATTTTGTTTATGCTTATCGATTTCGATGGATGCAACCAATCCGACTTTTATACCGTGTAAGGTAACAAACGCCGATTCTTTCAAACCTTCCACATTATTGTATTTGGCATAGAATGAATTGGTACTGGATAAGATATTTTGGCCTTTCAGAAAATTAAGTCCCCATATAAAAATGGCCAGTGTTAGGGTTGCAACGATACCAATTTTTGCTTCTCTGCTTATTTTCATGCCTGTGGCGTTATTTATTACGAATGCACAAAGCTAGTAATACTATATTATATGGTAAAGGTATTAACGTAATTAATTTACTTTTTTTAATGCTTCCTGCAATGGTATTATTTCATTTCCTTTCATGGCAATTATAAATGCATCCGGAAATTTATTGCGTAATGATTTGGAATATTCCTTGATTTCATGGTAGGAATACTTTTCTCCTATGGCATATTTATAATAGTTTTTGGTTTTAATTTCGATCAGGTTGTATTCATTGTAAAGTGGATTGTCCCTGGGTATGGGACTGGAAGCAGAAACTACCTGAACCCTGAAAATTACAGAGTCATTGGCCAATGCTTTTACCGCCGATGGTGGACTTTGATTTGTGGGTTTCTGATAGGTAAAAGTGTTTTCAGTATGATAATTACCTGTACTGGTATCTTTTTCTGCAAACTCAACATCGTATTGACTTTTTGATTCTACTGCCAGTTTATATTCTTTAAAGGCTCTGTAAATGGCCGAGGCAATATAATCCTGTCCCTGGTCAGAAATAAGATATTGTTCTTCATTATTGTGCGAAAGGAAACCAGTCTCGATTAACACACTGGGCATGGTGGTACGCCAAAGCACAAGAAATCCGGCTTGTTTCACTCCACGGTCGCGACGTTGGGCGCGTTCCCTGAATTGGTCCTGCACAAAAGAGGCGAAACTCAGACTTTGTTCAAGATGAATGTTCTGTACCAGCTCAAACATAATGTAAGATTCTACAGAATGCGGGTCAAAACCTTCATAAGTGGTTCGGTAATCTTCTTCCAGCAATATAACCGAGTTTTCTTTCTTTGCTACATCCAAATTGCCCTGCGTTTTGTGGAGCCCCATGGCAAAGGTTTCGGTTCCATGTGCCTGTCCTTTGGGATCGGCATTGGCATGGATGGATATAAATAAATCAGCATGGTTCTTATTGGCTATCTCAGCTCTTTCATGCAATGGTAAAAAAACATCGGTTGTGCGTGTATATATAACCGCTACGTCCGGTATATTATCCTTTATGTATTTACCGAGTTTTAAGGAGATGTCCAGCACAATATCTTTTTCCATCGCGTGTTTTCCTCTGGTACCCGAATCCTTACCACCATGTCCGGCATCAATCACAACCGTTTTTAATTGATATTTTTCGGGTTCCTGCGCATATAATAATAAAATACACGTTTGTAAAAAAACACTAATTATAATGAATGTACCTCTTGTTTTCATACTTCAAGATAATTCTCAATCCACCATTTTCTTTTCAGTTCTCGCATGCTGAAGTTACGATTATTTTTATAGTTTTGGCATCGCTTTTGATAACACATTTACAACGCAAAATTAATACACCGGAATTGCTTTTCACACAACAAAGAAAAACAGTTTATATTGTATTTTTACTGATTTTTTCAACAATTGCAAAAAGTCAGTCATCATCACCTGCAGATAGCATCAATATTTCTGCTGATACAAATGCAGTTGTTATTATCGATACCTTGTTAATAAATGATACCGTTGTCGATGATTCTATCAGGATGACAGGCGATACAACCCATAAAAAAATAAAAAAGAAACAGGAAGTGCTGGATGATAAGGTGGAATATCATGCCAGGGATTCAATCATTATTTCAGTAAAGGAGGATAAGGTATATTTATATGGGGAGGCAAAGATAAACTATACCAATATTGAGCTTACCGCTGATTTTATTGAGTTTGACATGAGTAAAAATGAAGTTTTTGCGACGGGGCTGCCTGATTCGGCTGGTGTTATCGCCGGCACGCCTGTTTTTACACAAGGACAGGAAACTTTCGAGTCAAAAGAAATGCGTTATAATTTCGATACCAAAAGAGGAATTATATCTGAAATAGTTACACAGGAAGGAGAGGGGTATTTGCATAGCGAAACAACCAAGCGACATTCAAGCGGGCAAATTCATATTCATGATGGTAAATATACAACCTGTGAGGCTGATCATCCGCATTTTTATATTGCGCTGAATAAAGCCATTGCCATTCCTGATGATAAAATTATTAGCGGTCCGGCCTATATGGTTATGGCTGATATTCCCTTGCCGCTAATTATACCGTTTGGATGGTTTCCGAATACCGCCAACCGTACATCGGGATTGTTATTTCCGACGTATGGCTTTGAAGACCGGCGTGGTTATTATCTCCGAAATCTGGGATGGTATTTCCCCATTAGCGATTACATGGATCTTAAATTATACAGTGATATTTACTCCCGTGGTTCATGGGGAATAAAAACGCAATCAGATTATAAACTAAGGTATCGGTTTAGTGGTAATTTTAATATTCAGTACTACGAAAACACACGGGGCGATAAATTAGTTCCGGCCACCTACAGTAAGCAAAATGATTTTAGCATTAGCTGGTCGCACAGGCAAGATGCAAAGGCCAATCCCAACCAAAACTTCAGTGCCAATGTAAACATGGAATCAAGCGGATATAACAAGAACCAAGAGACCAGCTATGAGAAATTTGTTGAGAATACACAAAGTTCCAGTATCAATTACAGGAGAAACCGATTGGGGCCGTTTAGCATCAACACCTCTTTCCAGCATTTTCAAAACAATACTGATGGTCAGGTGCGTGCCACACTTCCGGATGTATCTTTAAATTTGCGTGAGCCCCTCTATTTGTTTAAGAACAAACAAAAACCTACAGGAAAGTGGTATGAACAAATTAATTTAAACTATAATTCCAATTTCAGAAATAAGGTAGAAACCAGTGATACGGTATTTTACAGCACCGATGTATTTAATGAAATGAAAATGGGCTACAGGCATAATATACCTTTAAGTACGAATTTTCAGATTTTGAAACTGATTAACATATCACCAAGTATTGGGTATGAGGGGTCCTGGAGTCCGGATATTATAAAGCGACATGTTGAACCTATTTATGGAGAAGATACTACCTACCAGGTGGTTACCGATACCATTCGGAAGTCCACTTATGCGCATGCCATGAGCACAGGTTTGAGTATTGGTATTACACGTAAAATATTTGGTATGTACCAAAGTACCAATCCCAATAGTAAAATTGCTGCTGTTAGGCACATGATCACTCCTTCTGTTAGTTTTAGTACGGCTCCTGACTTGCGTCAGATTATGCCCGATTATTACGATGAGTATTATGATCCCGGAGACTCTACCTATAAAGAATATTCCAGGCTTCAACATGCTATTTATGGCACTCCGTCCGGTGCTTCAGGTAAACGTGGCACATTCCGGTTTTCATTAAAAAATAATGTGGAGATGAAATTGCGCGCTGCTTCCGATACATCAGATGAGTTACGTAAGGTAAGTATACTGGATAATTTGAATTTTTCCAGCGGATATAATATTTATAGGGACTCCATGAAACTCGATCCGATATCCATAACAGCTTCTACCAGCCTGTTTAAGAGAAACCTGAGCTTGAATTTCAGATCCACACTCGATCCGTATGCGGTTAATGAGAAAGGAAATCGAATCAATACTTTTGAATTCGAAAAGTCTGGTAAACCTGGTCGAATTACAAGTGCATCATTAAGTGCGGGTTTTAGCCTGAATTCATCCACATTTGCACCTGAAACGGAGGACAAAGAAGGGGAGGGAGCAGAACAGGATCCCGTGCAGGATGCTGTATATGACTATTATCAGTATTTGTATCCCGGGTTATATTTACCGGGGGCTTATGTTGATTTTGATCATTCCTGGAGTTTTAACGCAAGGTATTCCTGGAGTTGGTCAAAGCGGAATAAGGGTGTATCTGTCAATCAAAATTTGAATGTAAGTGGTAACATATCCGTAACTGAAAAATGGAAAGTTAATGTAAATACCGGATTTGACTTTAACCAAAAGAAATTATCGCACACAAGTTTAAGTATAACCCGTGACTTACATTGCTGGCAGATGAGTATACGGGTAATACCTTTTGGTTATGCCAAAAGTTATAATTTTACCCTCAATGCAAAGGCTACCATATTGCAGGATGTAAAATATGAGAAGAAGAAAGACCGTCGTTATGAAACATTCTGATTGATCAGGTACCCTGATAAAAAATATTTGTTATGCTGTTGATGATTGAAAACCACCTTTTATGCTCAGGGCCTACCTGGTAACAACCGCACATTATACTTCTGCTCAAAATATCGAAAATAGTAGTATAATTTATATTCTATTTCCAATGGATAATCAATTTCGGGATCATAATCAATCGCATTCTCATATAGCCTTGGATTGGTTCCGGTCGTATACCTGTTATTCCATTCCTGCACGTACAGGGTGTTTCGGTTTTTGTAATAAGATATGCTGTGATAATGCATCGATGGCTGCGTGGCTAAATAAGAATCAAAGCCGGTATCAAATATTATAAGCTCGTGTTTCATTGAGTCTGACAGGACTGTATCAGTCTCCATAATTGCGGTGGTATCGGTTTGTGCATTTGTTGCCACAGACAGTGCCATGGATAGTACAAACAAAAAAATGTTATTGTATGTATGATTTTTCATGACTTTATATTTTTATTTACAAATAATTCCAACAGCATAATTTATGAAAAAAATAATTACAACAAAAGATGCGCCAAAAGCAATTGGTCCATATAGTCAGGCCATTGAATTTAACGGAATGTTATTTGTAAGCGGACAAATCCCCATCAATCCCGATTCGGGGAACATTGAGGAAGAAAGCATTGCGTCTCAAACAAAAAGGGTATTGCATAACCTGGAGCATATTTTGCAGGAAGCCGGTTTTACGCTGCAGGATGTGGTTAAAACCACCTGTTTTTTGCAGGATATGAACGATTTTCAATCATTTAATGAAGTATATGATCAATTTTTTAACTCGGGTTCTCCGGCACGTTCAGCCATTGAGGTGAGCGCACTGCCCAGAGGGGCATTGATTAAGATTGAAGCCATTGCTGCTAAATAAAAAAGCCCCGTAAAATACAGGGCTTTTAAACAATTGCAATATGGAAAAATTAGTATTTTATTCAGCTACAATATCAAAAGGTACTTCTACCTGTACGTTTTTGTGAAGTTTAATGGTGGCTTCATAGCTACCAACTTCTTTAATCAGGTTTTCTTTGATTACAATTTTCTTTCGATCAATGTCAAAACCTGCTTTCGACAGGGCTTCTGATATTTGAATGGTATTTACCGATCCAAAAATTTTTCCTTTGGAGCTTGTTTTTGCACCAATGGTTAATTTAACTTCTTTCAATTTTTCGGCCAACTCTTCAGCTTCCTGTTGTATTTTCTCTTCTTTATGAGCTCTTTGTTTAATAAGCTCTTCCATCTCTTTTTTTGCCGATTTAGTGGCGTTTACCGCAAATCCCTGGGGGATCAGGTAGTTTCGGGCATAGCCGTCTTTCACGGTCACCACATCGTTTTTAAACCCCAGGTTTGCCATATCTTGTTTTAGTATTATATCCATTGTCTTGTTCCTTAAATTATTTTAATAAATCGGTAACGTAAGGCAATAATGCTAAATGCCTGGCTCTTTTAACAGCGGTTGATACTTTGCGTTGGTATTTCAATGATGTTCCTGTTAATCTTCTGGGTAAAATCTTTCCCTGTTCATTCAGGAATTTTTTCAGGAATTCCGGGTCTTTGTAATCAACGTATTTGATACGGTTTTTCTTGAAGCGACAAAACTTTTTTCGCTTAATTTCAACCGTGGGCGGTGTAAGGTATCTTATTTCTGATTGATTTTGTGCCATGATATAGTCTCCTCTTAACTTTCAGCGTTTTCTAATTTCTTTTTCCTTTTCTTTTCGGCGTATTCGATTGCATATTTATCCATTTTAGTGGTTAAGAAACGAATCATGCGTTCATCCCGCTTGAATTCCGTCTCCATTTTAGCAATCAATTCCGATTCTGCTTTGAATTCAATCAGGTAATAAAAACCTGTCGATTTTTTCTGGATCGGATATGCCAGTTTTTTGAGGCCCCAATTCTCTTCGTGCACCACCTCGGCGTTGTTTTCTTTTAAAAAGGCAAGTACCTTTTCAACCGCTTCCTTCATCTGAGCTTCAGACAAAACGGGAGTAATAATGAAAACGGTTTCGTACTGATTTACCATAATTTGTTCTTTTTTAACTTTTTAGTTTTAAAATTTTTCGAGGCGCAAATATAGGCAAAGTATTGACATAATCAAAGTCTTATGGGTATTTTGTTACCATCAGAAAATAAAATCCGGTAAATTTATTGATTCAGTTATTTGTAGACATTCATTTTTATGCGGAATAATTATATTTGCCTCACATTTTAAGTGTATGGAAAATTTTATTGTATCGGCACGCAAATACAGACCTGACACCTTTGTTTCGGTGGTCGGACAATCCTCAGTGACCAATACTTTGAAGAAATCCATACAGAGCAATCACCTGGCCCAGGCATACTTATTTTGTGGTCCCCGGGGAGTGGGAAAAACAACTTGTGCACGTATTTTTGCCAAAACACTTAATTGTTTCAGCCGTACATCCGATACCGAACCATGTAACGAATGTGAATCCTGCAAAGCATTTATTGATCAACGCTCCTACAATATCCATGAGCTGGATGCGGCTTCGAACAATTCGGTTGAGGATATACGCAATTTGATTGAGCAGGTACGTATTCCGCCCCAGGTTGGCAAATACAGTATTTACATTATTGACGAGGTGCACATGTTGTCGCAACAGGCTTTCAATGCTTTTTTGAAGACATTGGAGGAGCCGCCTAAACATGCGGTTTTTATACTGGCCACTACCGAAAAGCACAAAATTATTCCTACGATCCTTTCCCGTTGCCAGATATTTGATTTTAACCGCATTAAAATTGATGATACTGTGCAGTTCCTGGAACATATTGCTATACAGGAAAATATTGAATATGAAAAAGAAGCCTTCAATATCATAGCCCAAAAGGCTGATGGGGCCATGCGCGATGCACTTTCCATTTTCGACCAGGTGGTAAGTTTTTCCGATGGAGCAGTAACCTATAAAGGTGTGGTTGACAATTTGAATATTCTCGATTATGAATATTTCTTTGCAGCTACCGATGCATTTCTGAATCAGGATGTATCAAAAGCATTGCTGATTTTTCATGAGGTACTTGATAATGGGTTTGATGCGCACCATTTCTTAAACGATCTGGGGCATCATTTACGTGACTTATTAGTAAGTGCCAATGAGGAAACGTTGCCATTACTGGAGGTTGGTGAAAAAATTCAGGAGAAATATAAAGAACAAACCCAACGATGTCCGGCAACATTTATTTTTGATGCCCTGGAAATTATTGGACAATATGATATTTCATTCCGAACAGCCAAAAACAAACGGCTGCATGTCGAGTTGGCTTTAATGAAGTTGTGTAACATACGCAACGAAAAAAAAAAATAATATAGGTGATGCTGATATAATTTTCCTTAGTCAAGAAGATGAAAAGATTTCGGAAGAAAAGAATCATAAGAAAACACCAGATCAAACTCCCAAAAAGCCGGTTAAGCCGACTGAAAATGTCCGGAAACAGGCCTATCGAACTTCTACATTATCAATAAAAGAAGCGCTTCAGAAAAAAGAGGTTGGTGAAACCGAACATACCGAAGTAAATCAACATGAAAAACAGGAAATTGAGCTGAAAGGGTCTTCACAATCCGTGTTTTCACAGGAAGAACTGACCAGGGCATGGGATGCTTTTGCCGAGACTATTAAAACTGAATATCCACGGATGTATAGCACCATTAAAAATAATGCCCCCGATTATAAAGATGATTTTAAACTGAACTTTTCCCTGAATAATAAAGGGCAGGAGGAAGAATTTACGGTTCGCATAAAACCCATTCTTTTAAACTACTTAAGAAAAGAATTAAACAATTATACTATTGATATAGTTGTTAACTTTGCTCACGACGGCAGCAATGAGAAAAAAAATATGTATTATACGGCTGAAGATAAATTTCAATACCTATCGGAGAAGAATCCGATATTAGCCAAATTAAAGCAGCAGTTTAATCTTGATTTTGAATAATTATCAATTAAAACCAGATATAACAAAAACAAATGGAAGGACAAAAAATTAGTATTAAAGACGGTGTTTTACAGGTTCCTGATTATCCAATCATACCTTTTATAGAAGGCGATGGCATAGGAGCAGATATTTGGGCTGCTTCGGTGAAAGTATTTGATGCCGCGGTTGAAAAAGTTTTTGGCGGTAGTAAAAAAGTGATGTGGAAAGAGGTATATGCCGGTGAAAAATCTTACAATCAATCGAATGAATGGTTGCCTGAAGCCACCTTAAATGAAATACGGGAACACCTGGTTGCTATTAAAGGGCCTTTGACGACTCCGGTAGGTGGAGGTATCCGATCATTAAATGTTGCTTTACGCCAGGTACTTGATTTATATGTTTGCTTAAGACCGGTAAGGCATTACAAAGGTGTTCCTTCACCGGTAAAAGACCCTACAACCACTGATATGGTCATTTTTCGTGAAAATTCGGAAGATATTTATGCGGGCGTGGAGTGGATGAACGGATCAGACGAGGTAA
This sequence comes from Bacteroidota bacterium, assembly GCA_009908855.1. Classification (GTDB taxonomy): domain Bacteria; phylum Bacteroidota; class Bacteroidia; order Bacteroidales; family JAAAOM01; genus JAAAOM01. The sequence goes on from JAAAOM010000043.1 coordinate 22,909, forward strand.
ATAAAGTAAAAAACTTCCTGATAAAGGAAATGGATGTGAGCAAGATTCGTTTTCCTGAGTCAACCTCTATAGGGATTAAACCAATATCGAAGGAAGGAACTGAAAGACTTGTAAGAGCTGCCATTGAATATACGATCTATTATGATCGGCCATCGGTAACCCTGGTGCACAAGGGTAACATTATGAAGTTTACCGAAGGTGCATTTCGCGACTGGGGATATGAATTAGCCATAAAGGAGTATGGGGCGGTTGAATTAGACGGAGGGCCGTGGTTGACTTTCAAAAACCCGAATACCGGAAAAGACATAATTATTAAAGATGTGATAGCCGATGCATTCCTTCAACAAATACTTACCCGACCAGCTGAATATTCGGTTATTGCTACCATGAACCTGAACGGCGATTACATTTCTGATGCTTTGGCAGCTATTGTTGGTGGAATTGGAATAGCGCCCGGAGCCAATATTAATTACGAAACAGGACATGCCATTTTCGAAGCAACTCACGGCACCGCCCCTAAATATGCCAATAAAGATGTGGTGAATCCAGGATCGGTTATCTTATCCGGCGTAATGATGTTTGATTATCTGGGATGGAATGATGTATCCAAATTAATCGTAAAAGGATTAGAAGGTGCCATTGCCCATAAACGTGTAACCTATGATTTTGAACGGGCTATGGATGGTGCTACCAAATTGAAAACCTCTGAATTTGGCGATGAAATTATCGCAAATATGTAATTTTAAAGTATTTTATATTTTTTTTTAATCAAATGACAGACATTTTTGTTATGTAATAAAAAACGCATGCTTATGTTATCAGAAAAAATGGAAAAAATATTAAACGAACAATTGGCCAAAGAAGGATACTCTTCTGATATATATTTGGCTATGGCTTCCTGGGCTGAGGTGAATGGATTTGCCGGAATTGCAAAATGGCTGTATGCCCAGTCGGAAGAAGAGAGGGTGCACATGCTAAAATTTCTTGCATATATCAATGATCGTGGCGGACATGCAATTGTTCCGGCATCCGAACAACCTCCAAAAAATTATGAAACTATTCAGAAACTTTTTGAAAAGGTATTGGAGCATGAGAAATATATCTCAGCGGCCATTAACGAGATTGTTGGCAAATGTATTGAATTGAAGGACTATACAACGCATACCTGGATACAGTGGTTTGTGAATGAACAGATTGAAGAGGAAGCACAGGTTAAGAATATTCTGGATAAACTGGCTCTATCGCATGACATGTATATTTTCGACCGGGATATTATGGGGATGCGAAGCGAGGATGAATAATTTATAAACAAAACCCCGTTTCAAATTTTGAAACGGGGTTGCATCTGGCAACAAAAGTAAAAACCTACTGAAGGATGAGTTTCGAACGAAATTGCTCACCCTCTCTTATCAAATTTAATAAATATAATCCGGTATTCATATATTTTAGGTCAATTTTAATCACTTCATCAATAGCCACATTATCAACTTTTTGTGAATATATTTTTTGGCCTGTATTGTTAAAAATTTCTATCAACGCATGTTCAATATAGTCATTCATTGATATGTTAAAAGATCCTTTATTCGGGTTTGGGTAAATGGTGTACAAGTCATGATTTTGATATTTCTGCTGTTGTATATTAACATAAGCCTTATCATCCAAAGTAATCGTAAATTCTCCTGTAACACCGCCAAACGAGCCATCTACCTGTAGCCAGTACTTTTTATCTGGTGATAAACCGGTAAGCTCGCGTATAACTGATTTGGGATCATCGGATTTCACGTCATCATTGGCTGCCAGCAGTGTAGCATCTTGCTTATTTAGCTGAAGGCATGATTCAGCATCATAAACGGCGGTTTGCGCATCAAATCCCTGTGTTACTATCGATACAACATTTGATTCAGATCCATAAAAACTAAACCATACCGAATTATTTAATCCTTCTGACTCACACCAACTCATTTGTCCAACACAACCAGATAAAGGAGGAACAGGTTCATTCAGGCTATCAATGGTAGCACAGTAATTGGCAAATGGGCCATTTTTAACGTATGAAAGGTGCGTGGCGTCACAGGGGGTATCGTTGTCGATAATATTCAGTGTAATAGAATCGAGCCCTGTACAGCCTCCCTGTGATACAGTTAAGTAATAGGTGGTTGTACTATCGGGCAATGCATAAACCTGGCTTGTATCATCGAAATTCAACCCTTCTTTAGGTGTCCATTTGTATGTGTCACCGCCAAATGCTTTAAACTTAACAGGTTCGGTACAGGTAAATTCCACATCACTTACAATATATGGTTCTAATGATTCAACAATTTTAATATACTCACTTTTTAAATCTGTAATTGAGTCCGCTCCGTCATAAAGGGTCAATGATATTGATTTGTAGCCTGTTGAATCATAAACCACAATCGGTAATGTGTCATTGTCGTCTATTATTTGGGAATTGGCACCAAAGTCCCATCTAAGGCTGTCGTAACTACCAGACCCTGAGTAATAAAAAGGAATTTCTTTATCGTAACAGGCGGTTGTGATGTTGGTATAAAAATCAGGGTATGTTCCCAATGAATCGATTGTGGGTACCTGCCAGACACCTCTGCCATAAGTGCCCGCATACAATTTATGGTTGGTATAATTTATTTCCAGGTCATTAACAACAACATTGGGAAGATTATTGCTGTAAGGTTCCCAGGCTTCCATTGTACTATTTCTTGTATAGACACCAATATCGGTACCTGCATATAAGGTGTTTTTGGCATTATTCTGGTAAACCATACAATTTACCGGTACATTGGGCAAACCGTTTGAGTAATTAATCCAGGATTGTCCGGCATTCATTGACATAAAAACTTTTTCATTTTCAGTATGGCCTGAGAGGGTAACCCAAATTTTTTCCGGAATGAATTGGGATACGGTTATACTTGTTACGTACTTTGTCCAGCTTCTATTAACTTTTTTCCAGTTCACTCCCTCGTCATTGGTCATCCATATTGATATACCATCGGACACATATATAAAATCTTCATTGGATGGTGCCAGCGCCATGGATTTTATTTTTGTATTACCACCGGTTAAATTATTCGAGAGTTTTTCCCAGTTATCTCCCTGGTTGGTTGTTTTATAAACATCTTCATATCCTGCCAGTAAGGTATTAGGATCATTATGGCTCATTATAAAGGGTGTAATCCATGCGCCAACAAGTGATTCTTGCGGCATAATATTGGTAAAATTATTTCCGCCATCAGTAGTGCGCGATAATTTGCCGTAGTATAGCTCAGCATACATTGTTTGTTCATCTGTAGGATCGATTAGACATTGCATGCCATCACCGCTTAATATGTGATACCATCCATTAATATCCTTAAGCATGGTTCCGTTATCCTGGTTTCCCATAATTATCAAATTAGTATCGACAGGGGAGATTCCCAATCGATATATTTGAAGGATTTCCAGTCCGTTGCTTAAATCAGTCCATCCGATTCCATTTTTTGATACATAAACACCGCCATCATTGCAGGAATATAGTTTATTATTGAGTGGATTATATTTAAGCATGTGATGATCGGCATGCACATAAGGCTTTAGTCCTCCATAATACCATTGTGTATTAAGTGCCCAGCCTGATCCACCGTTGATGGAACGCCAGATATTGATTCCCCCTGCATACACCACATCATCGTTGTTAGGCGAAACAGCCAGTGCTAAATCATACCAGCCTTGTCCGCCACTTTCTTTACCGTTGCTGTCCCACCCTAAAATATTAATATCATCACCTGATGATTTCTCAGTCCATGTTTCTCCCTGGTCAATGGATTTGTATAATCCCTGAAACCCATAATCAATAGCATTACAGACTAATGCATAAATAACCTCGGAATTATCTTTTGTAACAGCTAATTCAATACGGCCAGCCTTACCGAGAATATCCATTCCGTTTGTGCTGGATATAAAATTTATTCCACCATTTATTGATTTATATACGCTGGAAGAACCGTGCTTGGGAGAATAACTGGCAGCGTAGATAACATTTGGATTATCCGGATTAAATTCCAGGTCTTTAAAAACACCATTTAATTTGTTACCCAGTGCATCCCGTGCATAAATATACGATTCCCATCCATCCTGCGTCACAAAAATACCAATGTTTGATGCTGCAATCTGATGGTCCGGATCATTGGGGTTTAATAACAGCCTGCGAAAAACAATACTATCAGCTGCCTGATTGGTGACAGCAGTAGATTCCCAGGTGTCACCACCATCTGTTGATTTAATAATACCTATACTATAGGTATCACCGGCATCTCCGTCACCGGTAACGGCATAAATAATATCAGGGTCTAATGGGTGTACGGCAATATCAGAAAACCCCAGGGCATTGAGATCATCGCTGGTAGTACTAAATGTTTCTCCACCATCTGTAGTTTTCCATATACCACCCGATGGAGAACCCACCCAAAAAATATCCTCATCGGAAGGATGAAAAGCAATGCAATTCAAACGACCTAATCCGGATAACTGGTTCGGTCGGTTAATATTTGGCGGGGCGTTGGCGGGGCCCAGGAATTTCCAGTGGTGATTGTAAATAGATGTTTGTGAATGCGCCATTTGCACTGCTTCCCAAAAAGCCTTAACATCAAATTCACCAGTGGGATAAACACGCGGTTCCATAAAATTTTCCCAGCGTTTATACTGTTTAAATCCGGTGCCTTTGGTTACTTCCCGATCTTCCCAATAATTATTAAATGCACGTTGGGTTTGATAAAAATTTGTCGATTCAACCTTCGTGCTTTTTTTGGTGTTCTTTTGGTATAGCCACGGTTGGGCATGTATGGCCAACAAACCTGTTAAAAATAGTATAGTTGTGAGGAAGAATTTTTTCATTGGTATAAATCGATGTTGGATGTATTGGGTTCTTTGTTGAATTGGAAAAATAACATCCCAAGTTATGAAAAAAACATTAAATCAACTTTGTATTGTCATACTAAATATTTAATATTTAGGTTGTGTTTTTAACATATCATTAATTTCTTATAAAACAATGATCAAAAGTGCATATTAAAAACTAATTTTGTACCCTTATAAAATTTAATGGACAATGGAATTTGTAACTAAAGTATTAAATAAAATTTTTGGTGATAAATCGGACAAAGATATTAAAAACATACTTCCGTATATTGAACAAACCAATGCAATCTTTAATGAACTAAGCAATATTACGAATGATGAACTGCGATCGAAAGCACAACATTTAAAAAATCAGATAAAGGACAACATAGCCGAGGATGAAGGAAAGGTACAGGAAATAAAAATGAAAATTGAGGAGGAAAACCCCGGTTACGAACAAAAGGAAGCTTATTATGAAGAAATAGATAAAATTGAAAAAGGCATAGATGAACAACTTGAGTCGTTGTTAAAGGACCTATTGCCGGAAGCATTTGCATTGATTAAGGAAACCGCCCGGAGGTTAAAAGAAAATGAATTTATTGAAGTTACCGCCAACGATTTTGACCGCAATTTAGCGGCTATTTATAGCCATATTGAAATTTCCGGCGAAAAAGCGCGGTATTATAATAAATGGATAGCAGGTGGTAATGAAATTACCTGGGATATGGTACATTACGATGTACAGCTTATAGGCGGAGTGGTTATGCATGAAGGAAAAATTGCTGAGATGGCCACCGGAGAAGGAAAGACACTTGCTGCTACACTGCCTATATTCCTGAATGGTTTAACAGGTCGCGGTGTACATATTGTTACAGTCAACGACTATCTCGCAAAGCGTGATGCTGAATGGATGGGGCCGTTATTTCAGTTTCATGGCTTAACCGTTGATTGTATCGATAAATACAAAGCCAATTCTGCTGAACGAAGAAACGCCTATCAATGTGATGTTACCTATGGAACCAATAATGAATTCGGGTTTGACTATTTGCGTGATAACATGGCCATTAGTCCGTTCGATTTGGTGCAACGCAAACATCATTTTGCAATTGTTGATGAAGTTGACTCGGTACTGATCGACGATGCCAGAACACCATTGATCATTTCAGGCCCGGTGGCCAAACAAGATAATAACCAGTTGTTTGATGAGCTAAAACCCAAAGTTGAAAAACTGGTTAACGCACAGCGCAAACTTTTTAACGATATCCTTACCGAAGCCAGGAAAAACATTAAAGAAGGTAATACGGAAAACGGTGGATTTAAATTGTTACAGGCATTTAAAGCCTTGCCTAAAAATAAGGCGTTAATTAAATATTTGAGCGAAACGGGTAACAAAGCGCTCATGCACAAAACAGAAAACTTTTACATGCAGGAAAATAGCAAAAACATGTATAAAGTTACGGACGATCTGTTTTTTATTATCGACGAAAAAGTTAACAGCATTGAGCTTACCGAAAAAGGGATTGACCTGGTTTCGGATACTGCCGAGGACCGTGATTTTTTTATCCTTCCGGATATTGGTGGCGAAATGGCTGAAATAGAAAAATCTGATGCCGCTGCCAAAGATAAATTGGAGAGGAAAGACCAGCTAATCCAGGATTATGCCATAAAATCAGAAAGAATACATACCATTAACCAGTTGCTAAAGGCATATACCTTATTTGAAAAAGATGATGAGTATGTGGTGATCGACAATAAGGTTAAAATTGTAGATGAGCAAACAGGTCGTATCATGGAAGGCCGGCGGTATTCAGATGGATTACACCAGGCCATTGAAGCAAAGGAGCGTGTAAAAGTTGAAGCTGCCACACAAACGCACGCGACCATTACCCTTCAAAACTATTTCAGGATGTACCATAAATTAGCTGGTATGACCGGTACGGCGGAAACAGAAGCAGGTGAATTCTGGAATATTTATAAACTGGAAGTAGTGGTGATTCCTACCAATCGACCGATTGTGCGTGAAGATAGACAAGACCTGGTATACCGCACCAAGCGTGAGAAATATAATTCCGTAAGTGAAGAAATTGTTGAACTGGTTAACCAGGGCCGTCCGGTACTGGTTGGTACAACCTCGGTTGAAATATCAGAAATACTCAGTCGAATGCTTAAGCTGCGGGGAATTAAGCACAACGTATTAAATGCCAAGCTACACCAGCGCGAAGCTGATATTGTGGCGGAGGCTGGTAAATCAGGTCAGGTAACCATTGCCACAAATATGGCGGGTAGGGGAACAGATATTAAATTATCACCGGAAGTAAGGGAAGCCGGGGGATTGGCCATTGTAGGTACTGAAAGACATGAGTCACGAAGGGTTGACAGGCAGTTAAGAGGACGTGCGGGCAGACAGGGAGACCCGGGTTCATCGCAGTTCTTTGTTTCCCTGGAGGATGACCTGATGCGTTTATTTGGCTCTGATCGTATTTCAACCATGATGGACAGGCTCGGTCTCAAAGAAGGTGAAGTTATTCAACACTCCATGATTACGCGCAGTATTGAACGGGCCCAAAAGAAGGTTGAAGAAAATAACTTTGGCATACGTAAGCGATTGCTTGAATATGATGATGTAATGAACTCACAGCGCGAAGTGATTTACAAGCGTCGTAAAAATGCTCTTTTTGGTGAAAGACTGGAAGTGGATATCATGAACATGATGTACGATGTATGTGAAAGTGTTACCAGAGATATGCATGGAAATGCCGAATTTGAAGATTTCAATATGGAACTGCTTAGGGCGTTATCCATAGCCTCACCAATTTCTGAGGATGAATATCTTAAAATGGGAACCGATGAAATTATTGAAAAAATTTACGGAGTTGCCGAATCTACCTATGAACGTAAAAAAGAAACCATCATACAACAGGCATTTCCTGTAATAACTGAAGTGTATGAAAAACAGGGGAAAACATACGAAAATATTGCTGTTCCTATATCTGACGGGCAGCGAGTGATCAATATCGCTACCAATCTTGAAAAATCATACAATTCCCAGGGCAGACAATTGCTGGTTGATATTGAAAAAAGCATAATGCTTATCAATATTGACGAAGCCTGGAAAGAACATTTACGTGAACTGGACGATCTTCGCACATCCGTACAAAATGCAACCTACGAGCAAAAAGACCCGCTTTTGGTATATAAGTTTGAATCGTATGAGCTTTTCCGTGCCATGATTGATAAAGTTAATCGCGATGTTACAGGTGTATTAATGCGTGCCCATATTCCGGTTCGTGATCCGAATCAGGTGAAACAAGCCAGTGACCGTCGAACCGATTATGACAATATGAAAACCAGCCATAGCGAACTCGATGGTATGAGCCAGGGAGGCGGACAAAACAATGGATCGCAACAAAATCAGGAACGTAAAACACAACCCGTGAGAGTTGAGAAAAAAGTGGGCAGAAACGAACCCTGTCCATGTGGCAGCGGCAAAAAATATAAGAATTGCCATGGCAAGGTAGGTGCGAATGTGTAGGTATAGATTATTATTTCCGATTATAAACAATAAGGTATGTTGGCATTAAACGTCATTGCATTTCACAAGACCATGTCATCAATCATGTATTAAACTATATTTCCGGATAGGCTATCACATTCGTATGTAAAAGCTAAAGCAGTCTTTTAATCTCATCCTTGATTTTCTGGTATAATTTATCACTACCGCAAACCAACGGTAACCGCAATATATTCTCCATAATACCTAATTGATTAAGAGCTGCTTTTAGTCCGGTCGGACTTCCTTCTTCAAAAAACAGTTTCATTACCGGAACCAATTTATAATGAAATTCCAGCGCCTGCTGCTTATTTCCAGCAAGTGCCTGTCGAACCATTTCGGAAAATTCGTATGGAAAGGCATTGGCTGTTACCGATATTACCCCATCACCACCCAACATAATAATGCTGTAGGTAAGTGCATCATCACCGCTCAACACTTTAAAACCACCTGGTTTTTTAGCTATGATTTCCATGATCTGTGTCAGGTCTCCACTGGCCTCTTTAACTGCTGCAATATTGCTGTACTCATTTGCCAATCGAAGGGTGGTTTTAGCTTTTATATTGGAGCCTGTTCGCCCAGGTACATTATACAATATTATTGGTAAGGTACATTCTTTGGCAATGGCACTGAAATGTAAATACAATCCTTCCTGCGAGGGTTTATTATAATAAGGTGCCACGGATAAAATGGCAGCAATACCTTCTAAATCCATATTTTTTAGGTCGGCAAGAACTTCATTTGTGTTATTGCCTCCAATACCCAGTACTATTGGAATCTGTCCGTTTGTTTTTTCTTTAATGAACTGTATAATTTCTTTTTTCTCCGATTTCGATAAAACAGGCGTTTCACCGGTGGTTCCCAAAACGACAAGATATTCGACTTTGCCCTTAATCACATGGTTAATAAGTTTTTCAAGGGCTGTATAATCAACATCCTGACTTTTATTAAATGGCGTTGCCAACGCAACTCCTGTGCCTGTTAAATCAATCTTGTTATTCATTAATATGTCTGTTTATACCAGATTATTACTCAGAAATGACCGTAAATCTATAAAAAAAATCTAAAATGACCGGCTACTTTTTAACCTTGATCAGGCTTAGGTAATGGAGTACCTGCTCAATAAGAAAGTTTAATTGTATTTCACTAATTGTTTTTTCGTCAATATCATGTTCCAGCTCTTCTTCAACCATTTTATGCTCACTGCTAATTTCTTTTCTAATGCTTTCAAATTCTTCACGATTTTTGTTTATATCGATAAACATATCGGCAAACTGCGCATTCTCGAAGTAACAGGATACCTTAAAACGTGCATTTGAGCGAACCAATACGTACTGAATGGGTAAGTAATCTTCCAGGCTTAAGTTGATTAATATGTCGAATGACTGTTTGACAAAATCGTTTATGGCTTCATCTTTCGGCTTGTAATGCCAGTTTAAATCTTTCCGGGTGAAAAAATCAAATCCCTTGCGATACAGATAATGATCAATTATTTTTTTGCTGTGAACGTAACCAAGAATGCTGATTTCTTTTTTCTGTTTGGTGAGTTTTTTCACAAATTGCCTTATAACATCAAAATTAACAGAATGGGTGGCGTTAAAGACCACACCAATTTTTCGGGCATCTTCCAGATTAACAATTTCATGCATGTTTTTCTTAAGAGCATTTAGTTTTTTTAATTGCCTGTATCCAATATTGGTTCTTATTTTTTCGAATGTACCGGCCATTTTATTTGATCATGTTTAAAAAATCATCTTCTGTAATAATGGGTATGTTTAAATTGGTTGCTTTTTCATATTTATTGGGCCCCATATTTTCGCCCGCCAGCACATAACTGGTTTTTCCCGATATTGAGCCAACATTTTTACCGCCGTTCTCTTCAATAAGCTCTTTCAATTGGTTGCGGCTAAATTTTGAGAAAGTGCCCGAAATTACAAAATTTTTACCGACTAATTTATCCGATGTATTTTCTTTTTCAGTCACGGCCTCCATTGACAATTGAACACCTGCTTCTTTTAGATTATTGATGATCTCAATATTTGCCGGCTTTGAAAAATAATCCAACAGGCTTTGTGCTATTTTATCACCAATTTCCTCTACTTCAATCAATTGGTTATAGTCAGCATTCATTAATGCATCAATGGATTTAAAGTGTTGTGCTATTTTTTTGGCTACTGTTTCACCAATATATCTGATGCCGAGGGCGTATAATACATTAGGAAAGGGTATTTCCTTTGATTTTTCAATGCTTTTAATAAGGTTATCAGCTGATTTTTCTGCAAATCGTTCCAGTTTTAATAATTGATCTATTCTGAGGGTATAAAAATCGGCAATATTTTTTACCAGTCCGTGATTGAAAAGCTGTTCTGTTGTTGCTTCTGCCAAACCAATATCCATTGCTTTTCGTGTTACAAAATGAATAAGTTTGCCCTTTTGTTGAGGTGGACATCCCGTTTCGTTGGGACAATAATGCTTGGCCTCACCGGAATGTCGTATTAATTCGGTATTACACTCCGGACAATGGGTGATGTAATCTACTTTCCGGCTGTCTGTTTCTCGTTTATTCATATTAACACCCACCACTTTGGGTATTATTTCACCGCCTTTTTCAACAAAAACCTGATCAAAAATGCGGATATCGAGTAATTGAATTTGATCGGCATTATGCAATGAAGCGCGTTTTACGGTTGTGCCGGCCAATAAAACAGGCTCGAGATTGGCAACGGGGGTGATGGCTCCGGTACGTCCTACCTGGTAGTCAATAGAAAGTAATTTTGTCTCAACCTGCTCGGCTTTAAATTTATAAGAGGTTGCCCAGCGTGGCGATTTGGCTGTAAATCCCAATTGTTCCTGGATGGGGAATTCATTCACTTTAATTACGATACCATCAATGTCATAAGGCAGGTCATGCCTTTTTTTGTCCCAATAATTTATAAAACTTACAACCTGTTCAATATTGTCTACCACCGATATGTGTTCAGGGACTTTAAGTCCCCATTCCCTGGCTTTTTGTAAATTGTCATAATGGTTTTGTGTAGGTAATTCATCCCCCAGCATGGAATATACAAAACAATCCAGCGGTCTTTTGGCAACCAGGGCAGGGTTTTGCATTTTTAAAGTACCCGAAGCTGAATTTCTTGGGTTTGCAAAGGGTGTCTCATTGTTAGCAATGCGTTCATCGTTGAGCTTTTTAAACCCTTCGTGGGTCATGAATATTTCACCACGCATTTCAAATTCATCCGGGTAATCATTTCCTGTTAGCTGAAGGGGGATACTTTTAATGGTTTTTACATTTACCGAAACATCATCCCCTTTGGTACCATCACCCCGTGTAACCGCCCTGATGAACCGGCCATTCTGATAGGTCAGACTTATGGAAGCCCCGTCGTACTTCAGTTCACATGCATAATGCCAGGCTGATGAAATGGATTTTTTGATGCGTTTATCCCAGTCATATAGTTCTTCAATGGAGTATGTGTTGCTTAACGACAACATGGGATATTTATGGGCTACTTCTTCAAATTCAGTGGTTAAATCGCTTCCCACCCGGCTTGTAGGTGAGTTTGCATCCTGCCACTCCGGATGCTCTTCTTCCAGCTTTTGCAAATGCTTCATCAATTGATCAAACTCAAAATCACTAATATCCGGTTTGTTTAACACATAATACCGATGATTATGATAATTGATATCTTCCCGCAATTGCCGGATGGTTTCTTCAATTGAATTTGCCATATAGTAAATTATTTTCAACGGGATAAGATAATAATTTTTGTTTCATGCAACATTTTAAATTTTTAATGATTAAACCATTTTTTATTTTTATCATCTAATTGTAAAAATAAAGTTTGCAGTATGAAGGTGATTTTTTACATATTAATATTCCTGGTAAGTATTTCGTTGAATGGTCAGGAAAATACGGGTAAGGAAAACGTGAATTTTTCTTCACTCACATTACGTCCAAACAGTCGTGATTATGCGCCGGTTTATATGAACAATCATCATCAACGGTTGGCATATCGCCGAGCAGTGGCAATTTCCAATCAGAAAAGGATTGAAATGCTGAAAAATCCTGATTTTATACGAAAACATCAGATGATGCGACATAAAAGCCGCGATGTGATGCGTAAACACATGCAACAGCATAAACAATTTAAACAACGACAAATGATCAGACGTCAGATTATTAGGCAACAAAGGATACGGGAAAACCGTCCGGGACGCAGATAAAATCAGATTCAATTGTAAAACTCAATTTTTAAGGATGACAAAAATTTCAATTATATCCCTCATTGCCATTATCATTTTTAACTACACACTATCAGGTCAAACTAAGAAACTGATTGAAGAAGGCAATGCTTATTTTGAAAATGAGCAATTCGAATTGGCCCTGGAAAAATTTAACAACGCAATTAATTTGGATGATCGAAACCCGGATCTGTATTTTTACAGGGGTAATACTTTTTTTGCTACTCAGCAGTATGACAAAGCCATTGACGATTACCACAAATGCATTGAACTGGACCCTGATTATGTTGATGCACTTTATAATCGGGGTAATGCGTATTATGAACGTGAACAGTTTGAATTGGCCATAAAAGATTTCTCTCATACACTGCTTATAAAAATAAACTATTACGATAGCTACTTTGATCGTGGTAATGCCTATTATAATCTACAAGTATATGAAAAGGCTTTACAAGATTTTAACCTGGGTTTGAGACACGTACCCAATTATGCCGACGGGTATTACGATCGGGGAAATTGTAATTTCATGATGAAACGTTTTGAAGAGGCCCTGGAGGATTACAACAAAGCCATTGAACTTAAGGATGATATTGCCGATTTTTATTTTAATCGGGCGATTGTTCTTTTTAATCTCGAGATATTTACAGATGGCTGTCGAGACCTTAACCAAGCTGCTGAACTGGGAGATGAAGAAGCCGGCGCTTATTACCAGGAGTTGTGTAATTTTTAATAATCAATGGTTTTGATATAGGTGATATCCGCTGAAAAATACTGTGTTTTGTTGGCACTAAACAATTCTGAATCATACATGGGAAAATACCATGAATAGCTGAAACCGACTCCGAAATTTGCGATATAAAGCGTAACCGGTACTGAAAGGATGATGCTGTTAAGGCCAAAACCATCGGCTTCTTCCTGATTCAATAACTGATTCAGATAGGCCTCCGATTCCGTGTTAATTAAATTTCGCCTAAGCGTGTTTCTTAATACAGGATCTATATTTCCGGAACGGTTATTTTCTAAGTCTGATAATTTCTGACTTACGTTGTTTGTGATTGTTGCCCAAATATTTTCGGCATCTGTAAAATATTGTAAGCTGCTTACCGGTTTTTCCAACAACTGGTCATAAGCTGTTTGAATATATTTTCTGGTAGCCATATTGAGGGATGCATAAGGCATGACGGAAGCGGATAATGCATGGTGAAATAGTTTTTCGATGGTAAGTTCAGGCGATAGGGAAGCGCTTAAGGAAAAATCGGTTCGATCCGCGTTCAATACATCTAATTGGATATCGGCCCACAAAATTTTAGGGTTATAGCTGAGTGAAGCCGAGAGAACATCTGTATAATTAGGGTTCAGGCTGTTTTGCGTTTCCTGATAAAAATATTTATCGAATAAAAAATTCACCGAAAAATTTTCGTTTAATGTAAATTCTTTACCTGCCGAAAAACCAAAAATTGTGGTTGATAAAGTAAGAGAGGTATCCGCATTGGTGGTATAAATTCCGGTTAACATTAAATCAGTCTGGTTTTTTGTATAAAAGGAGACATAAGTGATTACAGATGACTGTCGCACCGACGGATTAAATGTACCGAATAAATTGGCTTTATTGCTATAATTAGTGCCTGCAGAAAGAAATCCGAAAGTATTTTTTTTCTCCCAAAATTTGGACTCTGTTTGTGATTCAACCTGTGAAAAGGGCAATAATGAAATGATTAATGCAAAAGCCAGGTTTTTCATCCGTTATATGGTTAATGGGTCAAATTTATTAAAACAATTCTTTTCTGTTTGGATATAATTACTAAAAATCAGTGTATTAGTAATTTTATTCATGCATCCTAAAATTCCTTTTGCCATTTTTTATTCAAAATGATTATTAAGTTGCTAAATTAGTAGATAATCAATTTTTTTAATTTATACATGTACCTGTTACGTTTACTTATCGTTATATTTTTTATAAGCGGAGTATTGGCAAATGCCCAACCAGGGAAGATTGTCCCCAAGTCATTTAGTAACTTTTCTGAAATACCGGTTATTACCTTACCATCACCTGATTCACAGGCAATAACCCCAATGCAACAGGCTTCAGCATCACGTTTCAAGAATAAGATATTTGCAAGATTAATCAGCACTGATATTTTTTTGAATAAGCAGGGGGTATGGAAAAAACATAATGGTTACAGGGTATGGAGCCTGGGTATTTTCTCACCGGGGGCAGAAGCATTAACCTTCAAATTAAAAAACGTTAATATGCATGCTGGTGCGGAACTTTATTTGTACAAAAATGACCTTACAGAATATCAGGGGCCATACACACGTCATGATGTTTCAAATTATAAAACCCTGTTAACACCACCGATAAAAGGTGCTCTTATTTATATTGAGTACCGGGTTCCGGATCAACAACTGACGGGAAGTTTTGAAATTAAACAGGTGGGACATGCATTACCAGATATTTTTAAGGATTCGAGGTATCAATTATCCGATTATTGCCATTCGGATGTAAATTGTTTTACCGACCCTGTTATCCAACAGCTTAAAAAGGGCATTTGCCGAATATTAATAAATAATAACGAATATTGCACAGGCATTCTTATAAACAATACCGAACAAGATGGCAAGCCCTATGTGCTCACTGCTCATCATTGCATAGAAACTGCTTCCAAAGCCAGAAACTCATTATTTCATTTTAATTATGAAAGTCCGTTTTGCGACGGGCCGGATGCCACGTTTAAGACTATTGTTGGTGCTGAAATGATTGCCACCACTGAAAATTTGGATTTCACACTGGTAGAATTGGCACAGAAGCCCAATTTTTTGTTGCAACCTTATTATACCGGCTGGAATAACCAGGCCATAACACCGGAGAATGTATTTTCTATCCACCATCCACAGGGGGATGTAAAAAAAGTGGCTTTTGATTATGACCAACTTTTTGTTTCCAATTTTGGAGAAGGCTTTGATGATGCTGCTCATTGGTGGGTCAGCAGGTGGGAAGAAGGTACAACAGAGAAAGGTTCGTCAGGTTCACCCTTATTTAATAATAACGGTGAAGTAATTGGTGTTTTATCCGGTGGCAGCGCTACCTGTGAATCACCGGAATCTGACTTTTATCAACGTTTTGATGTGGCATGGGATAAATACAGTGAGGCTGATGAACAATTAAAAGCATGGCTTGATCCGGACGGGTTGGGCATCTTATCATTTCCGGGCTTTGATCCTTATGAATCAATCAAGGCTACGGCTGATACGTTATCGAATTTTTTAGATGAAGAGCCATTACAGTTACTGGATGATGATTTTTGGGGGTATGTTTCCGGACATAGTTCTTTGGGCAATACCAAATTTGCGGAAGAATTTGTGATCCATAAAAACCGTACATTCTTCGGTATAAACATGCATTTAGCAAAAGCTTTTACGGCTAATGACAGTTCCCGCATTGTGATTAAAATATGGAGCGGAGAGAATAAGCCTAATCAGGTTATGGCAGAACAGGAATATCTGCTTGATTTTTTTGGTGCCGATGAAACACAGTTTATACAATGGGAAAGTCCGGTTTCTTTGGATAGTGGCAAATTTTATGTAGGTTACGAAATCCATTATCAGTCTCAACCAACCGATACATTTGCCTTATACCATTCACCTTCCAGAAGCACTGAAGAAAGCAATACTGCGTACGCTTTTGATGGATCACAATGGCATCCTATGAATTATTATTACCCGTTTACAAACATATCACTTGGTATAAAACCGGTTGTTTTCGACTCATTGCCTGTAAAAGTGGATACACCGTTTCAACCCGGCCAAAAAATCTTTCGCCTACGTCCGGTACCCGCAATAAATAAAGTTACCATCGATTTAGAAGAATTTTATTCACAATCCGTGCTGGGTACGGTTTATAATAGCCAGGGGAAATTGGTGCATGAATTTCGTATTGAACCCAATAATAGCTTAAAGGAATTATCAACGGTATTGTATCCTAATGGAATTTATATCGTAAGATTAAACATTAATGGGGAGTATTATCACCAAAAGTTTACTGTAGCCAAATAGAAGAAATGAATATGTTTAGTGGTATTAAAAAAATTGTTTGCATTGCGTTTGCCGTAATACTCTGTTGGGAAATGAATGCCCAAATTGTGAAACCGGATAGTTATCTGGAAGTTATCGGAAAGGCTGAATATATGATGGAACCCTTGAATAATGCCAACATAGAACTGTTTAAAAACGGCAGTCTGGATAAATCACTCAGCACACCCCGAAATGGGGAATTCAAATTTCTATTGGAACTCAATAATGAATATGTAATAAAAGTTTCCAAAAAGGGATTTGTTTCCAAAAAAATAATGTTTAACACTGATGTGCCGGATGGTACAGAAGGTAAATGGATAAATGAATTTGCCATCGGATTGCTTGATCCATGTGAAGGGGTTGATTATCATCTGCTTGAAAAACCTGTTGACAAAATTTATTACCACGAGCGTAAAAACCAGTTCGTTTCAAACAGATCATACACCATGGAAATAAGTGGTAAGATGGAAATGCTTGTATATGATATTGAACAATGCTTATATAAAAAATACGACGAATTAATCGATAAAGCCGACCGTTTATTTAACGCCGGCAAATACCGGGAAGCCAGGCAGCAATACATGCTTGCTACACAGGCTGACCCGTATGATCGTTATCCGCAGAAAAAAATTGAAGAAATTGATGCCCTGTTAATGGCCAATCAGGAAAAAGAGGAAAAATATAATGCAACAGTTGATTTGGCTGATAATCACTATAAACAGGGAAACATTGAAACAGCTGCCGGGCTTTATGAAAAAGCATTGGAATTGAACCCGACTGATGATTATGTCACCAATCGTCTGCAGGAGGTTAACAGTAAACTTTCTGCCATGAATCAACAGTCAAAAGCCAAGGTTGAGAAAGATCGAAAATACAACAGTCTGATTTCACAGGCTGAAGCAGCATTTTACAGCAATAACTATAAAGTTGCCAAAGAATTTTATACCGAAGCGGCAGGATTAAAACCTAATGAATCGCTTCCCGGACAGCGATTAGCGGTTATTAATAACAACTTAAATAAGGAGAAAGAAAATCAGCGTGAAGAAGAAAACATGCAACGCTTGTATAGCTCATCCATCGAAACGGCGGATCGGCTCTTTCAGTTAGGTGAATATAAACAGGCCCGTCAGTCCTACCAACAAGCGGTCAATACCAAACCATCTGAAAACTATCCTAAAACCAAACTCAATGAAATAGAGCGGTTATTGGCTGCACAAAAGAAATTGGAAGAGGAACAGAACCGAAAAGAACAAGCGTTTACAAATGCCGTTGAACAAGGTGAAAGACTACTGGCTCAGAATCAGCTGGCAGCTGCAAAATCATCTTTCAACCGTGCTTTGCAAATTAAACCGCAGGATGCAGATTTACGTCGGAAAATAATTGAAATTGACAAAAAAATCAGTGAAAAAAAATTAGCCGAACAGCAATCAGCTCAAAAAGAAAGAGATTATGAAACGGCTCTTCAAAATGCTGATCGTTTATTTCGGGCAGGTCAATACGAAAGCGCACTTCAACAATTTCGACGGGCATCAAATCACAAACCGGGTGATGAATATGTCGGTCAAAAAATAAAAGAAATCAATAATCTCCTGGAACAACAAAGACAGGAAAAAGCGCAAGCCGAAGAAATTAACAGGCGTTACAAAGAAACCATAAAAACAGCCGATCAGTTATTGTCATTAAAAGAATATAATCGGGCAATGGAATCGTATCGCAGAGCGGCCATTTATAAACCCGATGAGGAATATCCCAAATCAAAAATAAACGAGATTGAAACTATTCTGGCACAGCTTGAACAGCAGCAATCTCAGGAACAGGCTAACAGGATGCGCTATAATCAGTTGCTTGCCAACGGCGATAACGCAATGAAAAATAAAAACTACAGTGTGGCAAAAATGAATTTTGAAAAAGCATTGGAATTATTTCCTGACGAGTCGTACCCAAAAATGCAATTGGCCAAAGCTGAGCAATTAATGTTGGAAAAACGCAATCGCGAAGCAGAGCGATTGGCATTGAAAAATCAATATGAAGAAGCCTTACAACAAGCCGATGCGTACATGAATAACAACGATCTGCAAAATGCACAAATCTACTATTTACAGGCTAACAAGCTTATGCCTAATGAAACATATCCGAAAGAAAAGCTTGATCAAATTAGTAATGGTTTGGCACAATTGGAAAAAGAACAGATGGAGCAACAACGCAATCAGGAACATTATAATGCTGCCATCCAAAAGGCTGATGGATATTATCAGGCAAAAAACTATGCGGCTGCTAAATCGGAATACCAAACGGCACTCCGTTTTTTACCCGATAAAGACTATCCAAAAAAGCGTATCAATCAAATTAATGATATTTTGACGTTATTGGCAAAGAATAATGCTACAGGAAGTAAACAAGCATCTTCAGGAAGAACTTCAGGATCATCGGATAACGATATAAAAAAATTGCAGTTTAAAAACACATCAGAAAAGGATAAATATATCCGGTCCCTGCGAAATAAATATCCCAAAGGAATTACCAAAGAGGTGTACAAAGGTGAGTTTAAAACAATGAACCGCTATATTATTATACGAAACAATGAGGTAAATGAATTCAGAGAAATTATATACAATTGGGGAAGCGAGCTTTATCATTTTGATATTCCTGTCACTTCACTATATTTTCGTCAACAAACATCTGAACGAGATGGCGAACCTTTTAAGGAAATTGTCAAATAAGTTTTTATATTTATGAAAGATAAAATGTAAAATATATGTCATCGATTCGTTTACTAAAAAAGGAACTGAATACTTTTTCCGAAGAACTTAAGCAGGAAATACAAACGTATTTAAAATTTCATCCTGATTTTTCACGGGAGAAAGCGGTTGAGCTTACAATGGAAATTGACAAGGTGCGAAAAAATTTTATTCAAAAAATTCACACGGCTGATGATAAGGGGGGTGAAAAGTTAAAAAAGTATTATTCAGACATGGTGAAGGATATGAAAAAGGAGCTTGATAAAGTAATGGAAAATTTATCTGCGTAACATTTCTTATCATTTCATTGTAACTTATGTGATGACCGGTTCGTCACACCCAAAATACAATTGGTATGAATAATTTCATTAAAAAGCTGGTTTCCTATATCCTTATTGTTCTTGTATTATTATTTACCGTAATCGGACTCTTAGGTGTTTGGGAGATTATTAACCTTCATAATATTGTACCAAAAATTATAGGTTCGCTATTAATAATATTTGCAGCCGCCGCCGTAGTGTTGTTTATCTTCTCCGTACTTATAAAAGAGAACGAGTAATTGGCAGTCAGGTATTAAAGTCTTTTAGGCTCATTTAATAATTGGCCTTCTCTTGCGCACCGCTCAATCCCGGCCAGCTGGCCGGGAAGCCCTGCGCGCTGATCCCTTTAGAGCCTGTCCCGCTTAGCGGGAGAAGAAAATGGTGTGCATGGGCCATTTTTGTTAACAAAACAACTTTGAATCAAAAATTGTCAAACAACCTTAACGATAGCCGTCAATTAAATCTGAAAGTCAAGGTAAGGTTGCTGGAATTGCTGGTTGTACTGTGTTTTACCTTCTTTTAGGTCGTCCGGTAAGAAATCAAAGAATGTATCACCCCGCAATCCACGGCGCAGACATTCAAGGGGAATTACTCCGTTTGGTGCTATGTTACCCAGGTTAACATTGGCTCCATAAATTTTAATAAACCAAATTTGTTGTTTACCATCGGGGGCTTCCCATATTATATTGGCGGGGTCAATCTGATCAGAAATGGTTTTGATAAGTGTTTCATTGGCTGAACCATCGTTATTATAAATACCTACGGTACCGCTTTCGCGCGATTCGGCAATAACTTTCCAGGCACCGGCATTTAATTCTGATTGCATGTGGTTAACCCATGATTCAATTGGAATGTACACCCCTTTTTGTTTTGATCCGACTTCTGATAATACCGTGAATTCTTTGGCCAGTCTTTCAATATATTTCAGTTTTTCTTCATGTTCGAGATACATCGATCCGTCTGATACCTCTACATATTTAATATTGCATTCTTTTAAATATTGAATGTATTCCTCAAACATACCCCTGGTAATAAAAGCCTCGAAAAGTGTACCGCCAAAATAGGGATTGATATTGGCTTCCTGGTAAATTGATATTTTCTTTTTCAGCTCCTTTGTAATCAGTGATGTTCCAAACCCAAACTTCACCAGATCAACAAATTCGCCTGATGATTCAATTAAATTTTCTGATTCGTTGGGTGATAAACTTTTATCCATTACCATTGTAATCCCATCCTGACGGGGTTGTTTCGAACGTTCAGGGACAAAAGGCAGATTATAATTCATAAGTATTATTGGTTAGCGTATTTTCTAATGAGGTTCTGAAATCTTTGATCCATTCGTATCCGCGGTGCATCGTTTAAGATTTTATGATAGCCTAATGAATCAATTTGCAAACCTTTTTCAAAATATTGTTCAGCTAAATTATGATGTTTTTTAAGGTAATATAGCAATGACAAGGTGTAATTTATTCTGGCACTACAATTATTAAATGAATAGGCCTTATTAAGGAGGTTAATGGCTTCATTAATCTTTTTCTGTCTTTTCAACAGTAAGGCTTGCTCATACCAAGCCTCATCGTCGTGTTGATCGATGTTAGTTACATTGTTATAAGCATTGATGGCTTTTTCGGTTTTGTTCAGCTTTTTGTATGCATCCCCCAGACTAAACCAATAATCGGCATTATCACGATCGTAAGTAAGTGCTTTTTGAATGTACCTTGTGCTGTCTTTATATTTATTCTGTTGAAATAGTACCATACCTATTCCATACCAGGCATCGGCGTTTGTTTCATCAATGGAGGCAGCTGTTTTGTAACACCTGAGTGCACCTGACAATTCATTCAGATTTTTATAACATTCACCTAACTGATTATATACCATTGTGTTGTTTTGGTCTATGGGTAATACTTCTTCTAAAACCTGAATGGCTTTTGGGAAATTTAGCCGGCGCATAAACAACATGGCTTTATTTTGAAGGGGGGTGGTATACATAGGATTTATGGAAATGGCAAAATCGAAGGCTTCCAGCGCTTCATCGTATTTTTTATTTTCCATTTGTACCTGTCCCAGTGAATTCCACATGGTCTCGGCAAACGGGTCCTGGTCAAGGTATTTATGATAATACCGTGCACTTAATTCGTAGTTTTGTTTGAATTCGTATGTGGTAGCCAATTCATAAATAATCAATAAATTGTGCTTATTCAACCGGTGTGCCTCATGAAGATATATCAATGCATCATCATGAAAGCCGAATTGTGAAAGGTTTATACCAATTTGGTATAGTACTTCATCTTTTTCGTCATCGACTGTTTCGGCGGCCTTTTCCATATATTTTTTTGCCGAAGTAAAATTATCGGATAGAAGCTGAGCCAGTCCTTGCAGGAAATACACATCGTGATTAGCATATTCAAGCGGTTCCAGTTTATCCAGTATAAGCATGGCTCTTTGCGGAATACCCTTTTCCAACAGCAGCCGTGCTTCCTTTATTTTTATGGTCAGTGCTTCCGGATGTTGTTGAATGGCATGATAAACGGCCTTATCGGCATATTGAAAATTATGCTGATCGGTGTAGAAATCAATTAGCTCTTCAAACTCGTGCACATCAAAAAATTTTGTTGTGCGCGATTTTATCATTTCCTGGAAACGATTAATGGTGTATTCCAGGTTATCATCAAATAAATAATTACAGCTCTCTTCCATAATTCACTTATTATAACTAAGGTAATAATCTTAGCCTTTTTAACAATGGGTGATATTCTGTTTATGGCAAAAAATATGCCTGTTTGTTCTTAATTTTAAGGTGTTTCAAGAGTTATCAACAATTTATCAATAATACAAATCCATTTATTTTAACCGGTCAATTTCTTTTATAGCATATTACCATAATTTGTTTTGTTGATATTCATCTACTTTATCAATTGTGTATCCACGCTGGCTTTACTCACTGTTAAATTATCCATTTTGCGGTTGTATACATGTAGTAATTCGTCCATCTTCATTTTTATTTCTACCAGTAAGTCTTCATTCATTTGTTTTGATTCTGATAGTTTTTGATAATGTATTTCAAGGTTATTAACCACCGTAACGCCGGCTTTTTTAAGTTTGGTTGCCGTAGTTTTATTAATAGGTGTATTAATTATTTCGAGCATGGTTACAAATGCATCATTAAAAAGAATCAGTTCCTTTGTGTTTTCTATTCCGTATAATGAGATCAAAATACGCCAAATTGCTTCTGTAGGATTATAGTCTTCTTTATTCCAGGCAAAATCAGCATAGGACAGATACCTTATCACATCTATGGCTGAATAAATATTGAGTCCGAATGATATAGCACCTGCGGTATTCCGGCTAAGTGGCATAAAGTAATCGAGCTGGCAGGGAGTAAACAAGCTGTAAAGCCTTTTATTTCCCACAAATATGCTATTGGCCGATTCTATTTCATTCATCATATATTCGGTTTGGACATCGGTATAAATTACATGCGGATAGGGTGAAAAATAGTCACTGAATCTGTAAAATGCCGCATAATCAACAACAGGAGAATAGGTGTTGTGACCGGCCCATATAAACTGCGAGTGTTCATCTATATCTTCAAATATCTGATCATAATATATAGATAGCTCGGCCTGGCTGCTGAAATAACTTTCTTCCTGCAATCCTAATGGGATGTATGATACCTTAACCGATGGATTGAACCTTTTTACGCGGGTATCAATAGCATGTATTATTTTTTTATGATTACGAACAACATCAAGGAAATTCCAGGTATTGATATTTTCATTTATGCAGTCTTTTAAAAGATGATAATTACTTTCACCAAAACTGATGTAATATTCATCAATAGCCGGATTAACATATTTATTTAAGGTTGCATTCAGATTATTCGGATAGGTGATAAAATCATAACAACTGTAGTTAGTGTCATACGGATTTATTAATTTATCTTCAAGAAACGGATTGATTAGCACTGAAGTGGATAATAGGCTGCCATTATGGGACCGTATAAATTTCTGTATGGACTCCTCGAATGTGTAACCGTTTTCGAGTATTGATTTTTCCTGGTCAAAAATGACATGATTGAAATTATATTGACTTAATAGATTAACATGCTTCATTAATTTGTTCATTTGGGCTGGTTCCATATTGCCAATTAATAATCCTCGTTTCTGAAATGACGGATAGTCAATAACATGGGCGTTATATATTCGTGTGGCGTTTTTATCAATGAGTTGGGTTAATGTATTTACTGCATAATGAATGCCTTCCCGGGAATTACTACCCACAAAAATAATATGTTTCAGGCCGGGATTACTGTGGATGAAATAGCCCTGCTTATGTCCTTTTATTGAGTCAACAGGCAATAACTCACGGTAGCGATTAAATAAATTGGTGTTGCCCAAACTAATTATCAACGGATGGTTGTTGGTTTGCCCGGCAGCTAAGTGCGGGGTTATGGTAATCTCAGGTACCGTAGGTAAGCTGTCATGCAACACGGTTAATCGGGATTTAAGCTTTTGTGCTATTCTTTTTTCGGTATGATGGCTGTTTTCGGGTATTAAAATTATTATATCATTGGGGCGTTGATGCCACTTGGACAGGTAATTAATTGTATCAGCAGGAATTATATGTTTGGGTTTTGGAATAATTAAATTGTACGGTGATGGGATGGTATCTTTATAAATATCAATACGTTCGAGCAAGGATAAATTATTTTCGGTATACCTGTAGTCTACATTGTCGACCCACATGGTACCCGTTCCTTTTAGTCCGAAAAATATACGTACATATTGTGCATCATTGGGGATAATACCTTCCATTATAAGTGGTTCGAAGCTACGACCGCGAATACGTGTCCAGTCCATTTCATCAATTTGCTCATAATTGGAAAACGGATAGTTCTTTATTGAATAATCTACTTCTTTATTTAATACCGCTGAATATAATTCACCTGAAATGGCGTTTTTTGTTTTGTCATAAAATTTCACCTGAATGTCAATGGCGTCATACAGTTTGGTTCCCAGCCGCGATGAATAAGGTTTGATATTTTGAAGTTTTAAATCGAATGTGAGACGATAGTTACCGGGAATTACCTTTATATAATTGCTCAACACCCCTTCTCCGGTTTTAACTGTTTCATCAGCCGAGGTGCGGGAAATTTTTATGGCCCGTTTCTCATGGCTGGCTTCATTGGCTTTATAAATGCTGTCTTTTGTAATATCCACCCATTGTACCTGATCACCTACCTTTTGCCAATTGTCAACATAAAAATGTGAGGCTGTATCGATGGGGAATCTTTTGCCCTGCTCAAAAGACGGGTTTTCAACCATATTTCCTCTTAAAAATTTCTGAACACGGTTCTTGGTAGGAATGGTAAACGGATCAGTACTTGACCACAATGGGTTTTCAACTTGCGGGTTTTCACTTTTTTTACAGGAGGATGTGAAAACAAACAAAACAAAACCAATAAATATGAAAATCCTGGTATGATACATTTTACTAATTCTGAAGTAATTATTGTGTTAATTAATAAAAAAAACTGCAATAAAAAAAGAAACAAAAAAAATCATAAAATCAACGCAACCTTTCAAACATTCTATGCATCTAAACTAGAAACATTCGGGAGATAAATGAATATAGATAGAAAAAAGACCTTCCCCCTGTAATATGTCAGATTTACTTTACTTTAACCTTAAAAAGTCCCCACTCCCCCGGGGGCTTTTACTTTTTTTGTGCCGCCAGTAATGTGTTTTTTAGCAAAGCCACTCTTGTCATTGGGCCAACACCTCCCGGAACAGGTGTAATATATTTACACTTGGGGGATACTTCGTCAAATTTCACGTCACCGGTTAATTTCCAGCCCGATTTGGTTTTATCTGAAGGCAGGCGTGTTGTGCCCACATCAATAACCGTGGCTCCTTCTTTCACCATATCGGCGGTTACAAATTCGGGTTTTCCGATAGCCGCAATGAGAATATCAGCCCGGGCGCATATTTCCTTAATATTTTCTGATCGGCTGTGAATCATGGTAACGGTTGCATTTCCAGGTATATTTTTTTGGGAAAGAAGGTTGGTTAACGGACGGCCTACAATGTTGCTCCTGCCAAGCACAACGCAATTTTTACCGGTGGTTTCGATGTTGTATCTTTTTATCAGTTCCATTATTCCTGATGGTGTGGCTGAAACAAAGGAGGGCAGGCCAATGAGCATTTTTCCTACATTTACCGGATGAAATCCGTCCACATCTTTTTCAGGATCAATGGCTTCAATAATTTTGGCTTCATCAATTTGTTTGGGTAATGGCAATTGTACGATGAAACCATCAATGCTATCATCCTGGTTAAGATTATGTACTGCCTCTAACAATTCCTTTTCAGTAATGGAATCTTCAAATTTTAACAAGGTCGATTCAAAGCCTACTTCCTTACAGTCGTTTACTTTATGATTCACGTACGTAACGCTACCACCATCGTTGCCTACCAAAACGGCTGCCAGATGGGGTTTCCTGCTGCCGGAAGCAACCAGTTGTTCCACTTCTTTTTTTATTTCCTGTTTGACCTCTGCGGCTATTTTTTTTCCATCAATGAGTTGCATATTATTTATCTGTTTAGTTCATTTTTTGTTGTAGTCCGCTCATCATACGTTGCAGATTTTTGCCACCTCCACCGCTCATCATTTTCATTAATTTACGTGTTTCATCAAATTGTTTGATTAATTTGTTAACATCCTGTACGGTGCTACCGCTCCCCAAGGCTATTCGTTTTCTTCTTGATCCGTTGATAATCATCGGGTTATTTCTTTCCTCAGGGGTCATGGAGTGAATCATTGCTTCGATTCCCCTGAAGGCATCGTCGTCGATATCCATATTTTTCATGGCCTTACCAACGCCAGGGATCATGCCGGCCAGGTCTTTCAGATTACCCATTTTTTTGATCTGGCTGATCTGCTTCAGGAAATCATCAAAATTAAACTGGTTTTTAGCGATCTTGCGTTGCAGCCGCCTGGCCTCTTCCTCATCATATTGCTCTTGCGCTTTTTCAACCAACGAAACAATATCTCCCATACCCAGGATGCGGTCTGACATTCGTTCGGGATAAAAAATATCCAGTGCATCCATTTTCTCACCCATGCTTACAAATTTGATGGGTTTATTTACAACCGACCGAATGGAGAGGGCAGCTCCGCCGCGTGTATCACCGTCGAGCTTGGTTAAAACCACACCATCAAAATCAAGTCGGTCATTAAATTCTTTGGCTGTATTCACGGCATCCTGGCCGGTCATTGAATCAACCACAAATAGTGTTTCAGTTGGTGCAATGGCTTTTTTTATGGCCGATATTTCGTTCATCATGTCTTCGTCAATGGCTAAACGACCGGCTGTATCGACAACAACCATATCATAACCGGTTTGTTTGGCATGCTTAATGGCACTTTTGGTAATTTTAACCGGGTCTTTATTATCATCTTCGGTATAGACGGGAACCTCAATTTGTTCACCCAATACTTTCAGCTGATCGATGGCCGCAGGACGATACACATCACCTGCAACCAGTAATGGGTTTTTGCCTCTTTTCGATTTCAGGTGCCGTGCAATTTTTCCGCAAAAGGTTGTTTTTCCCGAACCTTGCAATCCTGCCACCAATAATATGGCCGGTGATCCCTGGATGCTGATATCGGTTTGTTCGCCGCCCATGAGTGTGGTTAACTCATCGTGTACAATTTTAACCATTTGTTGGCCCGGCTTAACCGACTTCAGTACATCCTGACCCATGGCTTTGTCTTTAATGGAGTCAGTAAATGTTTTGGCCACTTTGTAGTTCACATCGGCATCCAGCAATGCTTTTCGTATATCTTTTACAGTTTCCGCAACATTCAGCTCAGTGATCTGTGCCTGTCCTTTTAGTTGGCGAAACGACTTGTCTAATTTATCTGATAAACTGTCAAACATAATATTTCAAACTTTTTCGCGAAATTAATGAATAAATCACATTCTGTCAGGCATATCAATGCCCAGAATGTGCATGCCCGAATGCAAAACCTTTCGGGTGAGTGATGAAATTAAAAAACGTACGTCTCTTTTGTTTTTATCCTGCTCTCTGATGACCGGATGATCATGATAGAATTGGTTATATTCTTTGGCCAGCTCGTACACGTAATTGGCAACCATAGCGGGGGAATATTGTTCACCGGCTTCTTTGATAATCTCCGGGTATTCATACAGGGTTTTAATAATGGCTTTTTCTTTTTCTGAAATATTACTTAAATCACTATCCGGGTAGGAAACGGTAACATTATCGTGTTCGGCCTTGCGAAAAACAGAACTTATACGGGTATATGTATATTGTATAAATGATCCGGTATTTCCGTTAAAATCAATTGATTCTTCGGGGTTGAATACCATATTCTTTTTCGGGTCGACTTTGAGGATAAAATATTTCAGACTTCCCATCCCGATACGTCTATAAATCTCCTGCTTTTCATTATCGTTGAAACTATCCAGTTTACCCAGTTCACGGGACATTTTCTTTGCAGTATCGATCATTTCATCCATTAGATCGTCGGCATCAACCACCGTTCCTTCGCGCGATTTCATTTTACCGTCGGGCAACTCAACCATGCCATAAGATAAATGATA
>JAAAOM010000040.1 GCA_009908855.1 Bacteroidota bacterium
TTGAATACTTATACTACCACTACGGTTCCTGTTTTTACGAATAAACATGACCCAAAAACAGCTCTGCATGACCCAAAATCCAAATTTTGAAACGTTAACTTACTGATAATCTGATGTGCAAATTTAGGGCGTCGATGAGGCGCACAAAACAGGTGTAATGATCATCTTTATCAATAATACAATATTTAAAAATCCGGAGGATCATGATTTTCCGGATTTTTTCACATGTCTACCCTAATGTATGATTTGAATTTTCTCGTGGAATATTTTATCTGCTGTGTTAATGATTAGAATGTAAATACCCTCGTTTAATTCGGATACGTCCAAAATATTTTCATTATTAAAGGTATGAGTTAACACTTTTTGACCTTTCGTATTGAGAACTGTTACAAACTGGACCTCCGTTTGGTAGCTGAATATAATATTATCCGATGCCGGGTTGGGATAAACATGATTTTGCTCCTTGTTATTCTCCTGTTGTATGATTGATACAGGCATTTTTTCTAAATTAATCCTATATTGTTTATCGCTCAATACGTTTACTTTAGTTGAAGCAGGTATATAACCAGCTTTAGTTGCCTCAATAACATAACCGGTACTGCGGCTAATATTATTATATTGAACAATGCCGCTGCCATCGGTCAATTTAGAGGGGCCATTATCAAAAATCACCTCTGCATCGGTAATTGCGCCTTGATCATCCTCTACTAATACTTCAATATCATAGGCAGGGGTAATGGAATTATCGCAACTGCTCTCGGGATTATTCAGATTGGTGGCCACATCATCCC
The DNA here is from genome assembly GCA_009908855.1 of Bacteroidota bacterium. GTDB lineage: Bacteria > Bacteroidota > Bacteroidia > Bacteroidales > JAAAOM01 > JAAAOM01. Next base: position 792 of record JAAAOM010000040.1, read on the forward strand.
CAATAGTTTCATGATGAAAAAGTACAAACCGGTCAATAAAATGATTTTGCGAACGGCCGGAAATCTGAACTGTATAAATACCAGCTGTGTCAAAATCAGCATAAATATAATAACCATTATTATCAGATGTCTTTGTAGACCATGTCCATCCGGTAGTCGCGCTTAAATAAACCTTAAACCATCCATCTTTACCGGATCCCTCCGGACAATTATCCGAACAAATACCTTTAGGCCTTAATGTATCAGTTGTATTAGATTTAACGGCGTAAAAATCACTTCCATCCGGAATTCTTAGCCATGAATCATTATGTTCTGTACTTTCATTTCCGGCACCCACCTTGCTGTGCCAATTAAAGCGATAGGAGCCAGGCTTGTTTATTTTAATTTTATATTCCAACACACCGCTTCCTGGAGCGTTATATTTATTCCCCCCTTCCATTCCAAAAAACCCAACCCTGTATAGCCATTCGGAGAATTTCTAAAATTCCAATCATCCTTTAATTCTATGGATTCTACTTCCACTACTACTAATCCAGTGTCCTCAATAAAATTACCTGCGCAAATATCCTGTGCTTGTATTTTCTGTAGTGATGTAGCCGTAAAAACGACTAAAGAAGCAAAAATGTATAGGGGCACAAATGCTTTGCGAATCGTGCACTTAACTGTTTTTATAGAAAATAATACGTTGATTTTCATAGTCTTGTTAAATTTTTGTTAAATTTTTGTTAAATTGTATACGGTATATTATTTTTAAAAAAAAACAATTTTTCTTTATTTTGACAACATTTATATTACACATACTGGTTTTAACTAAAAAATAATGAGATCAACCATTCTGTTTGTTATTGCTTTATTTTTAATATTATCATGTAGCCAAGAGTCTAAAGTTAATTTTATAGGCAACAGTTCTCCAAAATTACAATTTGCAACTGCCAGAATTAAGAAGTTCTTACCGGCGAACATGTCCATGTCTTTTCATTTTAAAATTGCAAAGGATAGTAGCATACATCCTGAGGGTTTTAAAATAAAACAGTCCGCTAAAAAAAGAATAGTAATTATGGCAATTGATAGTGTTGGATTAATGTATGGCGGACTTCATATTGCCGAGCAATTTTCATTTGGTAAAAGCGCTGATGAATTTATTCCATACCAGGTCAACCCGCTTAATGAATTTCGCGCCATAAAATTTAACCTGCCCTGGGATTCCTACCGTCAAAACGATGCTTTAAAACTACATATGGAAACTTGCCGTGACACCCTATTTTGGCAAGATTTCATGGATATGATGGCGTTAAATCGATTTAATTCTCTTACATTATGGAATTTACATCCCTTCAACTGGATGGTTAGACTTGAGAAATATCCTGAAGCCAGCGCATTTACGGATGCCGAGTTTAATGAATGGCGTAATTTCTGGAAAACAATATTCAGAATGGCCAAAGAAAGAGGTATTGATACCTATATTGTTAACTGGAACATATTTGTTTCCGAAGATTTTGCACGTGCACATAATGTTGCCGAATATTCTTTAACAAATACATACATTGGAGTTAGTGACACATCTGAACTGGTAAAGGACTATAACCGTGAGTGTGTAAAAGAGGTTATCAATCAATACCCTAATCTCACAGGAATAGGCTTTAGCTTGGGAGAAGCAATGGATAATATGACTCCGGCCGAAAGAGAGCAATGGTGCCTGGATGTTTTTGTTAAAGGTATTCAACTAGCCGACCGGAAAGCGCGATTGATACATAGGGTACCCTTTTCAGCAGATTTAGGATCTGGTGGTTCAACCCATGTTACGATAGAACAAATGACTCGAAATGCTCTGGATACCATTAATGTCCCTTCTCCGGTTTGGGTGGAAGTTAAATTCAACTGGTCTCATGCTCATTCTACCTCAAAACTGATCAAAACACATGGTGGAGAAATTACTGATACGTATTGGAATCCGGTGCCCGATAATTATAAAATAACCTGGATGATACGTAATGAGGATTTCTTTGCGCTTAGATGGGGTCAAACGGATTTTATCAGAGACCATCTGGAAAGAAATGTCCATCCCTATGTTGGCGGATATTTTGTGGGCTCAGAATGCTACATTCCGGCCAAAGATTATTTTACAAAAATAGCTATGGACAGCGTTGAGTGGGATTACGCGTTCCAGCGCCAATGGATGTTTTATAAAACATGGGGAAGGTTGTTATATAACCCCGCTACAAAAAATGATGTTTTTATTTCCACCATCGAGAAAAAGTACGGAAACGGAAAAACGCTTTTCAGAGCCTACAATGCAGCTGGAAATATCCCGCTAATGATTGCTTCATTCTGGGACCTTGCCTGGGATTTCACTTTATATACGGAGGGCTTATATTCCTTTAGTGGTAAAACAAATAGCACTGAATTTATTTCGATTGACCGATTGATGAATCACCCAACCCTTGATTCTTCAATAATTGATGTAAATACATATACAAAATTGATAACGGATAAAAAACAAATTCCACAAGAAAAAATTACTCCTTATGAGTTCTCCGATCAACTCAGAGGTCATGCCACTGAAGTATTGGAACTTACTAAAGATTTACCCGCCACCAATCCAACTTTGCTATATGAATTAGCGGACATGATGATATGGGCTAATCTCGGTCTTTATTTCAGTGAAAAAGTAAAGGCTGCTGTGGACCTGTCAATGTATCATAAAACAGGAGACAAAACATATAAAACCAAAGCTGTTGAATATTTGAATAGCGCATTGGAACGATGGGAAAATATCGTTGAAATCAGTGATCCGATTTATAAGGAAATGCCCCTTGTCCACTTCAATTACAACAAGGATGAAAAATATTTTCATTGGTCTAAGTTAACGGATCAGGTTAAAGAGGATATAGAATTTGCCAAAGCGTTTTAATACGATCTGAAGCAGTACTATGTGAATTGACTTCATATCATAGGCAAAAGAAAATTGGGGTGACTGTGGAATTTTAGCACATCTTGGCCTTAATATGTTTTATACCAGAACAACTGAAAGTCGGATTCCGATTATTCAATTAACTTTTTTGATCATCAAAGAAATACAATCAATATTTTATTAATTCCAGCATATATAATTAGGAAAATATACATAAAATAGTATTTTTGTATACAAAATACAATAATATGAAGCGTTTATCTTGGATTGGAGATTGTTGATAGAGAGATAATGGAATTTAACGATACAATTTTTAAGTATATGAATAAACCAATTGAATACACCGATTTAAGTTCTCAGGTATATAGCCGGGTTAAATCCCTTATTGTCTCCAATGAATTAAAACCCGGTGAAAAAATCATACAGGAAAAACTGGCTGAACAACTGGGCGTAAGTCGGATGCCGCTTCATAAAGCCTTTCAGCGCCTGGAAAACGAATTAATGGTAGTTAATGTACCCCGCCGCGGAGTATTTGTTCGGCAAATTGATATTCCTGACATCATTGAGGCATTCGAATGCCGAAAAGGACTGGAAGGTATTGCCGCTGCTAAAGTGGCCAAAATATGTCAGGAGCAGGATCTTAATAAACTTGAAGAATTGGTATACCCTCTGCTTGAAATACCGGATATTACAGAAGTGGAATATATGGAGGTTGATCAGTTATTCCATGAAACCATTATGCAGATTAGCGATAATCATTTAATTCAACACCTTAATAAAATAGGAAATGTTATGATCCGGTCATTTCCTATGGGGTTAATATTACCCATTCGTGAGTCGCTTGAAGATCATATCAATATTCTGGAAGCCTTTAAAGAAAGAGATTCAGAAAAAGCAGAAACCCTAATTAAAAATCATTCAAACAAAGCTATATTAATATTAGAACAACAAATAAATAAAACAAACGAACAATCAAATGAATAGAAAATACAATATTGCTGTTGTTCCGGGAGATGGAATTGGCAAAGAAATTATGCCTCCGGCACTGGAAATCCTTCAACTGGCAGGCCAAAAATCCGGATTTGAAACTGAAATTAAGGAGTATCCTTATGGAGCCGGCTATTATAAACAAACCGGGACTTTTTTACCGGATAATGGCTTGGAACAACTAAAAAAACATGATGCCATATTATTCGGGGCTGTAGGATTACCTGATGTTGACGATACACTGCCTGCCAAGGACTATACATTCAAAGTGCGCACCAATTTTCAGCAATATGTTAATTATCGCCCGGTTAGGATTTGGCCAAAAGTTAAACGGCCATTAGCAATGGAAAAAGAATTTGATTTTGTGGTAGTTAGAGAAAATACCGAAGGAGAATTTGTTCAGACAGGTAACCAAATTATGCCGGATTCTGAAAATGGAATGGGCATTGATACCAGTGTATTTACCCGAAAAGGGACTGAAAGGATTGCACACTATGCTTTCAGGCTTGCTCGAACAAGAAGAAAACATGTTACCACGGTTACTAAATCAAATACGTTAATTAACAGCCTCTCTTTCTGGGACCGCGTTATAGGTGAAGTGGCAGCAAATTACCCTGATGTAGAGCATAAATATATGTACATTGACGCCACCTCTGCCAATTTCATATTAAAACCTGAAATTTTTGATGTCATTCTCACAACCAATATGATGGGAGATATCCTGAGTGATATGGGCGGTGCATTAATGGGCAGTTTGGGCTTAGGTGGAAGCGGTAATATTAATCCTGAAAAAGATTATCCCTCAATGTTTGAGCCCATACACGGTTCAGCGCCGGACATTGCCGGAAAGGGGTTGGCCAATCCCATTGGCATGTTTTGGTCAGTGGCCATTATGCTTGAACATCTTAAAGAACAAGAAGCAGCCCAAAAGATTGTGACAGCTATCAATAATACACTTGATGCCAATATAATACCAGTTGACGTTGGAGGAAGTTATAAAACCCTTGAATTTACTAAGGAAGTTACTAAGCAATTATAAGGAGTGGTTGTATATGTTTCGTAAAAGAAAAATAATTGATTTAACGCTTCCTTTGAAAAATAATCCTCCAAAATTCTTAAAAAAGGAGGATAAGACTATCGAGAAAGACGGATGGAACGCTTCCATGTTGCATATATATTCCCATTACGGAACACATATGGATGCGCCTGTCCATTTTAATGTAAGCAATCAATCCATCGATCAGTTAAAAACCCAACAATTTATCGTAAATTGTTATATCGTGCGGTTGGAAACTATTCAGCCGCATGCATTAATAACCACCAATGACCTTGGGCCGGTTAAGAAGAAAATAAAACCCGGTCAGGGTATCCTTTTTCATACCGGCTGGAGTAAATATGCCGAAAACCCTGGTATGTACCGTGATCAGCTACCCAGAATTAGCCAGGAATTGGCGCAATGGTGTGCCCGTAAAAAAGTAAGCTTTATTGGCGTTGAACCTCCATCAGTGGCAGATGTAAATAACATTAAGGAATTGACCGAGATTCATACTATACTACTTAGGCATAACATAATTATTGTAGAAGGATTAACCAACCTCGAAAAAATCAGTAAAAAACGTGTGCAAATTATTGCATTACCGCTTAAAATTCAAGAGGGAGACGGCGCACCAGCACGTGTTATTGCCATCGAATAATTAACCGATAAATTAAGTATAAGATGAACAGCTACGGCAATATTTTTCCCATTATTATGCAAAATTTTAAATTACCTAATTAAACGATTGTAAAAGGATTTGGAAACCATATTTGAAAAAATACAAGCATTCAATAATCAAGCCAATCGCAGCATCGTTATCCTGGATGATGATCCTACCGGTTGTCAGACCGTTTATGATGTTCCGGTTATTACAACCTGGGATTTGGAAACGATTCTTGAAGAATTTCGACATGCTACACCGGCCTTCTTTATCCTGATAAATACAAGAAGCATGGAGGAGCACTATGCCATGAAGGTAAATGAAACCATTGGGCACAATCTCCTTGAAGCAGCCAGATTAACAGGTAGGTCCTTTTCGGTTATTAGCCGTAGTGATTCCACCCTAAGGGGGCATTACCCGGCGGAAGTAAATGTACTTGAAAAGCTAATTTATCCGAAAGGAGCGATGCATTGCCTAATTCCGGCTTTTTTCCAAGGTGGGAGATATACCAGCAATGGCACACATTATGTAATGGATAACAATAAATTGATCCCGGCTGCTGAAACCCCTTTTGCCCAGGATGAAGCATTTGGTTTTAGCCATTCGAAATTGACTGAATGGATAGAGGAAAAAACAAAGGGATACATAAGGACACACGAAGTCCTTGAAATAAACCTGGAATTTCTTCGCGAAGGAGGTGCTGAGGCCGTGGCAAGCATACTGGAAAATTCAGATCATAAAGCCTGCACGGTGGATGCCATGACACAGGATGACCTGGATGTTTTTGCATTGGCAGCCATTATGGCTGAAGAAAAGGGCAAACACTTTATTTATCGTACAGCAGCATCTTTCATCAATTCTTATGCCGGAATAATGCCGACTGAACCGATACAACATTATCATCTGAAACAAAATAATACCAACGGGTGCTTGTTTATAGCCGGATCTTATGTACCTAAAACAACTGCTCAGCTGGAGGTATTAATGCATGAAACAGAAATAATACCAGTAGAAATTAAGGTGAAGAAGTTGTTACAAGATGAATCAAAAAAACAACATTGTGATGAAGTATCCCATACAATGAACCAGCATATTGCACAAGGACAGGATGTGCTTTTATACACCAGTAGGGAAATTCTAAAAGGAAACGATGCCAGCCGCGGATTGTCTCTTGGAAATACAATTTCTTCAAGCCTGGTGGATATTGTTACATCTTTACAAATAGCTCCCAGGTACATTTTGGCCAAAGGAGGGATCACATCCCATGATATTGCAACCAAAGTGTTGCATGTGAAACGCGCTATGGTAATGGGGCAAATAATTCCCGGTGTACCTGTATGGAAATTAAATGAAAATACCCACTTCCCGGGTTTAAATTATATCATATTCCCCGGTAACGTTGGTAATGAAGCGTCACTGGTTGATGTATATAATAAACTAAACATAACAAACCTAAATAAACAATAAACTAAACAATCAAACCATGCGTAAAATTTATTTACCGAGAAGGTTTATGCTCATCTTTGGCACCTTCATTCTTACCGTTTTTCTCTATATCGACAGGGCCTGTATCTCTGCCGCAAAAGATGATATTATTCTCGATTTAGACATTACCGATACTCAATTCGGATGGATATTAGCCATATTTGCACTGGGATATTCCATGTTTCAAACACCTGGTGGATATTTTGCAGATTCAAAAGGCCCGAGATTAGCCCTTTCTATTGTTGTAACAGCCTATTCCATACTCACATTTCTAACCGGTACGGTTAAAAATTATGTATCCATGCTTGTTGTCAGGTTCTTCTTTGGCGCCGGAGAAGCCGGGGAATTTCCGGGATTATCAAAGGTTGTTTTTAATTGGTTTCCCATTAAGGAAAGAGGAATTGTTCAGGGCATTAACTTTTCCGGATCCCGTTTAGGAGCCGCTTTTGCATTGCCTCTGGTTGCCTGGTTGATAACCAAAGTAGGCTGGCGAGAAACCTTTTATATATTTGGGGCACTAGGTGTGCTTATTGGGGTGCTTTGGTATTTTATATTCAGAGACCATCCCGATCAAGCCAAATCAATCAGCCAGCAAGAAAAAGACCTTATTCTTTCCCATCGTCAACAGCCCTCGTCCGAAAAAGGCTCTAAACTTCCTTTTTCAACGATTATCAAATCGGGCAACATGTGGAAGGCCATGTTCCAATACATTTGTAGTAACTTCACGTTTTACTTTACCCTTAGCTGGATGTACCCCTATCTACAGACCAAGTATCAATTGGGTGGTGTAGAAACAGGATTATATGCAATGATACCACTTATTGGAGGCGCATTCGGCAATTGGTTCTCCGGCATCTTGGTGGATGCCATTTATAAGAACGGAAATTGGAAAGGTTCCAGAAGGATACCAGCCATTATTGGCTTTGCATTGGCCGCGCTGGGAATTGTAATGATGCCCCAGGTAAACACCCCCATATTATCGGTTATCTTTTTATCCATTGCAATATTTGGCGCTGATATGACATTAAGTCCCTCCTGGAGCTTTTGTATCGATATCGGAAAAGAACATGCCGGGGCCGTTTCGGGTACGATGAACATGGCGGGCAATTTTCTGGGCGCATTTGTAACCATGCTGGCATTTCCATATTTGTTAAAATGGACAGGCAGCCATAATCCGTTTTTTTACGTCTGCTTTGGTTTGAGCGTTTTGGCAATAATCACCTGGATGAGCATGAAACCAGATGTGCCGATAGCCAAAAAAGATAATGAATAGTTGATATAAATCTACAACAAATAATACATCATTAATTATGAAAGTATTTAAGGCCGTTGGAATAGGTGCAGGTTATTTTGCAGCTTTTCAGTATCGGGCATGGAGCCGGATTCCTGAAGTACAGGTAACAGCTATGTGCAATAGGAATAAAGAGAATGCAGAACCCATTATGAAAGAATGTGGTATCCAAAACCACTACACCGATTACCGCGAAATGCTTGAAAAAGAAAAACCTGATTTTGTCGATATTATTACACCTCCCGGAACACACCTGGAGATGTGCCAATTTGCTGCAGAAAGGGGGATTCACATAATATGCCAGAAACCACTTGCACCGAATTTATCAGAAGCCGAGGAAATTATTAAGATTGCCACCGACCAAAATGTACGCTTTATGGTGCACGAGAATTGGCGTTTTCAACCTTGGTACCGCGAAATTAAAAAGTTGTTCCAGGCAAAAACCATAGGACACATCCATACCTTAAACTTCCGATCCCGCATGGGCGACGGTTGGGGTGAAAACGCCTATATACCACGTCAGCCATATTTTAGAGAATACCCAAGGTTTCTGGTTTATGAAAACGGAATACATTTCATTGATACGTACCGTTACCTTTTGGGTGAGGTAGAGTCCGTTTATGCTCGATTGCGCCAGTTAAACCCTGTAATTAAAGGTGAAGATTGCGGACAAGTGTTGTTTAATTTTGCAAAAGGGCAAGTGGGATTTTGGGATGCCAACCGGTATAACGAACCCAATTACCCTTCTCCAAGATACACCTTCGGTGAATTGTTAGCCGAAGGTACTGAAGGTAGTATAAGACTATATGGTGATGGTAGGCTAACCATTCATCCTCTGGGAATGGAAGAAACTAACCATGATTATCACCACGAAAATGTTGAATTTGCCGGGGACTGTGTTTACATTACCCAACGCCACTTTATTGATTGCATGTTGTCAGGCCAGGAATTTGAAGTGAACGGCAGTGAATATCTCAAAAGCCTGAAAGTGCAGGAGGCGGTTTATCAATCAGCTGAGTCCGGTAAGCCTGAATATGTATAAAATATGAAGAAAAAAGATATAAAAATGAATAAACTAGTATTTCCAGTAATCTTCCTTTTATTGAGCATCAATATCGCAATTGCACATACTCCAAATGAACGCTTAATTGTTTTGGCGGATATGGGCAATGAACCAGACGAAGAACAACAAATGGTACATTTGTTATTGTATGCCAATGAACTGGATATTGAAGGACTGATTGCAGTTACAGGTAAATACCTAAATCCTTCATCAGCAAACCCCTACAAACAAGTATTGCATCCTGAATTATTGCAGGAAATAATTGGCGGGTATGAAAAAGTTGTTGATAATCTTAAACTCCATGCAGATGGTTGGCCTTCTGCTGATTATTTGCGATCAGTTGTATCAACCGGCCAAACAGGCTATGGTGTTGAGGCTACCGGTACCGGTAAAAGCAGTCCAGGATCTGAATTATTAATTCAAAGTTTTTTAAAAGACGATACCAGGCCACTGAACGTTGTTGTCAACGCCGGGTCCAATACTCTTGCCCAGGCGCTTATTGATTTTGAAGCCAGGTATGGAAAAGAGAAACTGGATGAAGTTATCAGAAAGCTCAGGGTTTTTGAAAATGGCGCACAGGATGATGCCGGCGCCTGGATATGTTCTCGATATCCTGCTATACACTGGATCAGGAGTAATTATCAAACATACTGTTATGGTGGGCCTGGATTTGACACCAAAATAGGTTGGGAAGAGGCTGAAATAAACCTGGGGCCATATACCTGGCAACCCTATGAATATTCAGGCATGGGTCAGCATCAATGGATGCTTGAATACAAAGGCAATGAGTTAGGTAAACACTACCCCCTTCGTCATCATAGGGGTGGTTATTTGGCTTACCTTGAAGGGGGAGGAACTATCCCATGGTTAGGGCTTATCCATCAAGGACTTTCAGATAGGATGTATCCTCACTGGGGCGGTTGGAGCGGACGCTTTACCAGTGAAAAAAAGAAAAACGTATGGTCCAGGCACCAAAGTGTAAAAGAGAGCGAGCAAAATTATGGCGATTTCTATCTTTATACAGAGGTTTCCGACAAATGGACCAATCCGGAAACAGATTCTACCTATAATAATATTTATACGCCCGTGTGGCGTTGGCGTCGTGCCATGTTTAACAATTTCAAATGCCGCATGCATTGGTGCACGGCCGGGTTTGAAAATGCCAATCATAACCCGGTAGCAGCTTTCAATGGAAACAGTGCGGAAAAGATTCATTTCCTAAGCGCCAAACCCGGAGAAACCATTAAACTGGATGCATCGGCCTCTTATGATCCGGATGGTGATGAAATTAAGTTTAACTGGTGGGTATATCAAGAAGCAGGTACCTATACTAAAGAAGTGATTGTTAAAGGATCAAATCAAAAACTTGCTTCATGTATTATACCGGATGACGCCAAAGGATATACAATTCATGTAATTCTTGAGATTCAGGATAAAAATCAAATAGCATCTCTTTTTGATTACCGAAGAGTGGTTGTTGATGTGGAATAATTATGGAGAAGAATAATATGATGTTCGTATTTAAAATGTCACAGGATCAATGAAATTCCACCAAATACACTGTAATTATAAGGTTTACATAATAAACATATTTGATAAACATGAAACTAGTTTTTGCAAGAAAAGTCCAGTGTTGGATAAGAAAGCTCCATTTTCAAGGCTTGCGAAGTCAGGAAATCCGCAGTTTACTGATGTAAGTGAGGAATTTCCTGATAAGCGTAACGCAGAACCGACGACACAGGAGGAGCTCGACGAAGCCAAAATGGAGTTTTCTTGCCGACACTAACTATAAACTAATTTCATCGCAAACATTTGCAGGAGATTAATCGCCTGAGTGTATCATAAAGACAAAAAACAATAAATTTTAAATATATGAGACAAAAAACAAATCAATTATCAAAAAATTACATTAATAAGCCTATGCATACTGCATATATGCATAAGAGCCGATCTTATATGGAGAGGATAATAGGCTTACTTGTAATGATTGTCGTGGCATCATCATGTGGCAATACCGAGCCTCCGTTGCGCGAGAAAGACGGCTTTATTATGGTTGAAGCTGAAAATTTTGAATCCCCAGACACCTCTGATGTTAGAAGATGGTATGTAATTGACAGTACATTTTCCAAAAATATTCAAGGATTTAATAATAATTATTACTCCTCCTCCAGCAAGGGAAAATACATAATGCTTCTGCCTGATACCCGTGTTACTCATGATGATACATTGGTAGCCGGGCTAAATTTTTCCAATGAACCTGGTAAAATAGCCATAATTGACTATCCTATCTATTTTGAAAATCCTGGTAAATATTATGTATGGGTAAGCGCATATTCATCAGGTACAGAGGATAACGGAATCCATGTCGGAATAAATGGCCAATGGCCAGAAAGTGGTGCCCGTATGCAATGGTGCAAAAATAAAAATCAGTGGACATGGGAAAGTAAGCAACGTACCGATGAACAGCACTGTGGTGTTGAGCGCCAGATTTATCTGGATATCCCAACCAAAGGACTACATACCATATCATTCAGCATGCGGGAAGACGGATTTCGCTTCGACCGATTCGCATTATCAAAAGAATATAAAAAACCTGAAAATTAGTTTGAAAGGTAATAAGTTGGAATAGCCCGATATAAAAATAACTGGCGGTTTCAAAAAATATTGAATTACAAAATACATTTAAAACGACTAAATAGTGACAATCATGAAAAAATCTTATTATTTCCCGATTATCGTATTGTTTTTAAGTGCTCTATCATCAGGGTTATTGCACGCCCAAAATTCAGGTGTGGTTACCGGAGAGTTAAAAAAATGGCATCCTGTAACAATTACATTTAACGGGCCCGAAGTGAATGAAACGGATGAATACAATCCATTTCTGGGTTATCGGCTTAATGTTACTTTCCGTCATGAAAACGGAATGGAATCCTATACCGTACCCGGTTATTTCGCGGCCGATGGCAATGCAGCGGAAACCAGCGCAACATCTGGTAACAAATGGCGTGTTCATTTCACTCCCAGAATAACTGGTAAATGGTATTATGTTGCTTCCTTCCGCAAAGGGGATCAAATAGCTGTGAATCTAAGTCCCACGGCAGGGGAACCTGTTTCATTCAATGGTGCAAAGGGAGAAATTGAAATAATCGATACGGATAAAACAGGAAGGGATCACCGCGGCAAGGGAATGCTGAGATATGTAGGAGAGCATTATCTGCATTTTGACAATGGTGAATGGTTTATGAAGGGGGGTGCTGATTCACCTGAAACGTTGCTGGCTTATGAAGATTTTGACGGCACCTATATGCAAACCGGATCAAATCAGCATAGTTACAAGGATATATTACTTTGGGGCACTACACAGCACCATGACAGACGAGGCTCTTTTGCGCTTAAAAAATACGAAGCACATATCCGTGATTGGGATGAAGGGGATCCTGTTTGGCAGGGAAATAAAGGAAAAGGATTAATCGGAGCCCTTAATTATTTGGCTGGTAAAGGAATGAATTCTTTCTCATTTATCGCCATGACTGCCGGAGGGGATGGTAAAAATGTATGGCCATGGATAAACCACATGGAACATACGCGATACGACGTGTCCAAACTTGCCCAATGGGAAATTGTATTTAGCCATGCTGATAAACTCGGAATGTTTATTCATTTTAAAACCCAGGAAACTGAGAACGATCAGCTGTTGGACGGGGGATTACTCGGAACGGACAGGAAACTCTACTACAGGGAACTGGTGGCGCGGTTCTCACACCATCATGCACTTAATTGGAATCTCGGAGAGGAACATGATTTATTTCATGAATTACATGACAACAATATGGATCTTGTTAAATCATACGCCAAATATTTTCATGATATTGATCCCTACGACCATCCTGTCGTGCTTCATACCTATCCCGAACAGGCCAAAGATATTTATCCTCCACTCTTACAATATGAATATTTAGAAGGTGTTTCCGTTCAATCGAGCCAAGTACATATTTGGGATAATTTTAATAGAATAAAACAATGGGTGAATAAGTCAGCAGAAGCTCATCATACAAGCCGTGAATGGGTGGTGTCTTTCGACGAACCTGGTACCGGTGCCCTGGGCATTACCACTGACGATCGCGATGATAACTATAACCTGGATAATGCAAGAAGCCTTTACTGGGCAAATATATCCGCAGGCAGCCCCGGAATTGAATGGTATTTCGGATACAACGAAGAGCATAATGACCTGAATGCCGAAGACTGGCGCAGTCGTGACAGATTATGGGACTATACCCGCTACGCAATGGATTTTTATAAGGACAATAACATCCCATTTTGGGAAATGGAAAATGCCAATAAACTAACGCGAAGTGAAAAGGACTTTGTGTTCGCCAAACCCGGTGAGGTGTATGTAATATACCTGCCTGATGGAGGTGCTTCAACACTTAATCTTGAAAACCATTCAGGTACATACACCATTGAATGGTACAATCCACGTGAAGGAGGTGAACTACAAAAAGGGCGTGTGCTTGAAGTAGAGCAAACCTATTCCAGAGAACCCACCAGTGTCCTTTCAGCAGTTCCGGAAATAAAACAACCGAAGGTGCGCGGTGGCAAAGTGATACAGGCAACCGGGCCCGGTTTGGTTGCACTGGGTATACCGCCCGCTATAGAAGAGACGAATAAAGATTGGGTGATCCTGGTACGTAAGCAATAGTTCAATCAACCGGAATATGAGAAAGGAATAACCTAATACACTATTATGCCTCTTCTTACGCTGCAAAAAAATCCCGACGCAGTTTGTATGGTAGTGGCCCATGCGAAAAACGCCCTTTCTACATCGGTTTCTTTTCTCACCTGCAAAGAGCTTCCTGACCGCGTCAGGAAGCTCTTTACAATAATTCCATCAAATTTTTTCTTTTTCTTCTTGTGTTGATGCATTGTCCCTTTCAGAGACTTGTTAAATGCTCGAACAAACAGCGTAGTTAAACTGAAATTTCTCGGCAAACACATGAAAAGTTTTCTGTTTCATGCAATCTCAGATTTTCTCAGTTAGCTTGAGTGCCATATTATTATCATGTCAATTCCCTCGCAATGAAGATAATACGCCAATACGAAGCATCTCCTGTTTTGTGCAATGCATGACCCAATTCAAATTGTCATATCGAGCAGCCAGGTCTGCATTTCTGTTGGCTGAAGTATTTTTGTCCTAAATTGAGCGATTCATAAATTCACTGTCCCTTTTCATTTCACTTGGTTCAAAAAATTGACTGAATTTTAAGGGCAGGAGTCTAAAAATATTTTCTT
>JAAAOM010000018.1 GCA_009908855.1 Bacteroidota bacterium
AAATATCCCATTCTTCTGTTGGTGAGTTTAAGGTAACTTAATAATTGAGCTTCCCATACCCTCAAATTCTTCTTTGCGCATCTTGGTGCCTTGGTGTCTTTGTGGTTATTCATCCAAAGTAATAAATTCCTGGATGTAAGACAATAAGTGAAAGATACAATGTTCCTAGAATATTATTGGTATTTGGCCACCAAGGCGCTAAGACACTAAGAAGCGCTAAGCGAAAGGATTAATGTAATGCTATGAATCCTGGCCAAACAGCTCTTCTAATTTATGCTTACGGAAAGTGAAGATTTGAATCAATTGATTTTTTACAAATAGTGTTTGGGCTATTGAGCCCGGCCTGCCAAAGGGCAGCTTGTAAGATACAATATCAGTCATTTGCGTACCACCCTCCCGATCTTCTAAAAAATGCTTATGGTGCCACAGTTTGTAGGGGCCGAATAATTGCTCATCTACAAAATAGGCACCTTCTTTCACGTGCTTAATTTCAGTTACCCAATTGGTTTTGAATCCTTTTATGGGATAAACATGATAACTAATGATTTGTCCGGTATACATTACTTCACTATCCAGTTCACTGGTAATAATAAATTTCATGTGAGGGGGTGTAATTTTTGATAAATTTCGCGGATGGGCAATAAAATCCCATAACTTATCACGCCCTGCAGGCAACCATTGTTTGGCGGTAAGTGTGTATATGCCCGAATGTTTATTAAAATAGATGTCCTTCATTACTGCGCTGACTTTTCAAGTTGTTTAAGAATTGTTAATGCTTCATTCACATGTTTTCCGAATTGCATTTGTGAGTTAAACACCAATTGTACGATACCTTTCTTATCAACAATATAGGTTACACGACCGGGTAATATGCCCAATGATTTGCGCACACCAAATAGTTTTCGCACTTCATTTTTTTCATCGCTCAACAAGGTGAAAGGCAATCGATGGTTATCGGCGAATTTGGTATGTTTTTCAACTGAATCCTGGCTAATACCTATTATTTCGCAATCGTAATTCAGAAAATCCTCATAATGATCCCTGAATGAACAGGCCTGCGCTGTACAACCTATTGTTTCATCTTTTGGATAAAAATAAATGACCAGGTTTTTCCTCCCGGTTACCTGGCTAATATCGAATTCCTTTCCGTGTTGATTCATTAGTTTAAATGCCGGTATTTTATCACCTTCTTTAATCATATAGCTCACTGATTTTGGATGCACAATGATTATATAACCTAAATTCTCACAAAATGTTTATTCCTTCAGATGTAACAAATCAGTTAGTCAGGTTTTGCAGGTAAATTTTAAGCTGTATCTTCACACATGCAATTTAATGAGTTGGTTGAGGTATGAATTTTCCCTTTCGAATCGCGAAAAGATATTTATTTGCCAAAAAGTCGCACAATGCCATCAATATCATTTCTTACCTATCAATGGCAGGTGTGGCGGTAGGAACTATGGCATTGATCATTGTCCTCTCGGTGTTTAATGGATTTGACAGTCTTATCAAATCATTGTTCAGTTCCTTTTCTCCTGATATTGAAATAACCGCCCTGGAAGGTAAATCATTTTCACTGGACACGCTTGATTTGGCTAAACTCCAACAGCTTGATGAAATTGAAGCCATTGCAGAAGTAGTAGAAGAAAATGCTTTGTTTAAATATGACGACCGCTACCACATTGGGAATATAAAAGGCATTGATTCAACATATACCCGAATAACCGGATTGGATACCATGGTTATGCGGGGAGAATTTGATTTAGCCGTTGAGCCCTATTCAAAAACCGTAATCGGGCAAGGCGTTGCTTATTACCTGGGCATAAGGCTGAGTCTGGACAGGCCATTGATTATTTATATGCCCAAACGTACCCGGAATATTAGTTATAACCCTGAGCAGGCTTTTAATGAACGCTATTTATTTCCATCCGGCATGTTTCAGGTTGAACAGGAATTTGATTCAAAATATATATTTGTGCCTATTTCCATTGCGCGCGATTTACTGGAGTTTAAAAATAAACAGGTAACAGCCCTTGAAATTAAATTAATACCCGGCACATCATACAGTCAGATTACCGATAAATTACAATCATTGCTGGGGTCTGGCTTTGAAGTTAAGGACCGCTATCGGCAAAACGAGATTTTTTATAAAACCATGAAATCAGAGAAATGGATGATATTTTTTATCTTGATTTTTATCCTGATACTGGCCTCGTTTAACATCATCGGCTCGCTTACCATGCTAATCATCGAAAAGAAAAAAGATGTTTCATCCCTGCGAAGCATGGGTGCCGATATACACCTGATACGAAAAATATTTTTAACCGAGGGTTGGATGATCTCTGCAATAGGCGCTTGTATCGGCCTGGTATTGGGAATTTTAATTAGCTGGTTGCAGCAACATTTCGGCATTGTAAAACTGGGTGGATCAGGTGCTTTTATTATTGATGCCTATCCCGTTAAACTGGCATTGTTGGATATTCTGTTGGGATTTACTTCGGTATTGGCCATTGGATTTTTGGCCGCCTGGTTTCCTATTCGCTATATCACCGGCCGATATGTTATTCAACAGCACTACTCAACGAGGTAGGAATATTACTTTTTTTTCTTATCCTGCTTCAGCAATTCCTCAATGCGCATGGCATAATCCACCGAATCGTCATGAAAGAAACTGAGTTCAGGGATTTTTCTTAATTGATGCCGAACTCTTTTCCCCAGTTCAAATCGAATTTGCTTGTTTTGCAAATCGATCTCTTTCATGTAGTTTTCATTGTCCTTTACAGGAAATATACTTAAGTATACCCTGGCAATGCTTAAATCGGCACTCACACGTACAACCGTAACCGAAATGATTTTCCCTTTAAAAACATCCTTGCCCAGGTGTTGGAATATATCACCCAGTTCCTTTTGCAATAACCGCCCTATCTTCTGTTGTCTTGTTGATTCCATACCCGCAAATTTTTTACAAAGGTAGTAAATTGCGGTAAGGTAATAATAGGTATGCTATTTCCATTTTTCCTATAGCTTCATGAAAAGAATCATTCTGATCATTCCAGGCGGATATAAAAACGTGCGATAAAGAAATCTCCCAAGGGATTGCTAACTGCGGTTTTCTACTTATAAATACTTTACTAGTTTTGTGGTTGTTTTAATAACACTTTAAAAATCAATTGATGGAAACGGTTCTCAGCGGTATACGGCCAACAGGAAATTTGCACCTGGGTAATTATTTTGGAGCGGTGAAGAATTTTTTAAAAATGCAACATAATTATAACTGCTATTTCTTTATTGCCGACTGGCATTCCTTAACCACCCATCCGACACCGGAGAATTTGCATGACAACGTACGCACGGTATTGTCTGAATATTTGGCAGTCGGTCTCGATCCCGAGATATGCACCCTATATGTACAAAGCGATGTACCTGAAATTTCAGAACTGTATCTATTATTGAATATGAATGCCTATTTGGGTGAGTTGGAGCGCACTACCACCTTTAAGGAGAAAGCCCGCAGCCAGCCCGAAAATGTTAATGCCGCCCTGCTTACCTATCCCACCCTGATGTGTGCCGATATTATCATACACAAGGCCAATAAAGTACCCGTGGGTAAAGACCAGGAACAGAACCTGGAAATGGCCCGTAAATTTGCCCGTCGTTTCAACCGGATGTACAAAAAGGAAGTATTCCCGCTTCCGGCGCCTTTTAATTTTGGTGCAGATTTGGTTAAGGTACCCGGACTTGATGGAACGGGTAAGATGGGTAAATCGGAAGGCAACGGAATCTATTTGTCCGATGATCCCAAAGTAATCCGAAAAAAAGTAATGCGCGCCGTAACCGATGCAGGCCCTACCGAAGAAAACCAAACACCGCCCGAAGTAATTGAGAATCTGTTTACGTTGCTAAATATTGTTTCATCCCCCGACACGGAGCAATATTTCCGGGATGCTTATGCCAAATGCACCATTCGGTATGGCGATATGAAAAAGCAATTGGCCGAAGACATTATTGCTTTTACCACACCCATTCGGGAAAAGATTAACGATATCTATAATAATTCCGATTATTTAAGTGAAGTAACCCGTATGGGAGCCGAGAAAGCACGGTTGAGCGCCGGAAAAACGTTAAAAGAAGTTCGGCAATTGATTGGCTTTAAGTCATTTTAAGGTTGGCTTTAAATGGCGAGAATTTTTTGGCCATTGAAAATGAACAGGTAATAGAATGGTTACATGTAAGTCGGTTGCACCAATGAAAAAAATAAAGCCGGAGGTTAATCTGGCTGGCCCTGTTTGGGATGTATCGTATTGGAAAAATACACTTAGAATATATCAAATTGTGTGCCAAATTGTTAGTTATCATAATGAAAAATGTATGCCAAAATCCGGAAGTCCGATAGAAGTGTTGAATGGCAGGACATCCGTCGATGCTCAGATCGCCTGTAATGCTAAGGAAGTCGAAGCCCGGGGCCGGTAAAACAAAAAACCTGTCAAATGATATCCGATCACTGACAGGTTTAAACTTTGGGAATCAAACTAACTAACTAACAACTGCAGCTTTATGATTTTCTTTCACTTCTTCCCGGCTGATCAGTCCATCTTCAATTTGTATAATTCGATGACCATACCGGGCATAATTTTCATTATGGGTTACCTGTATCACGGTCATTTTTTCTTCCCTATTCAGCTTGGCCAGCAGGTCCATAATCATTTTACCCTGTGCTGAATGCAGGTTGCCGGTTGGCTCATCGGCCAATAAAATACGGGGGTTACCGACAATGGCACGGGCAATGCCTACCAGTTGTTGCTGACCGCCTGACAGCTGATTGGGAAACAGGTCCTGCTTTGCCACGATATTAAACCGGTCAAGCATATCGGCTACCATGGCTTTGCGTTCACGGCTTTTTATGCCTTTGTACAGTAGCGGGGTCTCAATGTTTTCGTATACGTTTAGCTCGTCAATTAAATGAAAAGCCTGGAAGATGAAACCAATCAGGTTGCGATGGTATTCCACTTTCTTTTTTTCCTTAAGCTGGTGTACCGGCTCACCGAATAAATGATAAGAACCTTCGTTGGGCTCATCCAGCAAGCCGATCATGTTAAGCAAGGTGGATTTACCGGCGCCGCTGGGTCCCATAATGGATATAAATTCACCTTCCTGTATGTTGAGGTTTATGTCTTTCAATACAAAATTCCGTTGGAATTTACTGTCGTAGTAACGGTAGATGTTTTTGAGTTCGATCATGTTTTATTTATTTAAAATGTTTCTTCAATAACTCAATAACTGCGCCCTTAATATTTACACGTTGATATACAGAGGACTACAATTATTTTATCGTTTTAAGTGTCAAATATTTATACATGCTGTGTTTGATTTTTTGCCATATCGTTTGATCAATTGTTGACAGCTATCCTAAAACGGTTACCATTTTGCTTTTTTCGCTTTCAAT
The DNA here is from genome assembly GCA_009908855.1 of Bacteroidota bacterium. GTDB lineage: Bacteria > Bacteroidota > Bacteroidia > Bacteroidales > JAAAOM01 > JAAAOM01. Next base: position 5,444 of record JAAAOM010000018.1, read on the forward strand.
CTCAAATTACTATACACTACTGTGGCTAACTCGTCATTATTATGGCTGGTGGCAACAATACCGATATACACTTTTTCGGGCATTGGATTCTCAATTTGTCCCAATTCCTCCCATACACGGCCATTTTTGGAAGCACTGAATGTAAACAGGTCTCCTTGTCTTACAATTTTTACCCAACCGGGGGCCAAAATACTGTCATACAGGGGGCCACCTTCTGTTGATTCACCAGGATTTAACCTTGAATGATAGGTAGCGGCTGTTTTATTAGCCTGGCATATAAAAGCATGACGTGAATCACCTGATAATGTTTCCCTGATCATGATACCGGCCTTTGCCCAATCGTGTGTACCGTCTATACTTTCGATCCTGGCCACCATTTCACAATCGCCTTCAATAAACTGATATACAAATCGAAAACCATCTCTTTCATTCCAGATATCACTGCCCGATCCGGTTAATACAAATGTATTTCCTTTCTTTTCAATACTGCCTGGAATATTTGTATTGCCAATATCTGTTGAAAGCCAGGGATACAACGGATACGTTTTCGGTTCAATGTTCACATATACGGGCACTTCATCGGTAATGCTTTTCCCATCGCTCACCTTATAATGGAAACTGTCGGTTCTGACTGCCGGATTACCGGCTATGTAATACATTCGGTTCACCTGTTTCATTAACCGGCCATGAACAGGTTCACTGATTTCGGTAATGAATAATGAGTCCCCTTCATTATCGGTGTCATTATCCAGCAAATATAAGTCTTGTGCACCGCCGCTGTATAGTGTCAGGGAATCGGCCATTGCCATTGGCGGCAGGTTTTCAAGCACGGAAATGCGGATATAGGCAATATCGGAAGTTTTACTACCGTCTGTAACACGGTATCTGATACTGTCCGGGCCAAAATAGCCAGATGTCGGGGTATAATAAACGATGTTACTTTTTGTTTTTATTGTACCGTGCATCGGATTAAATACAGTATCCACCGATAGTTCAGCATCTTCATCCTTGTCGGTATCATTCAGTATCGGACTAATCCTTAACTGCCGTCCTTCCAATATGCTTGCTTCATCCGGCACGGCAACGGGTTTATGATTATAATTCTGGATTATGGCTATAACGCCAATTTGCAATACAACGATTACAATTAATACTTTGAAAAAATGAAAGCGCCAAAATTCTCGTAAAGTCATGTTTTTTGGTTTTTTAATTATTCTTTTGTTACAGGATATCAGTTAATGGATCATGGCTATTATATTATTCTAATATCGGAGTTTCTTCTACAATTGCTTTGCCAAAAACATTAACCAACTGTAATTGTGTGATTTAATATACAGACAATTATTCGCAGTGTAAAATAATTTGACATAACTATGCAAATTTTTTGACAGTTTTGGGAAGGAATGCGTGCTTATACTATTTATATACCGGTAATTGTATATACAGTATGCATGGTACAATTAGTCAAAAGCACATTACATGGTATATGGATAGAAATTTAGAAAGCGGAAGAATAAAAAAATTATCTGCTTCTTCATCATTTTTTTATGATTTGCCAAATCCAATTTTGGTTGGAAAAAATTTGAAAAACCAAAATAAAAGAGTATTTTTGTTATAGCATTAAAAGTATAAATGCACCATGAGCCAATATAAACCAACAGAGCATAAACATCAGGTCCTACACGAACCAGCCGCCACCTATGTTCCCGGTTCATATTATAAGCTGGCTTTTTCAGGCATTTCAAAAAATTACCTGAAGCAGGTGCTTCGTTTTTGCCATCTGTCGGTAAGTGAGTTTATCCAGGCCATACCTATCTCCCTGGATACGTATAAAAAAAACAGCGAATTTAAGCCCCATGTAACCGAGAAAGTACTGGAAATAGAAGAAGTATACAAAAAGGGGCTGGAAGCTTTCGGTGAAAATTTTTACCCCTGGATGGAAACTGTGAACCCTGCCATGGGAAATATAAAGCCCAAAGAGCTGCTAAGAAACAGCTTTGGTATCCGTATACTCCTTGATGAAATTGGCCGCCTTGAACACGGAATCCTTGCCTGATGTTGGTATACAGGATTTGCAAGAAAGAATACATCCATGACCTTTCTGGCACAGGAGCTGCATTGCATGGGGGGCGATGGAATCCCGGGGGGATCAACCTGTTGTATGCAGCAGGTACCATAGCCCTTGCATACGTGGAATTTTTAGTGCACAATTATCATATCCTGGCAAACATGAACGTATGCCTGGCCACGATTAAAATAATGCCGGGCCGTTCCCTGCAAGAATTAGACACGAAAGATTTTCCGGCAGATTGGGCAGAGGATGTCAATTTTACAAGGACAACCCAGGATATTGGCAAAAATTTTGTCAAAAACCAGCAGGATTACGTTCTTAAAGTTCCTTCCGCTATCGTGCCCGGTGAACATAATTTTTTGCTAAACCCCTTTCACCCGCTACACGCAAAAACCAGGGTACAACACGTTATCGATCCACTGAAATACGATAAGCGCCTGGTGAGCGATGTTTAAGCCGGTGAACGCGCGCGGAGCCGGATAAACTGTTTGAGAACATTGGGTAATCCAAACCCCTTTAATGTAGGGAGATATAAGGCTATTCATACCTGAGGGCTTCGATTGGGTTTCGGCTGGCCACATAATACGACTGGAAACTTACCGTTAGCAGGGCGATAAACAACACAAATGCGCCACCGGCTGCAAAAATCCACCATGATAATTGGGTATGAAAAGCGTAATTGGACAACCACACATTGATGAGCCCATATACCAATGGACATCCAATAGCAAATGCAATAATCACTTTAACAATAAATTCGCTGTTTAGCAGGGTAATTACCTCCCTTATTTTAGCCCCATTCACTTTGCGAATACCAATTTCTTTGATCCGTTTATTGGTTGCGTAATAAGCCAGCCCAAACAAACCCAGTCCGGCAATGAATAAAGTAAGCACTGAAGCCGTGGAAAGGATTTTCATGATATGTCTTTCACCCTGATACACCTGTTCAAAATGCCGGTCCATAAAATGGTATTGAAAGGGAAAATTTGGAGATACTTCATTCCATATACTTTCAAAATGTGACAAGGTATTTTTAATTTCAGCCAATGATGCGCTATTGAACTTCACATACATAATGTCGCACCACTCCCTGTCACATAAGAACCCCATTGGTTCTACCGTTTCACGCATGGAGTTATAGTTAAAATCAGAAACCACCCCAATTACATAGCCACGTTCAGTACCTTGGTTAATCCTGGCCTCCATTGGGTTATCCAGTTGATATTTCCGGATAAATGACGTATTAAAAATCATATCTTGCCGGTTCGATGAGGCCTGAGAAAAAGTTTCGCCCTGTATAACATCTATATCAAAAAGATTAAAAAAATCATGATCAACAGCCATCATATTAAATTGTACATCCATTTTTTTTCCCTGATAATGCATATCTCGTCCCCAGCTGCTACCTACCGAGCCAAAAACACCACTGGCAAATGCCACTTCCCGGGTTTGGACATTACGCTCAAACTCCTGTTCCAAAAAGGCTTTTTTCTGAGTCGATTCAGGACTTAAAGGAATATATACAATATTTTCGCGGTTATAACCATAATCGGCATTCAACATATACCGGTATTGTTTGTTTAGTGCAAGCGTACTAATAATGAGCATGATGGAAATAATGAACTGAAAAGTAACCAGACTGTTGCTAAACCAGCGATTTCCGTGCTGCATTTCCCTTTTTTTGCCAACAACGGACATCACTTTTTGTCGATTAACCAAAAATGCCGGAAAAAGGGCAAAAAGAACCAGGCTAAACAGGAAGAAACACAATATGAAAATCAGGTTTGTCGATGAAAACAGGTCATACATTGTATAAGACGAAAAGGTTAGTTCGTTAAAGTAAGGTAAAATCCATTTGATTGTCAATAACGTGAAACCCAAGGCAATAATAAATAAGCTGGTTGTTTCCAGTATAGATTGCCAACTTAAGTTTCGATTGCTGGCCCCAACGGTTTTTTTAATGCCGATGACTGTCTTTTGCTCCTGCATTTTGGCTTGCGTTAAATTGAAATAATTGAAACAGGCAATGAGCAATATTATAAGCCCCACTGCACCAAGCAAATGCACCAGCGATTTGTTAGCTGACTGAAATACACCATCCCCGTATCTGGCTCTGAACTGTAATCCTTTTAACGGGTTAAAGCTGACATTCATATCTTTCCTGACCCACTCCGGTGCGTTTGCCTGAAATGCTTTGTTTGATTGTGTGGTTATGTTATTTATATCTCCATTTTCAGACATCAATACAAAAGCCGTATAGAAATTACTGCCCCAATTATTTGCATCATTATTATAGCTCTCTACAGCATTAAGGCCGGAAAGAGCAAAAGCGGCATCAAAACGAAACGAGCAGTTATTGGGGACATCCTCAATAACCGCTGTAACCATATAATCGTTGATACCATATCCTGTGGTTTTAAGTGTGACGGTTTTACCCAGTGGATACTCCGCACCAAATATTTTTTTTGCTTCGGATTGTGTAAGCACCATAGAAAAAGGATTGTCCAGCGCTGTTGCAAGGTTCCCGTAAATTGTTTTAAACGGGAAAACCCTAAAAAATACGGAATCTGCATAAAATGCATTATCCACTTTTAATTCCCTCTCCTGATAATGAATAATATCTTCAAATGACCAACTTCCATGATATTTGGTAATATGCTCAATTCCCGGCACATGGTTTCGAAAAACGTCAACCTTCTTTCGTGAGAAGTTGCGGAAACCATTATTTTCGACCCTGTATATCCGATCAGCATTGGAAAAATGAGTGTTACTGGTTAATTGCGATTTTGAATAAATAAGTAATAACGTACTAACCGAAAACCCTATAACAATCCCTATTAAGTTAATGGATGTGAAAGCTTACTTTTCCAAAGATTTCTTAGTATGAATTTGATGTTTAATCGGTTCATAATAATTGTGTATTCGTTTATGCTAAAATATTGTTCTGAATTTATCTTAATAGTTGTTTCATTGAGGAGGAAGCAAGGTTCAAAGAGCGCAACTTCGCATGAAAACGTAGTCAATTACTCATACCTTAACGCCTCCACCGGGTTTCGGCTGGCTGCGCGCCAGGATTGCCAGCTTACGGTGAGTATTGCAACTACTAATGCAATTAGCCCGGCCATAATAAAAATCCACAAGCTCAACCCGGTTTGGTATGCAAAATTTGCCAACCATTTTGTTGCTACAAAATAGCCAATGGGTACAGCCAGAATATTGGCAATCATAACCCATTTAACAAAGTCGGTGTTTAACATACCGATAATTTCACGAACCTTTGCACCATTTACCTTACGTATACCAATTTCTTTAATTCGGTTGGCCGAAGTTATAACAGATAGGCCCAATATACCGATACAGGAAATGATTATGGCCAATATGGCGAACAGGCTTATGGATTGGGCAAATTTTTCTTCTTTCTCGTACATGGCATCGAACCAGACATCATAAAATTGATATTTTATAGGATATCCGGGAAGTATTTCAGCCCATGCCTCCTTAATAAAATCCATGGTTTGAGCGATTGATGATGAAGCAAGTCGAATGTTCAGATGATCCTCATAACCCCAACTACCATATAATATGGCCATTGGTTCAATTTTATTATGCATCGATTGGTAATGAAAATTTTCTACCACGCCCACGACACGATATCCTCCCTCCCGACCGTTATTAAAAATCTTATTTTCCAGGTTGTTCCATTCAAAGTACCGAAAAGCTGCTTCATTAAATAAACACACCTCACCGTATTCACCGGGTAATGGTGTTCTTCCATGTAATACACTTAGCTGAAAAGTATGTACAAAAGCCGTATCGACCATTAGTATGGATAAACTTCCGTCCTTCCCTTCTATATTGGCACCCATTGAACTATTTATATCGCCAGGGACGCCATTGGTAGCCGTCATGCTAGTGATACCCGGGTATTGATGGAATTTATCCATCATTACCCGGGAATTTCCTTTGTTTTCTTGTTTCATAGTGGGAAGATCCAACCGTAATAACTGTGAATCATTAAATCCCAACTCTTTATGCTTAACATAATGTATTTGTTTACTGATGACAATGATCACAAAGATCAATACAATGGAAACAGTAAATTGAAAGATGGTGAGCGTATTTCGGGTTATATTGTTATGTTGTTTGAAGGAAAATAGATTGTTGGATATTGCTTTAAGCGGACCCACACGATAGAACAACATTGAGATCACACTTCCCGTAAACCAGGACAATATGAGAATGGCAGGAATTAAAAAAAGCCAGAAATGATTGCGAAACAGTATATTTGGTTGGAAGTGTGTATAAAAAATGGATTGATAAAAAGGAACAAGTAGGTATAGCAGGGTCATAGCCATTAGAAATGAGATGAACATAACCACTAATGTCTCACTGACTATTTGTCGGCTGATATTGCGGTGATAAGCACCGATGGTCTTTTTAATCCCTATTTCGTTGCCCCGTTTATTGATTTGCGATACTGTAAGGTTAATGAAATTGATCAATGCCAAACATAAAATAATCCCTCCAATGATGGTTAAAATACCAAGTAATCCCTTTGATCCCTTCATTGTTCTGCTATCATGGGTAGGATCATTTAAATAGATATCCTTTAAGGCAAGAAAACCAAATTCTTTACCATAGGGTTGAGTAATTTCAGGATGGGCATTCATTTTTGAAATTAGCATTTCCGGATTAACATGTTGTTCCAATAAAAGATAAATCTCAAATGGCCAGCGATGAGAACTTTCATCCTGGTAGTTCTCACAGCTAAAGGAGAATTTAAAGTCATCATTATCTCCGTTTACAATCAGGTTGGCCTGAATACTTGAGTTATCCGGAAAGTCTTCTATAATTCCGGTAACCATCAGCGGATGCTGATGACGTAATACCAGTTCTTTTCCCAATGGATCAACATTACCAAACAATGTTTTGGCTGCACTTTTGGTAATCACAACTGAATGCCGGTCGGGTAAAAGTTTAGCTGAAACCGAGCGGACCACTGGTATTGTAAACATTTCGAAAAAAGCATTGTCACATGATAAAATATTATCGATATAATGACCTTTCTGTTCTGCACTCACGGAAACCGGAAATGCTAACAAATTGGTAATACAGGCATTTTCAATTTCAGGGTAATTTTCAAGCAGTATATCCTTAACACGGTAATCAATTTCACTCGAGTTTTCTGCTTTTTTGGTTAGTTTATAAATGGATTCGGCATGTTTATGGTATTGGTCATACGAATATTCATGAATCAGATAGGTTATTATGGCCAGGCATACAGAAATACCAAATGAAAACCCGATAATATTTATCAGCGTAAATTGGCTGTTTCGGCTTAGACTTTTAATAGCGGATTTAAAATAATATTTCAACATGTTATAGGATATTAAATTGATATATTCATTATTTGTGTTGTTTAAGACTATTCATACCTTAACGCCTCCACCGGGTTTCGGCTGGCTGCGCGCCAGGATTGCCAGCTTACGGTGAGTATTGCAAATAAAAGGACTTTTGTATCGGTCCGGGGAACCATCCAACAGATGTTATTGAGGTGATGTGGTAAGTTCAGCATCTTTTTAGTTTTTTTGATTAATTGTTATTTTTGTATAAAACATATCCTATGAAAACCATTTCTTTCCGTGTAAGCGATGAGGTTGCTGATATCATCAACAATATGGATGATAACAGAAGAAATGAATTGTTGCAATCCCTTGAAAACTGGGTTCGACCCAAAAGGTCATTGGAGGAAATCATGAATGATATGTCAAAACAGGCAAAACGAAATGGTTTAACTCCTGAAATGCTTGATGATTTGCTAAAAGATGAGTAAATGACCCTGGTTTTCGACAACAATGTTTTAATCAGCGCCGCCCTTTTTTGGAACTCAAACCCGTCGAAATCACTCCGGAAAGCAAGACAAAACAAGAACACCATATTATCCAGCCAGTTTACATCCAGCGAGCTACGGCTAAAACTGTTAAGTTCAAAATTTGATAAGTATATTTCTTTTGCCAACCGAATAGATTTTTGCGAAACACTCGCAAGAGAATCGCAATGGATAAAACCGATGGAAAGGATATTTGTATGCAGGGACATAAAGGATAATATGTTTCTTGAGTTAGCTGTTGCAGGAAAAGCTGACCTCATTATTACCGGCGATTCTGATTTACTTATTTTACATCCGTTTCGTGGCATACCTGTCATAACACCTAAAGTTTTTATTGATCAGTATTGAATCATTCATACCTTAACGCCTCCACCGGGTTTCGGCTGGCTGCGCGCCAGGATTGCCAGCTTACGGTGAGTAAAGTGATCATTAAGACCATAATTCCGGTGAGTGCAAAAATCCACCAGTTCATGGTTGTCTGGTAAGCAAAATTCTTAATCCAATTATTCATAATTCCATAAGTAAAAGGAAACGAAAGCAGCATGGCTATTAAAACCCATATAATCAAATCTTTATGGAGCATGCTAAGAATGCTGGAGTTTTTGGCACCAATTACTTTTCTTATCCCAATTTCTTTTGTTCTGTGTTTGGCTAATTTTAGACATAATGAAAATACGCCAATACAGGCCAGTACCAAAGAGATAACTGTGAATATAACAATCAATTGACTCAAGCTGGACTCTTTCTTATACAGATTATCTAGTTTTTGATCAAGAAACGAGTAATTAAATGGCGTATCCGGGGCAAAATCATGCCACTTATTTCTTAGAAATACTATGGTATTGCTAACATCTTGCGCCCCTATTTTTAAAGCTACATAGTTTGTTGCCCAGTTATGTTGATCAACATTTGCAGGATCAACCAGATCAATAACCAATGGTTCCATGTTTTTATGAAGAGAATAAAAGTTATAATTTTTAAATACGCCAATAATTCTTTCATCATCTTTAAAGGTTAGCTTCTTATTAATGGCGGTTACATTGTTCCAACCCATTTTATGCACCAAAGCTTCATTAACCAAAACTGATTTGGTATAATCCGAACTTATTTTGTTAGAAAAATCCCGTCCTTCAACCAGTTCAATATCAAATGTCTGAAGAAAATCCTCATGAGCCCGTATAAAAGAAAACAATTGCCATTCATCCTGCT
>JAAAOM010000009.1 GCA_009908855.1 Bacteroidota bacterium
TTCACGCGGATTTTATAATTATCAGCCTGTTCGCAAAAACTCCGGAAGTTTGTTTGGGAACTATTTGGGTGAGGAATATAGTTTATATACATCCATTCATGTGAATAAGCATGAAATAGCAGAAAATGGAGGGATAATCGATGTAGACTCCCTGTTGGACGGTGATCAGAGTACGGGTGATATGGCAACTCAAATTCCCGGGGCCGACGGTGCAAACGCATTAACACCCAATGCAAAAAACACGTTAAAATCAAGAAATATATTTCTGATGCAGAAGTATCGACTGCATCAGGATGAGATACAAAACGATTCTGTTATTCAGGACCAGGCATTTTTTAATCTTGAGTTTGCGCATTTATTTAAATATGATGTGTTTGCGAAGTATTATGAAGATGAATTGGATAGCGAATTCTATAACAACAGATTTTTGAATTCAGCAAATACAAGGGATTCACTGATTTATAAAAAACTTTCCAATACGGCAAGAATTGAATTCAATGAGGCACAAAAGTACAATGTTGCTGTAAGGGCTGATTTAACACATGAGATATCGCATTTTCGTCATTTTCTAATTAACGATACCGCCAATAAATATCAGAATTTGGGGCAGTATACCTTTTTAGATAATGTTTCTGATGAGGATTATACAGAATATATGAATTTTGCATTCATGTATGATGTGAATAAAAAACATTTTGATTACGACCATAGAATTACCAATTTATTCGCATCGGCCGCATTGTATAATAAAATTCCCCGTAAGTGGGACTGGATTATAAATGGCGATTACTACCTGGCAGGATATAATTTTGGTGATTTTAATTTGTATGGCGAAGTTGACCGTACATTTGGCAAAGATAGTCTGATTAGCCTTAGTTTAAGTGGTAATTACAAATTAAAAACACCTTCTCCTATATATTCCAATTTTTACAGCAACCATTTTAAATGGACCGATTTATCGTTTCCCAAAGTGAACATATTCACCTTATCCGGTAAATTAGGCCTTCCGAAATACAATGCTTATGTGAAGTATACACAGTCAAATTTATACAATTATATATACCTGAACGAAAATGTACAACCGGAACAAATTGGTCGTCTGGTTTCTATAAACGCACTGGAAATCAGTCATGAAATGGATAAAGGAATATTCCGAACACAAGAATATGTTGTTCTGCAACAATCATCCGACGAAGGTATTATCGATTTACCATTGGTAAGTCTGAAGGCTAAGATTTATGTGGTATTTCCGATGCTGTTTAAGTCAACCGGCGGACGATTGGATCACATAATCGGGTTATCGGTAAGGTATAACACCGAATATTATGCAGATGCCTATATGCCGGCGATAATGAGCTATTACAAGCAAAGGAATACGAAGGTTGGTAATTACCCTTATGTAAACGCATTTTGGAATATTAAATTAAAGCAGGTTAGGTTTTTATTAAAATACGAACATGTAAATTATGGCCTAATGGCCAGAAATATAACATTGGTGCCGGATTATCCGCAATCTCCCGGTGTATTTAAGGTGGGAGTTGCATGGACATTTTATAACTAAAACATTATAAACCATTATTTGTTACTTTGACTGTGCTGGTATTTTTAAAATTCAAAGTATACAATAAAAGGAAAGGAGTGTGCTTATGAAAACACAAGTACTTTTATTTTTATTCGCTGTTATGTTGCTGTTCCAGGGATGCAATAACAAGCAAAATGGAAATAACGAATTATCTGAATCAACAAAGGACACAATTGTTTCTTATCGTGATAAAGGAAAAATTACGGCTGTTACACACTATAACTCAGCCAACTATTTTATTTATAAAGGTAAGCCTATGGGCTTTCATTATGAGATGCTCAAGGAACTTACAGATTTTTTGGGTATACCGCTGGAAGTAAAAATTGAGGATGACTTAAATGAAAATTTCAGGTCATTACAAAATAATGACATTGATTTAATAGCTACCAATTTAACAATTACCAAACCAAGAAAAGATGTGGTTGATTTCACGGTGCCCCACAGCAGGGTTAAGCAGGTTTTGGTTCAGCGTATGCCGCATGGTTGGAAGCAAATGAACAGGAAACAACGCGAAGAACAGTTAATTAGAAATGTAGTGGACTTAGGCGGCAAAAGGGTATATGTTCAGAAGAATTCATCCTTCGTAACCCGTTTAGAGAATCTATCGGAAGAAATCGGTGATACAATATATATCGTGGAAGTGGATGAAGAAGCCGAAGAACTGATTTCCCTTGTTGCCAATGGCGATATTAATTACACGGTATGTGATGAAAATCTGGCCAAAGCCAATACGGGTTTTTATAGTAACATTGATGTGCAAACACCGGTGAGTTTTGACCAAAACCTGGCATGGGCTGTTAAAAAAGGAAATGAACAATTGCAGAATGATATAAATGAATGGCTGATTCAGTTTAAACGGACCAAAAAATATCATGTGTTATATCATAAATATTTTGAGAGTTCGTATGTTCAAAACTTACGTAAAAGCGATTATTATACTTTCAATACCGGTAAAATGAGTCAGTTTGATAAGTATATACAGGCCTATAGCGATGAGATTGGTTGGGATTGGCGGTTACTTGCTTCCATGATCTATCAGGAGTCAAGATTTAAAGCCAATGTCAAATCATGGGCAGGTGCGTATGGGCTTATGCAATTGATGCCGGCAACGGGTAAGCAATTTGGTGTAGATTCTACTTCTGCTCCCGGCGAACAAATAAGGGCAGGTGTGAATTTTATCAAATGGCTTAACGATCGTTTTGAGAATATTGAGAATGAAGAAGAACGAATAAAGTTTATACTGGCAGCATATAATGTTGGGCTTGGACATGTTGTGGATGCCCAGCGATTGGCTGAGAAGAACGGCAAAAACCCGAAGGTGTGGGATGATAATGTGGATTATTATCTGTTATCGAAATCAAAACCCGAATATTATAAAGACCCGGATGTAAAATACGGATATTGCAGGGGGATTGAACCTTATAATTATGTAAAAGAAGTGCTGGAGCGGTATAATCATTATCAAAATCTGGAAACCAATTAATCACGCACCAATGCCAGGAATTCCGATAGAATCATGGCGGTTGCACCCCATACAATTTCACCATCAATATCGAAATACGGAACATCAATAAGTTCCGTATCGAAATGCATGGTGGTTGTTTTCACACTGGATGGTTCCAGCAAATGACTTAAGGAGGTTTCAATGACATATTGAACCTCTTTTTCGTTTATAGTATATTCAGGTGGCTCACGAAGTATTCCAACAAATGGTGTCACCTCATATTTACTCACCGAAATAAAAATAGATGTGAGCTGGTTGACAATTTCTATGCATTCTACCGGAATACCAATTTCTTCATTGGTTTCACGCAATGCGGTTGATTGCAAATCGGTATCAATATCTTCAATCTTACCACCCGGAAAACTAACCTGATTACTATGTACACCTTCGTATTCAGGCCTTTTTATTAATATCAGATGATAGTCGTTATTTTTTTCGAATATGGGAATAAGAACAGCAGCCCTGGATTTTAAATCATGGTTTTCAGACATTTTGCGTCGCGCGGAAGGCATCATTTTGTTATGGGCATGTTCCCCGGGCAACCGATATTCTTTACGCTTTAATATTTCCCGAAGTTGATCCATATTTTTATTCAAACCTTATTGATTTAGCGGGATCAATTTTTGAAATTATGATGGATGGCAATAATAAAATCAAAAATATAATCAGGAAAATGCCAATATTCAATAAAAACAACAAGGGGATATTAAAGTTTACAGGCACCGCATCTAAAAAATAGGCAGACTGATCCAGCTTTAACAGATTGAATTTCCATTGAACGAAACATATTCCCAATCCTATCAAATTCCCGATAACTATTCCTTTAAAAGCCAACAGTAACGACTGGTAAATAAAAACTTTTTTTATGGAACGGTTGGTTGTACCCAATGCTTTAAGAATACCGATCATTTGTGTCCGATCCAATACCAGGATTAGCAAACCGGCAATAATATTAAAACAGGCAACCGTGATCATTATTATCAGGATTACCCAAACATTAATATCCTGCAGGTTAAGCCAATCAAAAATATAGGGATACTTTTCAGTGATGGTTGAGATTTTAAGTTTTGAACCTTCCTCAAAAAATTGGTTACCTATTTTATTAAAAAGCTGCAATGCGTAATAATCCAACATTTTGTAGTTATCTGTAGTAATTTCATAGCCGGAAATCTGATCATTTGTCCAGCCATTTAACTTTTGAACATGTTGTATATCGCACATTACAAAAGTCTGATCAAATTCTTCCAATGTTGTTTTATAAATCCCGGCAATGTTAAAACGACGCATGCGAGGAGGTTTCTGAATAAAAAAGGCACCTATGGGGTCTCCCACATTCAGTTTAAGTGCAGAGGCAACATATTCCGACACCAGTATATCATTTGAGGTGGCTGTATCGCTGTATTGAGGGATGTGGCCATCCACCAGGCTTTTTTCGAAGAAAGACCAGTTATACCCTTTGTCAACTCCTTTTAGCACGACACCCTGAAAATCCAGTTCTTTCTTTAAGATGCCATATTTGTTGGCAAAAACACTTACTTCGGTAATACCTGAACCGGATTTAATATCATGAATTGTTTGTTCGTCTTTTTGGACAGGCAGTGTTTCATACGAACGGTTTGAATCGAAATTGGTAATTTGTATATGTGAACCGAAACCAATTACTTTCTCGGTGATTTCATTCTTAAAACCCGTAACAATTATCACCGAAATAACCATTACAGCTACCCCAAGTGCAATGCCTATAACATTAAAGGATAAAATGGGCCTGGAAAATTTTCCTGCTTCCCGGCCTGAAAAAAGACGTTTGGCAATAAATAATTCTGTATTCAAAGCATTGAAAAGTTTACAAAAGTATAGTAATTAATTTATAATATTGTCATTGAAACGCTAAAGTTAATGAGGTTCGTATGTTATCCAAAGTTCATGTAATAATTCTTCCTGTAATATCGGTAATAATTTGGTCTTGTGCACAGTCACAATCCTTGCAGAATAACCAGGAAAAGTTGCTTACCGGTGCTGAGCAAACCAATTTATACCTGCCTGATATTGAGAATAAAAAAGTGGGGGTGGTGGTGAATCATACATCTTTTATTTCCGGCACACATTTAATTGATTCGTTAATATCTTTGGATATTCATATTCAATATATTTTCACCCCTGAGCATGGATTCAAAGGTACGGCTGATGCAGGAGAAAAAATCACGGATGATGGTCATGAAGAAACAAATAATATTCCTATTATATCTCTCTATGGAAATTCCTATAAACCCGATACAGGGATATTGAAAGAGCTGGATGTGGTATTATTCGATTTGCAGGATGTGGGCGTACGATATTACACTTATATTTCAACCATGCATTATGTTATGGAAGCATGTGCTGAAGCCGGCGTAAAGTGTATCGTGCTTGATCGACCGAATCCGAATGCCTTTTATATCGATGGACCGGTGCTGGATATGGAATATCAATCGTTTGTGGGCATGCACCCGGTTCCGGTTGTGTATGGCATGACCATCGGTGAATATGCGCAAATGATAAATGGTGAGCGATGGTTAAAAAACGCTGTTCAGTGCGATTTGACAGTCATTCCCTGTAAAAATTATTCGCACGATGTAAAAGTTGAATTGAAAATAAATCCTTCACCTAATTTAACCAGTATGCGATCCATTTATTTATATCCGAGTTTAGGATTTTTTGAGGGAACGATAATGAGTGTCGGACGGGGTACTGAATTTCCGTTTGAGGTTTATGGACATCCGGCATATCCGGATAAAGGTTTTTCATTTATTCCCACCCCTGTACCCGGAGCGGCGAAAAATCCCAAATATAAAAACCGGATATGTTATGGGGTGGATTTACGAAAAACAAATACACTATACAATAATTCACAATTGGAATTGGACTATTTGATGGATGCATTTCAGAAAGTGGGAGGATCGGTGGAATTCTTTAACAATTATTTTAATTTGCTTGCCGGCACGGATCAACTGAAAGAACAAATTTTAGATGGCTGGCAGGCACAAAAAATAAGGTCTTCCTGGCAGGAAGACCTCATTGCGTTTAAGGCAGTACGAGAAAAATATCTTTTATATCCCGATGTTTACTGAGCTTTTTTGGATCAAGCTGCTGGTTGCTTCCAGGTCACGCCCCGGATATTGTAACAAAGCATGTTTCAGACATTCCATCGATTCTTTCAGCTCATCCACATTCAGCACAAATGCCAATCGTACTTCTTGTTTGCCTGAATTTTTGGTTGAATAAAAACCGGAGGCTGGTGCTAACATTACTGATTGATTGTTGTAACTAAAATCCGATAAGATCCACTGACAGAACTTTTCAGCATCATCAACCGGTAGTTTGGCCATACAGTAAAAAGCGCCTTTTGGCATGGGACAGACAACACCTTCCATTTTATTCAGTGCATCAACAATAAAATCGCGTCGTTTTTTGTATTCGGCATGCACTTCATTCAGGTATTGCGTGGAGGTATCAATGGCCGCTTCACCGGCTATTTGTCCGACATAAGGAGGAGCCAGTCGGGCCTGACCAAATTTCAGGGCCGTATTGATTAAATCTTTGTTTTTGGTAACCAATGCACCGGTTCGTAAGCCGGTAGCACTGTATCTTTTGGACATGCTGTCGATGAGAATCAGATTGTCCTCAATCCCTTTCAGGTGCATGGCCGGAAAATACTCACCGTCGAACACAAGTTCACGGTATACTTCATCGGCCAGCAAATATAAATCGTGTTTTTTGACTAAATGTCGTATTTGCTCCAGTTCCTCACGCGAATACAAATAACCGGTCGGGTTATTCGGGTTGCAAATAATTATGGCCTTGGTACGATTGGTAATTTTACTTTCGAAAGCCTCAATAGAGGGAAGGGCATAATTATTATCTATTACCGAAGTAATGGGAGTTACATTTACATCAGAAGTAGTTGCAAAACTGAAATAGTTGGCATAAAATGGCTCGGGTACAATAATTTCATCACCCGGATTCAGGCAGGCAAGCAATGTAATAGAAATAGCTTCTGAACCGCCGGTGGTGATAATCATATCATCAGGCGTCACATCTATGTCAAATCTTTTGTAGTATTCAACCAGTTTTTTGCGAAGTGATTCAAGGCCTGCACTGTGTGTATATTCAATAACGGGCGCCTTAATATTGCGAATCGCCTGCATCGCCTCGGGAGAAGTATGTATATCAGGTTGACCGATGTTTAACCGGTGTACTTTAATTCCTTTTTTTACAGCTTGTTCAGCCAACGGAACCAATTTTCTGATTGGTGATTCCGGCATTCTGGCGCTTCTCTCAGACAGTTTTGGCATGTATACAATATATTTAGTGATTAAATAAACCCATTATACCCGAAACATTCCGGGTAATCATTACAATGAATAGATGTTTCCGTGTTTATTAGTTCGCCGCTGCCGCCTGATCCTGGTCTACCACTTTTCCTTTAATTCGTAATACAACCGGATTATTGCTGGCATTGGAATATACTGTAACTGATTTTGAGAAAGTACCAATTTTATTGGTGTTATATTTGACTTTTATAGAGGCTTGTTCGCCCTTTTTGATCGGTTCTTTGGGCCATTTTGGCACAGTACAACCGCATGATGAACGTACATTACTTAAAACAAGCGGTTTTTCACCTTCATTGGTAAAAACAAATTCGTAATTTCCATCGCCACCTACCGGGATAGCACCATAATCATGCACTACTTTTTCAAACTTAATTTCTGATACGGCAGCGGCTTGTTTTTCTGAATCGGATGCAGTTGTTTGTGAACAGGCTGATAAAAATGATGTGAAAACTAATATGGTAGTAAAAATGATTGATTTCATCTTTCTTTTATTTTGAATAAAACATACACAAAATTAATTGAATTTGGACAAAAAACTAGTTTCCAATTGAAAAAAATGGTTAAATATATATGATGCCATTCATAAATGTGACGGCTTTTCCGGCTATCAATACACGATCATTTAAATAATCACAAGATAAATATCCTTTTCTTTGGGAGATTTGAATAGCCTTTAATTTCTTTTTTTTGTTTAGTTTTTCAGCCCAGTAAGGCACCAGTGTGCAATGGGCCGAGCCGGTTACAGGGTCTTCCGGAATACCCATTGCCGGGGCAAAAAAACGCGAAACAAAATCGCATTGATCACCCGGTGCCGTGATGCTTACACCATGTTTATGTAATTGTTTCAGCTTTTCCATATCCGGTTGTAGCTGAGCCAATTGACGCTCGTTTTCAAGTACAACCAATAAATCTCTTGCCTGATGCACTTCCTTTGGATTTACACCGATGGCCGCTTCAACTTTGTATTTGGCAACCCTGCATGTTTTGGGAGGTCTGGCCGGAAAATTCAACTGGTATTCATGTTTCCCGATTTTTTTTACCCTTAGCTCACCGGATTTCGAATGAAAAAGAATTTCGGGTTGATTGTAATCGAGGTATTCATATAGAACATGGCTTGCAGCCAATGTGGGATGGCCGGCCAGATCGATTTCGGCGGTTGGTGTGAACCAACGGATATGTACGGCATTCTTTTCGGGAACAAAAAAGGCTGTTTCCGATAAATTGTTCTCTGTGGCAATTTTTTGCATTATATCATCGGGAAGCCATTCTTTAAGCGGGCAAACTGCAGCCGGATTTCCTCCAAAAACTTCGTGTGTGAAGGCATCAACGTTGTATTGTATAAGTTCCATAAAGGGATGAATTTATTGGTTTCGTCATACATGCAATGGTACCTAATTTCCGCAATGGAATTAAAAAATAACAAAATCCACAGGGAAAATTAGATGCGAAATAACTTATGGCCAGCATTGGATATTCTGTTACGTTATTATTTATATTTTTACGCAAATTTTAAAAAATCACATCAATTTACGAATTATTTTATGAGCATTGCGAGCAAATACAGTCCGAAGGATATTGAGAATAAGTGGTATAAATTCTGGGATGAAAAAGGACTTTTTTCTTCCAGGCCCGATGATCGCGAACCGTATGTGATTGTGATACCACCACCTAACGTAACCGGTGTATTGCACATGGGGCACATGTTAAACAACACCATTCAGGATATATTGGTACGCAGGGCTCGTATGCTGGGTAAAAATGCGTTGTGGGTTCCCGGCACCGATCATGCCTCTATTGCCACTGAGGCCAAGGTAGTTGCAAAACTAAAAGAAGAAGGAATTCATAAATCAGACTTATCACGCGAAGAATTTCTTAAACATGCCTGGGACTGGACTCATAAACATGGCGGCATTATTCTGCAGCAATTAAAACGCCTGGGTGCATCGTGCGACTGGAACCGCACTTGTTTTACGATGGATGATGCGCGCTATGAAAGTGTGATTGATGTGTTTATTGACTTGTATGAAAAAGGCCTTATTTATCGAGGTGTGCGCATGGTAAACTGGGACCCGGAAGCACGAACGGCTGTTTCAGATGAAGAAGTTGTATACACCGAAGAACAATCAAAACTTTATCATATAAACTATCCCATTATTGGGGAGGAGGAATTTGTAACCATTGCAACTACCCGGCCAGAGACCATTCTGGGGGATACGGCTGTTTGTGTGAACCCGAAAGATGAACGCTATTTGCATCTTAAGGGTAAAAAAGTACTGGTTCCGCTTATTAACCGTGAAATACCGATTATTGAGGATGATTATGTTGATATGGAATTCGGAACGGGTTGTTTAAAAATAACACCCGCCCATGATGTTAATGATTATGAAATTGGCCTGCGTCATAACCTGGAAGTGATAGATATATTAAATGATGATGGTACCCTGAATGAAAAAGCAGAAATATATATTGGTGAGGATCGCGATCTGGTAAGAAAAAAGATAGCGAATCAGTTACAAGATGAAGGATATTTGAAAGGACAGGAAGATTATACGAACAAAGTGGGTCGATCTGAAAGGACTGATGCCGTTATTGAACCCAAAATATCCATGCAATGGTTCCTGAAAATGTCTGATATTTCAAAGCCGGCTTTGGAAGCTGTTATGAATGATGATGTGAAATTACATCCCGCTAAATTTAAAAATACCTACAGGCATTGGATGGAGAACGTTAAAGATTGGTGTATTTCGCGCCAGCTGTGGTGGGGGCATCGTATTCCGGTATACTACATTAATAACACCAATGAGTTTGTGGTGGCCAAAACCCAGGAAGAGGCCATTGAAAAGGCCCGAAAAAAATCGGGCGATAACACCATATCAGCAGATAATCTGTCGCAGGATGAGGATGTGATGGATACCTGGTTTTCATCCTGGTTATGGCCCATTTCGGTATTTGATGGGATACGTTATCCTGATAATGAGGATATTAAATATTATTATCCGACCAATGACCTGGTTACGGCGCCTGAAATATTATTTTTCTGGGTTGCCCGAATGATTCTGGCAGGATATGAATACAGAAACGACAAACCATTTAAAAATGTCTATTTAACCGGTATTGTACGAGATATCCATCGTCGTAAAATGTCGAAATCATTGGGAAACTCACCTGATCCGATTGAACTTATTGATAAATACAGCGCTGATGGTGTGCGGGTGGGCATGTTGCTATGTTCACCGGCCGGAAATGATTTATTGTTTGATGAAAACCTGACTGAACAAGGCCGGAATTTTGCCAATAAAATATGGAATGCATTTCGATTGGTAAAATCACTGGAGGTGAGTAACGATAAGGAACAAACCGAGGCTGCCAAAGAAGCCATTGAATGGTTCACCCATCGCTTTTCACAGGCCATAACCAACATGGATAAGGCCTATGACAGTTATCGACTGTCAGAAGCGTTGATGGTTATTTATAAGTTGTTTTGGGACGATTTTGCATCCTGGTACCTTGAAGCCATTAAACCCGGGTATCAGCAACCGATGTCGGGTGCTACATATACCAGGACTTTGAATTTCTTTGATCGGTTATTACGGGTATTACATCCGTTTATGCCATTTATCACGGAAGAAATCTGGCATTTATTACAGGAAAGAGGAACAAATGAAAGCATTATGGTTGCTGAAATGCCAAAGCCCGAGGCTTATAATGAAAAACTGTTATCTGAATTTGAAATGATTCGGGAAGTGGTGGGATTTGTCCGTAATACACGCCAGAGCAAAGGAATTGCCAACAAAGACATGTTGCAGTTGTATGAAGTATCAGCAAATAAAAACATTCGGTTCAAAGCCATTGCCGAAAAATTAGCCAATCTGGAAAGTTTTGAAATAAAAACTGATAAATCTGATGGAGGTATTTCCTATATCTCCCGTGGACGCGAATTTTATCTTATCCTGGATGATAAAATTGATAAAAACGCTGAATTAGCCAAATTAAAAGAGGAACTTGAATACACCAAAGGCTTTCTAAATACGGTGCTGAAGAAACTACAGAACGAACGTTTTGTACAAAATGCACCGGAAAATGTGGTTGCAGCTGAACGAAAGAAACAAGCCGATGCCGAGGGAAAAATTAAATTGTTGCAGGAGCAGATTGAATCAATGTTTTAATTGTATTCTTGCTAATTTGGGTTTATTACGATAGTTATCCGAACATTGTAGTAATCCTCAACGAATTCAATCTGCACAGGATTGCGGAAATTTTTTTAAGGGGCCAATCGCTGAATCTTCCACTCACCATTTTTCAGTGTGTACAATATGCGGTCATGGAGCCTGCTTTCACGGCCCTGCCAAAATTCTATTGTTTCGGGCATAACATGATATCCACCCCAATAATCGGGTCGTTCGGTGGCTTGATCGCTAAATTTACGGGTGTTTTCATCCACTTTTTGTTCGATATAAGCCCGGTTTGGTATCACCTGGCTTTGAGGTGAGCTAATGGCACCAATCCGACTGCCCGGCGGCCGGCTGTTAAAATAGGCATCTGAATCGGCAGAAGCAATTTTCTCAACTTTTCCTTCAATACGCAGGCATGCATGGGGATTTTCCGCGAGGTGTTTGCCTTTTTTGCTGTTGTAATTCGTAAAAAAAGTGAATCCGTTTTCTGTTACATCTTTAAGTAATACAATACGCGATGAGGGCTTTCCTGTATTATCGGCTGTTGCCAGATTCATGGCTGTAGGCTCTTTTACTCCCGCATCCATTGCAGCTTGTAACCATTGGTTGAACAAGTGAACCGGATCAGGATGAACATCTTTTTCGTCCAGCTGCATGAGCATATATTCATTGCGTATGTCTTTCAGATTTTTCATAAAATTTTTTCCTAATTAAGGAACCTGAAGCATGTGATAAGGTTCAATTTGATTTTTCGCATTTTTAATGCTTGCATTCAGTTCAAAACCGATGAGCAAGGTCATGGCATTGAAATATACCCAGATCATCAGAGCCATTAGTGCGCCTATGGAACCAAAAATGCGGTTCAACTGTGCCAGGTTATCTACAAAATAGGAAAACCCTACAGAGGCAGCAATGGTAAAAAATGTGGCAAACACAGAACCTGCATTGATAAAATTTTTCCGGTTGCGTCGCTCCGGCGCCCAATAGTATAAAAAGCTAATTCCCAAAAAGATAAATAATACCACAATAACCCATTTCCCAACAAGCAATAGTTGCAATTTGGAGCCTTTTTCAATGTAATTATTATCAATAAGAACATCTACAAAAAACTGGCTAAACACAATCAGTAACAGCGATGATGTTACCAGAAAAACAAGGGTAAAAACCAAAAATACAGCGATGATATTTTTTTTGATCCACGATCTTTTTTCATGCACGTGATAACTGGCATTAAACGCATCGATCATAGCGATAATTCCTTTGGAGGCAAAAAACAGCGCTGTTAATAAGCCAAATAGTGTTAAACTGGCTTTTTTTCGGAAGAGCATGGTTACCGTGTTCTCAACGGCCTGGTATGAGCTTGATGGAACTGCCTGCCGGAACAATTGGATAAGTTCAATTTGCATATCATCAACAGGGATATAGGGTGTTATGGTAAGGGTAAAAATCAATGCCGGGCCAAGTGCCAGAAGGAAATTAAATGCAATGGAGGAAGCTCGTAAATTCAGGCCTCCGAATTGAATACCTTTTACAAAATACCAGAATACATCATAGATCGGTACTTTTTGAAATCCGGGCAGCGTGAATTGTTTTAGCCTGTCTCCCAGCGAATGCAGTTCATGATCAAAAAACCGATATGTTCGTTCTTCTTCTCTATGTTCCATAATAGTCAGTGGGTGGCTTTCAGGCTCATGTCCAAACTTTTAATTTGATGAGTTAATGCACCAACCGAAATAAAGTCGACTCCGCATTCGGCATAATCCCTGATATTTTCTTTTGTAATGTTGCCTGATGATTCAGTCTCACAAAAACCACCAATTTTTTCAACCGCCTTGCGTGTAGTCGGTATATCAAAATTATCCAATAATATACGTTTTATGCCGCCTATATGCATAATTTCATGAATATCATTCATGCTACGCGCCTCTATTTCAATGTCAAGTTTTTTTTGCGTACGTGCCAAATAGTCTTTGGTTTTAGCCAACACATTTTTTATACCTCCGGCATAATCGATATGATTGTCTTTAATCAGAATCATATCGTATAACCCGGTTCGGTGATTGGTTCCCCCTCCCAGTCGAACAGCTTCTTTCTCTAACAATCGCATGCCGGGGGTTGTTTTTCGGGTATCCAATATGCGCGTATTGGTGCCTTCGAGCAATTGCACGTATGCTCTGGTTTGA
>JAAAOM010000013.1 GCA_009908855.1 Bacteroidota bacterium
TTTTATCGGGTGCTAACCTTATTCACGATGTAGGATATATTGACCATGGTACCAATGCATCATTAGAAAGCCTTGTGCTGAATGATGAGATGATGGGTATGGTACGCCAGTTTGGAAAAGGAATTAATACCGATGATGAACACCTGGCACTCGACCTGATTGAAAAACAAGGGCCTGCCGGTGAATACGTTACTACCGATCATACTTTTGATTATTGGAAAGAATGGTTTTTACCGAATCTACAGGATCGTACTGATTATGAAACCTGGCAAAAAGCAGGGTCAAAAACCATGGATCAGCGTGTGAAAGAGAAAACAGATGAATTACTATCAAGTTATGAAGCAGAAGCGATTGATAAAAACATGAAAAAGGAACTTCATGCTATTATTGATGCCGCTGATAAAAGACATTCATAATTGTACATGATTAAAATGAATATTAATGAGTACCAGAACAAATTATACAGTTAATGAATCTCCTTTTTTTTCCTTACTATCCGATGATCAGATCGAAAGGATTGTAAACGGAATGTACCGCACCCTGCAATATACCGGTGCAAATGTGCATCATGAAGGAGCGCGCGAACTTTTTAAGAAAAATGGCTGCAAAGTTGATGATATACGTGTTTATTTCCCGCCTGAGGTAATTAAGCAGGCATTGTCCACCGTACCGCCGATAACCGAAGTATTTCCCTGGGACGGGACCCTGGACAAAAGAATTAGGGTAGAGAAAAAACGCAGCTATTTTGGACCGGGACCCACACCTCCCTATTTTATTGATACGGATACATTAGAACGACGGAAATACCTGCGTAAAGATTCATCCATTGTGGCCAGGGTGTGTGATGCATTACCCAATATCGGCTATGTGCAGGGACTTGGATCAATTAGCGATGTAACCAACGGATTGGCTGACGTGTATGAATTTGCAGATATGATCCGTAATACCACAACGCCTATCATGAGTTGGTCGTTTACCCGTGAGGGTTGCAGGGATATTCATCGCATAGCAATGGCCATGGCCGGAGGTGAAGAGGCTTTCAGGCACCGTCCAAACTATATTTTTTATGGTGAACCAATATCACCGTTGGTAAGTGATTTCCATGCCATTGATAAATGCATGTATTGTGCTGAAAACCGTATACCGCAGGTATATAGTCCTTGTGCTATTGGCGGTGGCACAGTGCCTGCTACGCATGCCGGACAACTTGTAGTTGCATTATCCGAATCAATGGTTGGGGTTATTGCTTCGCAGCTTCTCAATCCGGGAACGTGCGTGATTATCGGCGGGGTGCAGTCCATTCTTGATATGCGCCATTCCATTTATGCTTATGGCGCACCGGAATTAGGTCTGCTCAGTGCAGCATTAACCGAAGTAGTGCATTCTTTGGGTCTTCCTATGTATTCTACCGCCGGATGTACCGATTCAAAAACAATGGATATGCAGTCGGCTTTTGAAGCGGCATTCTCTATCAATGCTGCCATGATGAGTGGTGCAAACTTTGTGCATGATAACGGTTATACCGAGTCGGGTAAAACAGGTGATGTTTTCCAGACCGTACTTGATGATGAGCTTATTAGTATGGCACGGGTCATTGAAAGAGGCATAGAAGTGAATGAAGAAACAATGGCTGTAAATGAGATCAATAATGTTGGTCCGGGTGGCCATTATCTCTATGAAGAACATACCATGAAATGGTTCCGTTCACACTGGCAACCCACGCTTATGGACCGAAACAGTTATGAAGACTGGGAATCGCAGGGAAGAAAAACACTCAAAGACCGGGTTATTGAGAAAACCAAGGATTTAATTGAAAACCATGAAGGCCCCATTTCTAAAGTGAATCCTGCTGCAAACGAGGAGATCGAAAAAATCCTTGAAGAAGCCGAAGTGCGCATCAAAAAGTCAAATGGTTAATACAGCGCCTGCCGCTTTAATAAAGATCTGCCATAGCTGTTTTAATTTAATGTAGCAGGTTGATTGTGTCAGAATGGCATTTAAACCCTGACCGGTTCAAACAACCGGAGTTTCGGTCAGGGTGTTTTTCTGTTTCCTGGTATTTAGATGCCCCGGAAAGATGAACCGGAGCGGCAATAATTGGTATTACACAGTATAAATCAGGTAAGTATGAACAGATATGTGATAGGAATTGATACGGGCGGAACATTTACAGATGGCGTTTTATTACACTATAAAACCCGCAAAGTAATTAAAACCGCCAAGACGCTAACCACAAAAAATGATTTAAAACTTGGTGTAATACGTGCGTTGCAAATGCTGGAAATCACCGATGATTATGATATACGTTTGGTTGGTATCTCGAGTACATTGGCTACAAATTCGATAGCCGAAGGCAAAGCACGCAAAGTTGGCCTGCTTTTAATAGGTTATGATAAAGATTTGGTTGACGAATACGGATTATTGGAAAAAGTATCGGCTGAAAACGTTGAATTTTTTGAAGGTGGACATAATGCACAAGGTATTGAAAAAGTTGAGTTGGATGAATTGGCCATTCGCCAATGGGTCCATGAAAAGCAACAGGATGTAGACGCTTTTGCTATTTCCAGCTATTTCAGTCCGTTAAACCCTGATCATGAAAACAGAACATTTAAAATCATTCAGGAAGAAAGTACACTACCGGTGGTAATGGCCCATCAATTAACCACAAAGATCGGTTCGATTAAAAGGGCCGCCACAGTTTCTTTAAATGCATCGCTGGTGGCTGTGATGCAGGAATTTATTGAAGCGGTTAACCACTCACTCAGCGATATGGGTATTAAAGCACCCTTAATGATTGTACGGGGTGATGGTACATTAATGCCATGCAGTGAAGCCGTTCAAAAACCGGTTGAAACGGTGTTGTCAGGACCGGCAGCAAGTGCTATTGGCGGGCTATTCCTTTCGCATCAGAATAATTCACTGGTAATTGATGTGGGAAGTACAACTACCGATATGGCCTTAGTTCAAAACGGGAGAGTGGTGGTAAGTGAACAGGGGGCCAGGGTTGGTAATACTCATACGGCCGTTGAAGCCGGACGAATACGAACGGTATCAATTGGTTGCGATAGCCGGATATGGTTGGACCCATACAATAAAATTAAAATCGGGCCTGAAAAAGTAACGCCCCTTGCTCAGTTAGCTATGCGATATAATAAAGTGGCTAAAGAATTTAACCGATTGGCAACCAATGAGCGTCAGGGAAAATATTTCAACGACCTTGAATATTGGGGATTATATAACCAGATGGAGGATGAGGTATACCAAAACCTGTCAGCGGTGCAAAAAAAAGTAATTGATTACATTACTGATCATCCCAGAAATTTAACCGCCATTATCAAAAAAGCAGGGGTGTATCACAAAGCACATCTAAACATGGATGATTTGATCACTCAGGGATATATCGAATGTAGTTCACTTACTCCTTCCGATCTTTTCCATGCCGAAGGTTCCATTAATATCTGGGATGCCGATACAGCTCATAAAGCATTGAATATAGCCTGCGCCATTTCCGGGATTACCCGTAAAAAGTTTATTGAAAATACGGTCGATTCCATTGTAGCCTTGTTGGTCGAGGAAATTGTTATATATCTGGCCTGCCAGGATTCACGCACCAATGATATGCCGGTTCGTATAGACGGGGAATGGGGGCGATGGATGCTGAAAGAAATTTTATTTGAGAAAAACAGTTTTCTGGGAATAAACCTTGATAGCAAAGTAACCATAATTGGTACCGGAGCACCCGCCGAATTGTTTTTGAAAAGAGCTGCCGCGCATGTTGATGCCCGCTTTGTATTGCCTGAAAATTATCAGGTAGCAAATGCTGTAGGGGCAGTCTCCGGGTCTATTGTTGAGGTGTGCGAAGCCATTGTGTTTACCCGGCAACAAGGAGAGAAATATACCCATATAGTGCGGATTAAGGAAGAACAGGAACATTTTGAGGAATTTCAGGATGCATGCGAATATGCCGAGCAACAATCAAAAGAAATTGCCAGGGAACAAGTTATTGAAGCAGGTGCCAGCGATCCCTTTGTTGAAGTAATTGAAAAAACCGAGGGGTCATTACATCGATTTACGGCACGTGCTGTGGGTAACCCCAAATTATCTGCGTATCGTAAAGCAAAAGCTCATTTGGATAAGGAGGTAAACATCAATGGATAAACCTGAAAAGATTAAAATAATAATTGCATGTGGCAGCATAAAGCCGGAAATTAACAGGTTAAATGCAGATATTGGAAATAAAACGGAGGTCATTTTCTTCGATCAGGGGCTTCATCGTATACCCCATAAAATGCCCGATATTCTGCAGGAGACTATTGATGAAATAGCTGATCGTGCAGAGGTTGAAACCATTGTGCTGGGATACGGTTTGTGTTCAAACGGAGTGGTTGGACTGAAAGCACCCCGTCAGGGACTGATTATTCCCAGGGCGCATGATTGTATTGCCTTTTTTTTGGGCTCAAGGCAGGCATATCACCGCAATTTCAAGGAATTTCCGGGAACCTATTATTTATCCAAAAGCTGGATTGATAATCAAAAGGACCCGATAGGCTTAATGAAAAACGAATATACCGAAAGAGTGGGGCCCGAGGATGCTGAATGGGCCATGAAGGAAGAAATTAAACACTATAGCCAAATCGCATTCATAAATACCATACCCGAAGAAGCTAATAAATACAGGAAAGTAGCTCAGATGAATGCCGATTATTTTCAAAAAAAATACAAGGAATATAAAGGCGAACCCACATATATCCTGAAAATTCTAAATGGGCCGTATGACGATGATTTCGTACATATACCTCCTGGAGAATTGGTAAAACAAAAATATTTTATAAACCATTAAAAGCATAAAAAATTAATTTACTATGAACATAGTTGGTGAACTTATTAATGCAAGTCGAAAAAAAATTCGTGACGATATTAAAGACAAAAATTACGATGTGATCGCCCGGGTGGCGAAAGATCAGTTTGAAAACGGTGCCGATTTCATAGATGTAAACGCAGGCATTTTTGTAGGCCATGAAGCCGATTATATGAAATGGCTCATACAAACCGTTCAGGAAAATGTGGATGCACCCTGTTGCATTGATACACCCGACCCGCAGGTGCTTGAGGAAGCCATTAAGGTTCACAAAGGCACACCTATGCTTAATTCAATTTCCCTGGAAAAAGATCGTTACGATAAAATGATACCAATCCTGAAAGGAACTGATATGAAAGTGATTGCGTTGTGTATGTCAGATACCGGAATGCCCTATACACGTGAAGACAGAATGAAAATTGCCGATCAGTTAATTAATAATTTGGTGCAAAATAACGTAAAACTCGAAAACATTTATGTTGATCCGCTTGTTCAACCAATCGGTTCAGGAGATAACCTCGGAATGGAATTCCTGAATACGGTGGAAGAAATTCATGGTAAATATGAAGGAATTCATACAGTATGCGGGTTATCTAATATTTCTTTCGGAATACCAAGCCGTAAATTTATGAACCAGAGTTTTATGATAATGGCAATTACCAAAGGATTAGATTCAGCTATCATGAACCCGATGGACCAACAAATGATGGCCAATATTATTGCAGCAGAAACACTGGCAGGTAAAGACCCATTTTGCGAAAAATACATGAATGCCTACAGAGAGGGCATGTTTGAATTTAAATAAACTAAACATACATTTTATGAGTACAGATAATCAATATTCAGACGTTGTAAAAACAGCCCGCGAATATTACAATAGCTCAGATGCCGATAATTTTTATACACGTATCTGGGGAGGAGAAGATTTACATTTAGGAATTTATAATTCCCCGGATGATGATATATATGTTGCCAGTCGTCGTACAATAGACCGCATGGCTTCTTATGCCAAAAAAATTGATGCCTCAACGCGTATTATTGACCTGGGAGGAGGTTTTGCCGGTTCAGCAAGGCATTTGGCCAAAAAATACGGGTGCCATGTAATCGTATTAAATCTGAGTGAAGCAGAGAATGAACGTGGCCGAAAAATGAATACCGAACAAGGTCTTGCAGATTTAATTGATGTTATTGACGGCAGTTTTGAAAGTATTCCCTTTGAAGAGGATACATTTGATATAATTTGGTCTGAAGATGCTATATTGCATAGCGGCGACCGGCGAAAAGTACTGGAAGAAGCAGTTCGGGTTTTAAAACCCGGCGGAGAGATTATATTTACCGATCCGATGCAAACAGATACATGCGACGAAAGTGTACTGCAGCCTGTATATGATCGTATTAATCTGTCATCATTGGGATCACCGGCTTTTTATAAGGAGAATTTAAAGGCATTAGGACTCCGGGAAATCGCATTTGAAGAAATGCCTGAGCAACTTGTGAATCACTATTCGAAAGTGTTGGATGAAACAGAAAAAAATATGCATAAGATCGAAGGATATGTATCTGATCGATATGTTGAAAACATGAAAAAAGGGCTGAAGCATTGGATAAAAGGAGGAAAAGAGGGTAATCTTACCTGGGGGATTTTTGTTTTCAGGAATGAATAATGCCAGGCCTGAAAAAAGATGGTCAGCACCCTGATCTTTAATAATATTAAACTTTTTTTTGCTAAATGACCTAAGACACAAAGGTATAATAGATATACATTAATATTGTTTAGCCAATAATTTGGCAATATGAATAAATAAACCAGTCAATAAATTGGTGGTCACAGATAGTTCTGTTATATTTGCAATCGTTTGGTGGTTATTTTCTTAAACAGGAAATACCTTAATAAGGGAATCCGGTGATTTCATGCCTCGGGCATGAGAAAGTCCGGAGCTGTTCCCGCAGCTGTAAGCCCGTAACAGGCTTATTGAAGTACCCCTGCCACTGTTATCCTCCGTAGCCTCAGCGAAAGAGGATGTCCTGAACCAACAAATGTAAGGAAGCACATAACTTCTTTCATGAGGGTTGTAAAGGACAAAGACGGGAAGGCCTCAATAAGCCGGGCAAGCCAGAAGACCTGCCAGAAACTTTTTTAGTCCGATTCGCGGGAAAAGACTCGGAAAGTACATAAAAAATATCGTAAGGTTTCGTGATGTTTTTTTCATGTAATTACCTGTGAATATGGTAAAATGCATGTTGTATTAATTCATTGACCAAACATTATGGTATCTAAAAGAGCATTATATGCCTAAATCAGTTTCCTAAATCAATACTCAATAAATGGAATCCGCATGTTCACATGGTAATATTTATTGTCTCCGTGAGACATGTCGGATTTCTTTTTAAGCAGGCTTAACGATTAATTCATACAACATACTTCAACATAATTGATATAAAGATGTTTTATTCATGATTTATGAATTACACGATAAAAATTAAATGGTACAACGAATTTAATTATTGAATCTTATTTAAAACAATGTAAAAAAAAACGCAATAATAAATATTAAAATCCCTTGCCATAAGCGGAATTTGCGAATAATGTAATGAACTTATGTTCATAATAAGCCTGTAATTATATGTATTTTGTTTTTAAGAACATGTGATTTGTTACATGAAATGCACCATAGAGCATGTTATAATTTAAGAACAAATAAGAAACAGGGAATCTCGCTTTTTTATAACAGATACATTATAAAACTTTGCAGCGCCTGAAATGGTGCTCAACAAAATAGAAGAATTACGAAATTAATAATTGAAAAACTTATAGATTATGGAGAATCACACAGAAACAGACCCTGTACAGATTAGAGAATCTGATCATTATCAGGAACAATACATGGAAGAATTTGTCGATAAGTGGGATGAACTGATCGATTGGGATGCCAGAGCCGAAGGTGAAGGTGAATTTTTTGTCAGAGAGCTAAAGAAAAGAAATGTAAAAAAGGTTCTTGATGTTGCTACAGGCACAGGCTATCACTCTGTGTTGTTAAAAAAGCATGGCATCGAAGTACATAGTGCCGATGGCAGCATGAATATGTTAAATAAGGCCTTTGCCAATGCGAGCAAAAGAGGGCATATATTGCGCACAATTCATGCCGATTGGCGCTGGCTGAACCGCGACGTTCATGAGGATTACGATGCCGTGATTTGTTTGGGCAATTCATTCACCCATTTGTTTGAAGAACGCGACAGACGTAAAGCACTGGCTGAATTTTATTCTGTCCTTAAATATGATGGTTTCTTAATCCTTGACCAACGGAATTATAATGCCATGTTGAAACACGGCTTTTCATCAAAGCATACTTATTACTATGCCGGCGACAATGTGAAGGCTGAACCGGAGCATTTGGATGAAGGCCTGGCCCGTTTTCGCTATGAATTTACGGATAAGTCCGTTTACCATTTAAACATGTTTCCGTTGGATGAAAAGTATACCAGAAGATTGATGAAAGAAGTTGGTTTTCAGAAAATACAGACTTATGGTGATTTTAAGGAAACTTACAAAGAAGATGAAGCCGACTTTTTGGTACATATTGCTGAAAAAAGTTATGATCAGGAAAAGTAGAAGAATAGAAATAGGAGGAATTATATGAGTATAACCAAGGAAGATACTTTAGTTGATGTTACACAGAATTATTATGACAGCCCGGATGCCGATGAATTTTACTACAACGTTTGGGGTGGTGAAGATATCCATGTAGGGTTTTATAAAAATGAAACGGAACCTATAGCCGATGCCAGTCGCAGGACTGTTGAAACAATGGCTGATGCAATCAATAACCTGAATGCTGATTCAGTTATATTGGACATAGGTGCCGGTTACGGAGGAGCAGCACGTTTTTTAGCATCCAAATATGGGTGCAGAGTTGATTGTTTAAATCTGAGTGAAGCTGAGAATAAACGAAACATTGAGAAAAACAAAGAGGCAGGCCTCAATCATTTAATCAATGTTTACAATGGTAATTTTGAGGAATTACCTTTTAAAAATGAATCGTATGATATCGTTTGGTGTCAGGATTCAATATTACATAGCGGAGAAAAAGAAGTTGTATTTGCCGAAGCCTTCAGAGTACTTAAGAAGGACGGTGAATTCATCTTTACAGACCCTATGCAGGCTGATGATACACAGACGGAAATATTAAAACCCGTTCTTGAACGAATCCACCTGAAAGAAATGGGTTCGGTTAAAAAGTACAAGAGCTTTGTAAAAAATCTCGGACTTGAAGAAATTTCAATACGCGAAATGCCCGATCGCATAGCTCAACATTATGGAAGGGTTTTAAACGAACTAACCTCCCGTGAACAGGAACTGAAAGGAAAATTGAGTGAAGATTATATCTCACGAATGAAGAAAGGATTGCAGAATTGGGTGAAATTCGGAAACGAGGGTCATCTTAATTGGGGCATTCTTCACTTTAGAAAATCTTGATTTTCTTTTAGTTTTATTAATTTTGCATCAAATTTAATTATCGAGTAATAATAACCATTAAAAAAGGAATTGAAAAGAAATGGACATTACTGAAACAAAAACTTTAGATCATAAAGTTAAAGATTTATCATTGGCTAGTTTCGGAAGAAAGGAAATTGAACTGGCTGAGAAAGAAATGCCTGGCCTTATGGCTATCAGGGACAAATATGCCGGCAGCAAGCCGCTGAAAGGCGCTAAAATTTCCGGCTCATTGCACATGACTATCCAAACGGCCGTATTGATAGAAACTCTTGTTGACCTGGGCGCTGAAGTGCGTTGGGCAAGCTGTAATATTTTTTCTACGCAGGACCATGCGGCCGCTGCAATGGCCGAAGCCGGTGTAGCTGTTTTTGCCTGGAAAGGTATGACATTGAAAGAATACTGGTGGTGTACACAACAGGCCCTTACATTTCCTGACGGAAGTGGACCAGACCTGATTGTAGATGACGGTGGCGATGCCACTATGATGATTCACAAAGGTGTTGAAGCGGAAAAAGACCCTTCAATCCTTGATAAGGATTATCCTGATGAGGGAGAGGATTTCCATGAATTATTGGCAATTCTTAAAGAATCATTAACCGAAAATCCGCAAAAGTGGACCAAAGTAGCACAAAACTGTAAAGGAGTTTCCGAGGAAACTACAACAGGTGTTCACCGTCTGTATCAAATGCGGGACAAAGGACAATTATTATTCCCGGCTATTAATGTAAACGACTCCGTTACAAAATCTAAATTCGATAACCTGTACGGATGTCGCGAATCATTGGCCGATGGAATTAAGCGTGCTACTGATGTGATGGTAGCTGGAAAAGTAGTGGTTGTTTGTGGTTATGGTGACGTTGGTAAAGGATCTGCTCAATCAATGCGTGGATTCGGTGCCCGCGTTATAGTAACTGAAATTGATCCTATCTGTGCGCTTCAGGCTGCCATGGAAGGTTTTGAAGTGAAAACTGTTGAAGATGTAGTGGACGAGGCTGATATTTTTGTTACCACAACCGGTAATAAAGATGTGATTACGGCTGAACACATGTCTAAAATGAAAGACCACGCCATTGTTTGTAACATTGGCCACTTCGACAATGAGATACAGGTAGCTAAACTGGAAAACTGGCCTGGTGTACGTAAAGTAACCGTAAAACCACAGGTTGATCAGTTCTATTTCGAGGATGGTCATTCAATTATTCTATTGGCCGAAGGTCGTCTTGTTAACCTCGGTTGTGCAACCGGTCACCCATCATTTGTGATGAGTAATTCATTCAGTAACCAAACATTGGCACAATTAGACCTTTGGGAGAATGAATTTAAAGTGGGCGTTTACACCTTGTCTAAAAAATTAGATGAAGAGGTGGCAGCCGCACACCTTGAGCAATTGGGTGTGAAGCTTACAAAACTTACCAAAGAACAGTCTGAATATATCGGACTACCCATTGAAGGGCCTTATAAGCCTGAACATTATCGTTATTAATACGAATTAATATCATAAGATATTCATCTATTTGCCGAACACGCTTTTGCGGTTCGGCAAATTATTGATAAAACATTATTAATTAATAAATTAAAAAGAATAACTATGTCATATTTGTATACATCAGAATCCGTTTCTGAAGGACATCCTGACAAAGTGAGTGATCAGATATCCGATGCTGTATTGGATGCGATCCTGGCGCAGGATTCTTCATCAAAATGTGCGTGTGAAACATTTGTAACTACTGGTCTTGCACTGGTAGGTGGTGAGATTAAAACCAATGCGGTTATTGACGTACAAAAAATTGTACGTGAAGTAATTCGCAAAATTGGCTATACCAAAGCCGAATATAAATTCGAAGCCGACTCTTGCAGTGTGCTAAATGCACTCCATGAGCAGTCCTCTGACATTCGTCAGGGAGTTGACCGCGGTAACGACGAAGAGCAGGGCGCCGGCGACCAGGGTATGATGTTTGGTTATGCAACCAACGAAACTGAAAACTTCATGCCATTGCCTGTTGACCTTTCACACCGTATTCTTTTAATCCTTTCACAAATTCGCAAAGAAGGTAAGGAGATGACATACCTGGCTCCTGACTCAAAAGCCCAGGTAACTGTTGAGTACGATGAAGACCATAATCCGGTTAAAATAGATACCATTGTTGTATCTACCCAGCATGATGATTTTGACAGCGATGATAAGATGCTTGCTAAGATCAAGGAAGATGTAATTAAAATTCTCATTCCTAAAGTAAAAGCAACTTATCCTGAAAGGGTTCAGAAACTCTTTCACCGTGAAATTAATTATCACGTGAATCCTACCGGTAAATTTGTGATTGGCGGTCCTCACGGTGATGCAGGACTTACAGGTCGTAAAATTATTGTTGACACTTACGGTGGCCGTGGTGCACACGGTGGTGGTGCTTTCTCAGGAAAGGATTCATCTAAAGTAGACCGTTCAGCTGCTTATGCAGCCCGTCACATTGCCAAGAATTTGGTAGCTGCCGGTGTATCCGACAGAGCAGAGGTGCAGCTTGCTTATGCAATTGGTGTGGCGCAGCCAGTGAGTGTACACGTCAATACTTTCGGAACATCCAAAGTAGGTACGGATGCAGAAATAAGTGCTAAAATTGCTGATATTTTTGATGTTCGTCCCGGTGCCATTGTAAACCGTCTTGGACTTCGTAAGCCTATTTTCTCTGACACAGCTGCTTACGGACACATGGGTAGAAATCCCGAAGTGAAAGAAGTAACTTTTGGAGATAAGAAAATGACCATTGAAACATTTACATGGGAAAAACTTGATTATGTTGATAAAGTTAGAGATGCATTTGGTATCACTGCTGATAAGTTTTCCATGAGTGAAATGCAGAACTAATATATACGTTCATTAGATCAAAAAAAACCCGGTTATGCCGGGTTTTTTTATAGGTATTTGTGCAGGATTTTATTCAGAGATTCCCGCTGAATGGGTTTGCTTATTATGTCCGTACATCCCGATTCTATAATCAACTTTTTATCATTGGGCATGGCATAGGCAGTTTGAGCGATAATAGGGATATCTGCATTTTTTTTACGAATTGATTTGGTGGCCTCCCGGCCATTCATGCCGGGCATGCGAATATCCATTAAAATGAGGTCGATCTGTTCGTTGTTGTTGAACAATTCAATGGTTTCCAGTCCATTGCGTGCTCTTATAAGGTTTATCTGGTATGCCTTTAAGTATTGCTGTAATAATTCAAAACTTTCATCTATATCTTCGGCAACCAAAATGGATTTATGCTTAAAATTGTCGGTTTGTAATTTATTTAAGCCGGGTTCAATATCTTTCTGTCCAGTTTTGTAGGGTATGGTAAACCGAAATGTCGATCCCTCTCCCTTTACTGATTCCACATAAATCTCACCACCCATGAGCTGTACCAGTCCTTTGCATATTGGTAAGCCCAATCCATTTCCGCCAAGCGCTTTGGTTAACACAATTTCTTCCTGTCTGAAACGCTCAAATATAGCTGTTTGCATATTTTCTGCTATTCCCATTCCCGAATCTTTTACCCGGAAATGGATAAAACCATTATCAATCGTACAACCAATTTCAATGAATCCTGACTCGGTGAATTTTTCGGCGTTGGTAATCAGGTTTAAAAGTATTTGATAAATACGTTCTTTATCTCCGATAATTGTTGAATTTTCCGGGAGATTATAGTGGAGGACGGTTTTTATATCCTTTTGTTTGCTTTTTACCTGCTCTTCCAATAATACGCCTGCCTCCTCCATTAACAGGCTCAGAGAGAATTCCGATTCGATAATTTCCAGCTGTTGGGTTTCAATACGCGATATATCCAGCAAGTCGTCAATTATACGTAATAACTGATCGCTGCTTGTTTTGATGATATTTATGTATTTTTCTTTTTGTTGACGTGGAAGGTTGTCTTGACCCAACATACCTGAAAATCCGAGAATACCGTTCATGGGTGTTCTGATTTCATGCGATATATTGGCCAGAAATGCACTTTTTAGTTTATCACTTAGCTCGGCTTTTTCTTTTTGCTCAATTAATTCTGCTTCTTTAGCTTTGCGCTCTCTGATGTCCCGACATATTGATATCACCAGGTTTTCTCCTCTTAATTCTAAATAATGGCTGCTTACTTCCACATCAATAAGTGTATTGTATTTGGATTTAAACAGTACTTCAAACAGGTAATGTCCGTTTGAACGGATGTTTTGTGTAATGGAAGGTGATATTTCTGCCACTTCATCGGGGCTAATATCAAGAATGGTTCGTTGCAATAATTCGTCTTTAGTAAAACCCAGTAAATTGCAGGCTGCCTCATTGGTTTCAAGAATAAGTCCGGGTTTATCATCCGGTTGCAATTGATGCACAAAAACAGCATCACTTAAATTATCAAACAGGTTACGGTATTTATATTCGCTTTCTGCTACTTTTTTACGGGTAACCTCCAATTCATCGTAATAATGTTTTAGCTTTTCAAGATTTTCTTTTAGCTGAATATTTACATCATTTAATTCTTCATTGGTAGAAAGATATTCTTCATTCAGTGTTTCGTATTCGTTTCGCTGTTCGGTAATTCTTTGGAGGTTCTTTTTTTCACTGGTAATATTAATAGCAACAATTAAACCGCCTAATTTTTTATTATTAGCATCTAAAAATGGCACCCCTCTAAGTTCAATCCATTCGTTATCCAGTTCAAATTGCTCCAGCAGGTTATTACCATTGAGGACTTCGCGATACCATGGCTTTAAATATTTTTTAATTTCTTTATTGATTTTAACGTCTCTGAAGTTTTTACCAAGTACATCCGCTGGTGATAATCCGTGTTTTTTCATGGCTGTACCCTGGGCAAGTAAAAAATTCATGTCATCATCGATAATATACACATCTATATCAGGTATGTTTTTAATGACCTGATTGGCCAAAATATCCTGTGCATTTAATAACCTCAGGGTGTTTTGTTGTTTGGTAAGTGCGCGCAGAACCAGTAAATATAGTAATATTGCCGTACCTGTAACATAAAACCAGCCTTTATAGGTTTGTAGCTGTGTTACTTTTTCTGCATCATTGGTGAAGAAATACAATATGTAATCGGAGGTATAAATCCAGACGAAACCAACAGATGCATAGATAACAGCAATCTTTATGGCTGATTTTATGATGGCTGGCATGAAAGAGGATTTAGTTTTTTGTTATAATTAAATTTCAGCATTTATTGTGATAAAAACAACGTTTCACATATTATTATTTTTTTTGGCAAGTAATCTGGATACGCCTATTTTGTTATTTCGCGGTAAAAGATAGGTTGGGTAATCTGCGGTAGTAACTGAGATAAAAAAAAAGCCCTGATCAAAAAAAATCAGGGCTGTCTCAATATCCGTTATTGTTATAATACTGTATTCATAGTGTTATTGGTATTCTTCCAGTATTCCTTTGATCATTTCAGGAGCTACTCTTCCATAGGTTTTATCGCCCACCATTACCACCGGTGCAAGCCCGCAGGCGCCTACACACCGTAAACAATTTATGGAGAATTTACCGTCGGCTGTTGTTTCACCAACTTCTATTTCCAATACTTTTTTCAGTTCGTCAAGTACTTTATCCGCTCCTCTTACATAACATGCTGTTCCGGTGCAAAGGGATATTGGATGTTCTCCTTTCGGTATCATGGTAAAGTAAGAGTAAAAGGTCACTACTCCGTAAACTTTAGCCACTGAAACATTTAACCCCTGCGCAACCACTTCCTGCACTTCAGCAGGCAGGTATCCAAAGGTGTTTTGGGTTTTGTGCAGAACATTTATGAGTTCGCCACCGTTATTATCAAATTCGGCGCATATTGTTTTGATTTTTTGAACATCGCTTTCTTTCAGTTCAACTTTTACCTGATCTTGTGTCATATTCTATTAATTTAAACAGATATATTACTGAATATAAATTACTTTCTTGCTTCTGTTGATATAATTGGTATGCAGCAAATGATGCGCCTTTTCGCTCATTGGCTTGCCCAAAAACTCTTCGTATAATTTGATTATTGAAGGGTTTTCATGCGATTTTCTTAACACTTTATTGCCATCTTCTTTATAAATGGCTTCCATGCGCTTAGCAAGTATGGATAAATCGGCATGATGTAATGGTTGACCACCACCGCCGATACAACCACCGGGACAGGCCATAATTTCAATGGCATGGAATTCGCTTTCGCCTTTTTGAATTTTTTCAAGTAACTCCCTGGCATGACCTAATCCATGAGCAATACCGATATTTACGGGAAACCCGTCAAAATCGATGGTTGCCTGCCTAATGCCTTGCATACCGCGTAATTCGTGAAAATCAACCTTAGGTAATTTTTTATTTGTGTGCAGTTCATAAGCCGTGCGCACAGCGGCTTCAATAACCCCGCCGGTTGTTCCGAAAATCACACCTGCACCGGTCGATTCGCCCATAGGAGCATCAAACTCTTCATCGGATAAAGACATAAAATCAATATTTGCTCTTTTGATCAATGCTGCCAATTCGCGTGTGCTGATGGAATAATCGACATCTGGGTTACCATCCACTTTGAATTCCTCACGCTGGCATTCATACTTTTTAGCCAGGCATGGCATAATGGATACTACTACCAGGTCTTCTCTTTTCACATTAATTTTATCGGCAAAATACGTTTTGGCAATGGCACCAAACATTTGCTGTGGCGACTTGGCTGTTGAGGGAACATCCAGCAAATCGGTGAATTGTTGCTCAAAAAAGTTCACCCAACCCGGGCAACAGGATGTTAAAATGGGCAATTTTACCGATTTATCGCCTGCCAGGTGTTTAGACAACCGATTTAGAATTTCAGTGCCTTCTTCCATAATGGTAAGGTCGGCAGCAAAATCAGTGTCGAACACATAGTTAAAACCCAATTCCCTTAAGGCTGCGGTCATTTTGCCGGTTACCAGTGTTCCGGGTTTTAAGTCAAAACATTCCCCCAGGGCCGCGCGTACAGCCGGTGCGGTTTGCACGATTACTGTCTTATTCGGATTTGCCAGATCGCGAATCAATTTATTGGTATGGTCAACCTCGGTAAGGGCACCGGTAGGGCATACAGCAACACATTGTCCGCAATAAGTACAGGTTGAGTGTTCCAGATCCATTTGAAAAGCAGGTGCCACAACGGAATTAAATCCCCGATTGATGGCCGATAATGCGCCGACAGTTTGAAAATCATTGCACATCGTTTCGCAACGGCGACAAACGATACATTTATCCATATCACGGATAATGGAGGGGGAAAAGTCTTCTTTGTACCTCGATATTTCACATCCTTCGTAAGGTGTTTCGCGAATACCGAACCGGATGGCCATGTTTTGTAAGTCGCAATTACCCGATTTGGCACAGGATAAACAATCCTTTGGGTGGTCAGAAAGAATAAGTGACAAAACAGTCCTTCGGGCGTTCAATACACGCACCGAATTTGTACGTATTACCATACCATCAGCCACTTCTGTAGCACAGGCCGGCGCCAGATTTCTTCTGCCTTCTACTTCTACCGAACACACACGGCATCCGCCGGGTTTGTGATTCACGTTTATATCATCCAGATGCATATAGCATAGTGTGGGAATATCAATGCCTACCTTTTTGGCAGCTTCCAACAATGTAGAACCTTGCTCTACCTTTACTTCCTTTTTATCTATAGTAAGTTTTATCTTGGTCATAGCTTATGTTTTAATCAATTAACTGTGATTGCATCAAATTTACACCTTTCCATACATGCACCGCATTTGATACAAAGTTCAGCGCTTATCAGATGTACTTCTTTCTTATTTCCTGTTATGGCTCCTACCGGACATACCCGCACACATGCCGTGCATCCTACACAATTATCAGGGATAATTTCATAGGTCATGAGTGATTTACATACCCCTGAGGGACATTTATGATCGTGGACATGGGCATGGTATTCATCTTCAAAGTTTCTCATGGTTGAAAGTACCGGATTTGGAGAGCTTTGTCCCAATCCACAAAGTGATGTGTCCTTAATAACACCACCCAGGTTTTGAAGAATTTCAAGGTCTTGTTTAGTGCCTTTGCCCTTTGTTATTTTATCGAGTAGTTCGTATAATCGTTTGTTACCAATACGACATGGAGCGCATTTACCACATGATTCTTCC
This sequence comes from Bacteroidota bacterium, assembly GCA_009908855.1. Classification (GTDB taxonomy): domain Bacteria; phylum Bacteroidota; class Bacteroidia; order Bacteroidales; family JAAAOM01; genus JAAAOM01. The sequence goes on from JAAAOM010000013.1 coordinate 17,502, forward strand.
ACGGTAAAATCGAGGAAATATTTTGCTACGTCAACCATACAGTCATCTTCGTCCATTACAATCATACCACCTGAGCCCATCATGGATCCTGCAGCAATGAGGTTTTCATAGTCAATGGATATATCCAGGTCTTTCTCCGTTAAACAACCACCTGAGGGGCCACCGGTTTGAACGGCTTTAAACTTTTTGTTGTTTTTTATGCCACCACCAATTTCGAAAATTACTTCCCGAAGGGTGATACCCATAGGTACTTCAATAAGGCCTACATTGTTTACCTTACCGGCCAATGCAAATACTTTGGTTCCTTTTGATTTTTCGGTACCGATTTGGTTAAACCATTCGGGGCCTTTGTTTATGATAACCGGAACGTTTGCCAACGTTTCCACATTGTTAACATTTGTAGGCTTGTTTAAATAACCCGATTGGGCAGGGTAGGGGGGTTTAAGTGTGGGTTCACCCCTGAATCCTTCCATTGAATGAATAAGTGCGGTTTCTTCGCCGCAAACAAATGCGCCGGCTCCATAGCGCAATTCAATATCAAAATCAAATCCGCTTCCCAGTATATCATTTCCTAACAATCCATAGTTGCGCGCCTGGTTTAATGCAATTTTCAGGCGTTGAATGGCCAGGGGATATTCGGCACGTATATAAATTAACCCTTTTGTTGCTCCCACACAATATCCGTTTATAGCCATTGCCTCGATAACCGCATGCGGGTCTCCTTCCAAAATTGAACGGTCCATGAATGCGCCGGGGTCTCCTTCATCGGCATTACAAACTACATATTTTTGATCGGCTTCATTTTTACGTGTTAGCTCCCATTTTATGGCTGTCGGGAATCCGGCACCTCCACGGCCACGAAGGCCTGCATCTTTCAATACCTGAATGGTGTTTTCAGCACCCAATTCCTGGAATACTTTTCCCAGCGCCAGGTAACCGTCGCGTGCGATATATTCTTCAATATTTTCAGGGTTAATGATACCACAATTGCGCAGGGCTATACGAATTTGCTTTTTGTAGAAATTCATATTCTTTGATTCAGCAATTGGGGTATTGTCCTCGGGATTTTTATATAATAAATAATCGACCCGGCGCCCTTTGGCAACATGTTCCGAAACTATTACTCCTGCATTTTCCGGAGAGACCTGTGTGTAAAAGGTATTGTCGGGAATAATCTTAACAATCGGGCCTTTTTCGCAAAACCCAAAGCATCCGGTCATCACAACCTGGGCAAAGGAGTCGAGTTGTTGCTCTTCAAGTTCTTTTTTGAGATTTTCTACCAACGCAGCACTCTCTGAAGCTTGACATCCGGTTCCTCCACAAACAAGCAAGTGCATTTTATATGCCATGTGTAATTCCTCCTAATTTTAATCTATTTTTTGATAATTAACGGGTATTATACCGTCTACCATTTCACCACCTTTAATATATTTTTCAATGATCTCATCAGCCTTTGGGGTGTCTACATTACCAAATATGATGGGTTCTTTTTCCGGAACTGTAACTTCCACTGTTGGCTCGGCATAGCAATAACCCATGCAACCGGTTTGCGTTACGATAGCCTCTATGTTTCTCTTTTCCAGTTCATCCACAAAAAAGTTCATTGTATCTCTCGATCCGGAGGCTATACAGCAGGTAGCCATTGCTACTTTGATCTGCACCATATCTTCCGGTTTTTCGCTTTTGTCTCTTAAATTGGTTTTCGATTGCAGTTGATCCCGCATTTTTCGCAAGTCATCCAAATTTTTTACTCTAGTCATATTGGTTATTGTTTTTGTTAAAATTAGTTATAATCTAAATGATTTCTATATGATGAACGTCTTTATATACCTAAAATACAGTAATTTAAATTTAATCTTAATTAGTGTTATTTAAATAACATTAGAGCTGTCAGAATATATTTTGGTTGTTTCTGCTTTTATTTTTTCCAGGTTGTACGCGATTAATTCTTTAATCATTGTAATTACCCCGGGTTGATTAATCGTTATGTTTCCCAGTGCATCTGTTATGTTCTTTGTTGACAGGTGAAATTCTCCGTAGGTTGTTTTGTGACTGTAATTGATATTAATTTCTGGATTGGTTGTTATGAGTAAACCGAATGTGGTTACCAGGTCGCCTGCATAAGGCCTGTCAAGGTGGTCCAATTCAAATGTTACCGTAAGCCAGGTTCCTTTGTTGAGGGTTGATTTAATCTCGAATTGGCCATTTGACAGTTCGGCATTTTGCTTTAACAGTGGTAATCCTAATCCCACTTTTCTCGTTTTGCGGGTTGTATAAAATGCATCGGTTACATGGTTTAGTTTTTTGGGTTCAATTCCTTTACCATTATCCTGAATTTGTATGGAATACATGTTGCTGATCGTATCTTCGTTGATTGAAATACCTATTTCGCTTGCCTCGGCGCGTATGGAATTTTGTACCACATCGTAAATATGTAAACCCAGATCTTTCATGCGGCCATTATTTGTGACTGGTGATTGACAAATGCATTTTTTAGCGCTTCAAAATTCAGTTCTTCCAGCCAAATATCAGTTGTTCCTGTTCCTAATTGATGGATATAATGCGCATCGGATGAACGTATGAAACAATATTCTGACAGATTGGGATTTTCGGTTTTAAAATGGTCAAGCGTTTGGTTACCTGTTATTTCAAGGGCATGAAAAAGCAATGAATCCGGGATGAAACCCAATTGATTGAGCATACCATTGGCTGGTCTGTTGATATGTGCCGGGATAAATATTCCGTTCATTTCATACACCTTATTTGCTATTTGGTCCAGGGATTGGTCCAGTGCGGTAATTAAAAGCGGTTCAATTTCCTGCAAAATCTCTTCAAATTCATTTACTACAACCTGATGTCCGAATAGTGAGGGATTGTTTTGATAGAAAGGCAGATGGTCATTTAAATAATGCTGAAAATGTCCGGCTGATTCAAGTGAATCGAACAGGGCCAGTCCGTGCACCTCTTCGGCTGAATTTATTTCCACACCGGGGATTACCCATATTCCGGCACTATTTCCTAATTGATGGGTTACCTGGCAATGCAGCGTGCTGTTATGATCGGTAATGGCCAGTATATCGAGCTTTTTTGATTTGGCAGCCTGTATAATTTTGGCCGGACTCATGTCCAGGTCTCCGCAAGGTGATAAAACAGTGTGTATATGTAGGTCAGCCCTGTATTTATTCATGTAGCATATTATAAATCTTTCCACTTACATCAAAGGCTGATTCCGGTGTTGACAGCAACGGAATGCCTTCCTGATTGGCTTGTGCAATGGTATCTTCACCCGGGGTATGATTACCAATGACTATGATGGCCGCCAGCTCTTTTAGCGAGGCCACGGCAATTATATTTTTGTGCGCCTGCATGGTAATCCACACATGGCCTTCCTGTGCATTTCCCATAACATCGCTCAACAGGTCGCTGGTATATCCGCCGGTAATTTCATTGGATAATGCATCTGATCCGGCCTTCACTTGCATTTTTAATTGCGTTGTCAAATCTTTAACTTTCATCTTTCGCCCCTTTTTTAGTACAATCTTTATCAAATCGATTTTCACCCCAGGTTTTTTCCATTATGCGTAAGGCATGATCGTTGCTAAGTTTGTTTTTCATTTGCATGGATTGCTGAATGAAAACACAGCCGGATATGGCTGCTCTTTTTTGCACAATGTCCTCGGCCAATGATTGGCAGGATGGAGCGCCACAAGCTCCGCAGTCTATTGCCGGAAGAAAGCACATGAGGTTTCGTACACGTTCCATTTTCTTCATGGCTTCTCCCATATCTTCATCCAGTTTAAGCATGGAGCGTGCGGGAATAGATTTAATATTGATATGTTGTTTGAGATATGGTTTATACTGATCAATTGATTTGTTATGAAGTCTTTTTCCCTCGCTGACATCTTTCAGGTATTGTTTGGCCCGGTTGTGTAATCGATCTCTTGTAAGAAAACGATTTTCAACCGTCAGTATGCCTCCCGCACAACTTTCATCGCAAGCACGTAGTTCAAGAAACTTGAAGTTGGTTACTTCCCCGTTTTCGAGTTTTTCGAGGAACTCAATTACATTGTGGATACCATCAATGGCCAGGCTACGGCGGTTCACATGTGTCGATTCTCCGCTTGTCAGGGTCCAGGTCATTTCAAAGTCTTTTAACTGTTCCTTTTCCGGGATTGGACACTGTTCACGGTCATTATTTTTTAACGTACGATACGTTTTATTGAACAGGAAATTGAGATTGATAACCCCGTTAATGGGCGATGATTCATCACCTACCGGACTTTTTACGGCTGCTATTTTAGCTGCACACGGGGTAACATAAAATATTCCTATGTCATCGGAATTATGGCCCTTATCAATCAGGTGTTTTTTATAACTCATGGCAGCCAGGTCCAATGGTGGTTTTAGCTGCATCATGTGGTCAAGCAGGGATGGGAAACGTACTTGTATGAGTCTGACCACAGCAGGACAAAATGTTGAAATAACAGGCCACTTATCTTCGTATTCGGTAATATATTCATTGATCGATTCCCTGAGAAGCTCTGCACTGTGTTCGGCTTCGTACACGTGTGTAAAGCCTTGTTCCAGCAGGGCGCTGTAAATACCTCGTGTGGGAATGTCGCGAGGAAACTGACCAATAAAAACACTGGGTACAAGTGCTACCCGGTATTTATATTTGAATATTTCGGAAAAATCATCCTGCTCAACAATGATGGCATTAACCGGGCACACACGCATACACTCTCCACAATCAACACAACGGTTGTCAAAAAGCTCGGCTTTTCCGTTTTTTACACGCAGTGCTTCGGTCGGACAAACCTGCATGCAATGCGTGCAACCGATGCATACATCGGTTAAAATGGTAAGTGCATGATGGAATGTTTGTGCCTCCATAGCTATTTTAAATAGGTGATAATTTCTAATTCTGTTCCTTTCCCCACTTCGCTGCTAATATTGAGTTCATCGGCATTTTTTTTGATGTTTGGCAATCCCATACCGGCTCCAAACCCCATTTCCCTTACTTGTGCAGAAGCTGTTGAAAAGCCTTCTGTCATTGCCTGATCTATATCAGCTATTCCGGGTCCCTCATCCTGTGCCTTCACAGATATTTTCACGGTGTCGATTTCTACTGTTAATGAACCGCGATAGGCATGGGCAACAATGTTTACCTCAGCTTCGTACAATGCAACAGCAATCTTTTTAATGATTCTCAAATCCAGGTTCAGTTTTTTTAATACCTTTTTTATCTCGCTGGATGCATATCCTGCTTTTCCAAAATCTCCACCTGCTATTTCATAGGTAAGCTGCATGTTAAAAAACATAAGGAAGACCTGCTTTATACAGCTCTCCGCAGGTTTTGTACATTGATGAAGGACATTCGATCAGTGCAATGTCACTTTCGTTGGCAAGGTCAATCATATCCTGACTGACTTTTTTGTTGCGAACAAAAAGTACGGTTTGAATATCTGACATTTCCGCTGTCCGGATGGTTTGTAAATTGGTTAATCCGGTTATCAACAGCAGATTATCCGTGTCGATTGTAAGTACATCACTCATTAAATCGGATGCAAAAGCAAACTTCAGCATATAATTCAATTTGCTATCACCGCATACAAGACGTCCTTTTGTTAGTTTAATGATTTCATTGAGTGTCATTTCAATTGATATTAGCATCTGACCAAAGGTACTCATTCTTCTGTTATTTAAATAACAATAAACGCGCTATCCCTTAATATATAATGTTTCTAAATTAATGTTTGATTTCTCGAATACTTATTTTATTTTCACTTAACCAATATATTATTGCATACCATGAAAAAGCTTATCCGGATTGGATTGATTACAGCCGTCATAATTTGCGGATGTCAATCAAATCAACAGAAAAATAAACAACCACAATATTTTGAAAAGGTTACCAAAGAATTTCGGTTACCCGACACCAATACTTTTGGCGGTCCAATATTTAGTAATATGTATCTCAATGTTGAACTGGCTGAATTTTTTCAGAAAGCGGATGACGAATTTCACGGCGAGTATCTGCACGAAATATCACCGCAAAGCAGGCATTTAACCACGGCCACCAAAGCTATCAAACTTGGCGTGTATGCGGTTGATTTCAATTATACGCGCATGTATGATCAGATACAGGAATCGGAACATTATTTACGAACGGTTGTTAATTATGCTTCCTCTTTAGGAATCCCGCATGATTTCTCGAAGCAAGCCGTTCATAAGATCGAGAACAGCATTGCCGATGCTGATAGTTTTGAACATATTGCCAACGATGTATATACTGAGACGGTAAGGTTTTTAAAAATGAATGATAATGAATATGCGATCGCCCTGGTAGTGATTGGTGGATGGACCGAGGCCATGTATATAGCGGCTAGAATGATGGAGGTCAACGGTTATTCTGATGAATATGTTGAACTTTACCTGAAACAAAGCACCTCCCTGGAAGAGATTATTAAAATTGCCGCTCAGTTTGGTGAGTTTGAAGAGGTGAAAGAATTAATTAATCGGCTTATGAGCCTTCATGATTTAATGGAGAATTCCTATGAAATCTTTGAGGATGGTGATGACTATGGCAACATGTTGGATACTACCCTGGAAGAAATTATTTCGTTACGGCAATACCTGGTTCAGGTTGCCTGAGCCGGATAATTAATTGAAGTGCTTTAATTATAATTTGGTATTTATGGGCAACACATTAAATACAGGTGCTGAATTCGATCAGGGCGGGGTTTTTCATGTATTATAAAACCTCTATTTGAGCATATTAATTCGACTTATAAGGCATACTATAGCAGTATATCGGTAATTGTGCTACATGCAAAAAAACATCCTGCAAAACGATAAACTAAATTGATAAAAATGGATTTTTCTAATGTAACGAACGGAATTTCTCAAGGATTAGAAATCTGCGAATCAAAATATGGCAATATCAAGCTGAAAGGCATGATAACTGATTTTTAAGACATTTTCATTTACATCTTGGAGAAATTCAAGAACTTATTGACTAAGAAAGAGCAAAAATAAAACAAACCAAAAATTGTTATCTTTAATACATGGATACAAAAAATGACATATTGACTAAACTAAAAGAATTGAAGCCAATTCTATACCAAAACTATGCGGTCAAACAGATTGGATTATTTGGATCTTTTTCTGAGGATTCAAATACAGAGGATAGCGATATAGATTTACTTGTTGATTTTGAAAAGCCTATTGGTTGGAAATATTTATCACTTGAAATATACCTTGAGAAAGTATTTGGGCGCAAAATTGACCTTGTAACTAAAAATGCTTTAAAGGAACAAATTAAGACAAAAATATTAAATCAGGTTAGATACGTGTAATTTGAGAAAAGAAAACCGCACATATAAAATGTTTCTTGAAGATATTCAAATCGCCATGAGGAGGATTTCTGAATATATCGAAGGGTACGATTTTGAGAACTTTAAAAAAGATTATAAAACTGTTGACGCTGTAATTAGAAATTTTGAGGTAATTGGTGAAGCATCAAAAAATCTAAATGAAACAATAAAAGAGAAATATCCAGATATTCCTTGGACTGAAATGTATTATCTTAGAAACAAGGTCTCACATGAATACTTTGGCATCGATTACGAAATAATCTGGGATATTGCGACAAATTATTTACCCGAGAATAAAAAACAAATTGACCAGATTTTAGAAATTGAATAATGCACGACGGCACAACAATGTATATAAATAATAGCCGGGACAGTGTTTTTTTCAAGAGCTTAAGCCCGCTTTAACTTTTTTTTTGTAACTTGACAGGTAAGTGCCACGCAGCCGGCTACTATTCTCATGCTAACCGTTAGGTATAAAAGATGTTATTTATTGTAACTGTCTTATTGATTGTGTCCTTTTTTCTCAATTGCATTTTTTTTTACTGTTGGTGCTGTATAATACTGGGAAAATACATACAACTCTGTGTTAGAATGTTTGACTTTGATTCCGGCTGATAACAATTATCTGCGATTCTTTCGCCAATAGTTTATGTAGCGTGTTTGCCTGACCAATCCTATGTTACCCTCATAAATTCCCCCTTCACCGAGTGCATCATATATACGAACTGCAATGGTATTAATGGCACCAAAACGGATTACATTGCGGGGAATGTAATATCCGCGCATCGCTCTGTATTCTTCACTAACATGTATTTTTCCCGGATTATCATATATCTTACCCGTACTTCCAATCAGTATACCATTTATGTATACTTCGTCCAGGTCATCTATTTTACCGAGTATCAGCACTAAAGGATCGTTGCTGAAATGGCCGGAAACAAAAACTTTCCTGCGATACCATGCGAATCCGTCATAGTCCCGATATCCCTGGTTTTCCCAGTATGCCGGGACAAACAACTCGGTCCAGTGACTATCGTCAAAACCGGGTTCTGACCATTGCAGGTGATCACCTGTATTAAATTTCCATGGTCCCAGCAGGCTGATATCTGTGGGAATTGAATTTTTATAGGTGAATATACCAATATCACCTTTAACTATACCTCCGTACATATAGGTGTCATAAACCCGCACAGATATGGTGTTTTTCCCGTTGTAGTTAATCAAATTACCCGGAATATAGTATTTCCTGAGAGCAGTATATGCAGTGCTAAAATGGGGTGGGAAACTGCCGGTCATACCAATTTTAGTACCATTAAAAAAAACTTCGTCAACATCATCAATATAACCCAAAATAAGAAACAATGGCATATTTTGGGATGATGCGGGCATGTCAAATGTTTTTCGATACCAGGCAAATCCGTTATAACCATAATATCCGTTATCTTCCCAGTTCCCCGGCACTTTAATTTCGTCCCAATGATCATCGGTACTATTTTTTCCGGCCCATGCCATATCATCGCCAATGGTAAATTTCCACCTGCCTTCCAGATTTATCAGTTTTGTCATATCATTCGCCTGAGCTGGTAAAAAACATACCCACATAACTGTTATTATCATCCATCGTATCATATTTCCAATTTCTCTCTTTTTTCAGTGCCCGATTATGATATTTTAAGCAAGTATATCAGTTTTGGGGAAAATGTTGGGTTTGTGGCTTGTATTTATGTATAATCATGAATCAAAATTATTACAGGCCAATACTTCCATGGCGGAAAAGTGATGCAAGAATGATTCCCAAAAGTATGATACTTGTTCAGCATTACGTTTTATACTATTTGAACCGTTTTGTTCTGGTAATTTTGTATCAGGCGGTTCTGCAGGCCTTGTGTCATTACTATTTAAGCGACGATTGCCGGTGTTTAAGCCAATGCCAACTTTACCATCAATAATTCCGCCTGCAAGGTGGCTGTCATAAACCCTGACGGCAATTGTATTTTTACCATAGGTTCGGATAAGGTCTTGTGGAATATGGTAAATACGTGAAACATCAAAGGCAGATTCAAAGTGAGGTGGGAATGAGCCATAACTTCCAATTAACACTCCGTTTAAGTAGACTTCATCAGCATCATCAATGCGTCCCAGTGTAAGATAAAGTTGTTCCTGCTCGGGTATATTTGACATGTTGAATTTTTTTCGGTACCAGGCATAACCATTGTAATTTCTGTAACCTTGCTGCTCCCATGAGGATGGTACCTGTATGTTATCCCAATTTTTATCTTCAAAACTGCCTGCTGCCCAGTCCGGATTATCTCCAACCGTGAACTTCCATGTACCGCTTAGATCAATAATATAATCGAGATCACGTGATGTGCAGCTTACAATGAATAGTGGAATAATGGCTGATATGAGTATTTTCATCTTATTTTAATTAATATGGTGAGATAGTTAAAAAAATGTCATCAATTGTCATTAAAAGGTAAATTTTTGTCATTATACCTATACAGGATTACCGCATGGGTTTGATCTCATACGATAATCCTGATAACTGTTATGGAATCACATTTCGTAAAACCTGCTTCCAACCAATCTCTGACCAATTAGCAGACCGAAAAACCTTTAATATTTTTTCAATAAATACGATCCATTAAATATATTTAAAACGGACCTGAACACTAAATTTCTCACCCATTAAAATTGGCTGACCAACAAAATGCTGTTTCTTCAGGTGTTCTTTAATGATTCTTGACATTTCGGGGTTTTCACATTCCACGCGATAAAAAATGACCTGACCCGCGCTGTTAACCTGCAGAAAAATTTCAGCATGAAGTCCGTTCATGTCTTTGTTAACGGTTGAAGATAGTTTTTTAACGGATTGCGTAATGTCCTTGAAAATTTCGTTTTGTGCCGCTTTCATTTCATTGGTTGAAGCTGTTGTGTCGTTTTTAGCAATAGCGAATTGGCTAAATGCGAAAATGGCGGAAAGAATAATCAATTTTGTTTTCATAGCTCTACATTTTTTGAATAATTGTATTTAAATGTTTGACACAAATGTATGGCAGTATGCGCGTAGAGCTGTCATAGCGGGGTAAACTCTTGTCATGAGATGTCATTATTAAGTAAAAAGATGTTTGAATTCATTCGGGAATCAATAAATTTTCAATTTTGCTGCTTGCCAATGCAGTCTGGCAGGTGGTTTTTGCATCAGGGTCAATGAATATCAGGCAGTATATTACATAATGGTGAACAATGAATACTGATATTATGCTTAGTACAATTAAACGCACATTTTAACAAGCGCATTTTTGAAGCTATACCTGGAATCTGCTTAGGTGCCTGAAAAAATTCATTCACGAAGGTTTGTTTGAAAATTGAATGATCCAATAATTACTATTAATCAGCCAACTTATAACCTATGCCATGCACGGTATGGATTACCTTAGGTTTGTTGGGGTCCTCCTCAATTTTTTGACGCAGTTTCAAAATAAAATTATCAACTGTACGGGTGGTGGCTTCGTAGTGCATGCCCCAAATTTCTGACATCAGATCGTCCCGGGAGATTGCTTTGTTTTTATTTTTATACAGGTAATGCAGTATCTCAAATTCTTTATAGGTCATTTTACATTCTTTATCAGATGATACCGCTGTATAATCTTTAAAATTGACGGTTAATTTGCCCAGTGTAATTTGGGATGAATCAGCGTTGCCCGAATAGGAAGGTGTACGTCGCAAAATGGCTTTTATGCGGGCTAATAGTTCACGCAGGCCAAATGGTTTGGTGATGTAATCGTCAGCACCAAATTCAAGGCCCAGTACCTTATCTATTTCTTCCCCTTTTGCCGTAAGCATGATGATTGGCGTTTTAATACCCTGTTCACGTGCTTTTTTGCAGATATCCATGCCTGACATGCCCGGGAGCATCACATCCAGCAGAATTAAATCGTATACATCACCGGTTATCTTTTCAAAGGCAGTAATACCTTCCGTTGCTGTATCAACGGTATAACCTTCATACTCGAGATTGTCTTTCAATCCGTTGAGCATGGGTATTTCGTCTTCTACTATTAATATTTTCATAACAAAAAATTCATTGGGTTATGATTTATATTGATGATTAACAGGCAGATATATGGTAAAAATACTTCCTTTTCCCAATTCACTCTCAACATTGATTTTACCCTGATGCTCGTCTACAATTTTTTGCACTATACTTAGTCCCAATCCTGCTCCTCTCACTTTATAGGCTTGTTGTTTGCCTGATGGTACACGATAAAATTTATCAAATATCTTTTTTTTGTTTTTGGCTGATACGCCAATACCATAATCCTGCACTTTAATATAAGCATAGGAACCCCTGATACTTACCTGCATATCTAATTTTTTTGTGTTGGTCGAATATTTGAGGGCATTATCTATAACATTGTTTAGGGCATCACTCATGGCTTCTTCGTCAATATCGACCATTATTTTTTCATCAGAAGGTTGAAAATTCCATTTAAACCCTTTATTAACAAAGTGATATTTATAATTTTCGATAAGTTGTTGCATAAACCCGTTCAACTCTACCTTTTCGAAGGTATATAATTTTTTGTTGTTTTCGATTTTTGAGAAATTGAGTATTCTGTTCACCAGTCCGGTTAACCTTTTGGTTTCATGACTGATGATTTGATAGTATTCCGCCCTCTTTTCATTCGTTTTTACACGGCCCATTTCGAGGGTTTCGATATACATGTTTATCAGCGACAGAGGGGTGCGAATTTCGTGCGATACATTGGCCACAAATTCTGATTTTAGACGGGTAAGCTCAACTTCCCGTTTAATATTATGGTATATAAAAATGGCAACAATCAGGATTAACAAATCCAATATAATAATTGACCATATATTGATCTTTTTTCTGTCGTGGATTAGTTCCTGAATGGTTCGGTCTTTAAGAGCAATACCCAACTGAAAATGATCGAAATGCCAAAAGTATTTTCGAACCATCACCTTGTTGGGTTCTGATTCCCGGTCTGTTGTGTATACCGGAGCAGATAAATTATCCCTGTCAAAAATAAAAATATTAAACCGTTCTTCTGTGATGGATTGAAAATAGGGGCTTAAATCATTTCTGAAAAAGGTGAGCGGGTCAATCACAAATCCACTGACTACCGATCGGTTGTTTTGGCCGGGAGCGATAAAATAAACCACCACCCAATTTTTATAAACCTTGGTTTCCATTTTCCGGTAGTCGTTTTTGTAAAACTCCTGTAATGCTTTAATTTCCTTTTTGTTTATCAGGTCAAATATTGATAAAAACAAACTGTCAGAGGTGTTGGAATGAAAAACAACCCCTTGCCTGTTGGTGGTAAAAACTGAATGTACCGATACCCGATAGGATGAATAATTTTCGTGCATATTATCGTATTCCTGTATTTCATCGGCCCAGTCATTAAAAATGCCATCAATGTATTTATTTATGGAGTTTAAAATAGCTTCCAGTTGAGAGCTATAAACTTTCTGTATCATTTCTTCATATTTTCGGACATTGGAGTATTCATAAACCGAAAAGAAAATGATTGGAATGACGATGATCATCATCATCAGGATTGCAATTCGATTCAGCCGGTTCTGCGGGATAATTGATGTGCGTTTCAATACTTTGAATATTAAATCATATAAAAATAAAAAAGATAAAGGAAATTGTGCGATTAATCATTATCTTAAAATCCTATATAGCTAATATATACATTCATGGATTCTGATCTTAATTTTATACACAATATTCTTACCGATCAGATGGTATCTAGCGGTTTTCCACTGGTTTATAAGGGCAAATTAAGCCACCAGATCATGCGGTTGTTTACCTCGATGGCCGAAAATAAAATTTCTGAAAAGTGTAAAGATGTTGCCGTCCAAAAACGTGTTTTTCATGTTATAGTTGAACTAGCACAAAATATTACCAAGCACTCTGATGATTTTGATAAAGATGGCATTGGAAACGGAGTATTTGTGGTGGGTGAAAAGCAGGATTTTTACTATGTTATTACCGGGAATATAATAAAATCGGAGCGGGTGAATACATTACAGGAACATATTGACAGATTGAATACTATGACCAAAGAAGAGCTTGACAATTTACACCGGACACAAATGAAAGAGGGTGAGTTGTCAGCCAAAGGCGGCGCCGGACTGGGGCTGATTGACCTGGTACGTAAAACAGGGGAGAAACTGGTTTACAATTTTGAGGAACTGGAAAATAAAAAGCGTTTTTTTATTGTGAAAGTAAGTATCAGCAAGGAACAGGTTTCATAAGTAATATAGTATTCAGAAACATTTCTTTTTTTATAATTCATTGAAAAATCTAATCTTTACCCTCTTGTTTAAACAATAGCCATAAGGTGTTGTTTCCATTGCGTTAAACTAAAGTATTTGAGAGACCTTACCAACGGAAATGAAGCGAAGTTAATTGTCAACTTTGCCTGGCCAATGCTGCTGGGTAATTTATTTCAGCAATTATACAATGTTGTTGACAGTATTATTGTTGGGCAATTTATTGGAAAAGAAGCACTTGCGGCTGTAGGAGCATCGTTTTTTATTATTTTTACGCTTATTTCATTAATTATCGGGATTAGCACCGGCGGTACCATTGTCATTTCTCAGTTTTTTGGAGCCAAAAAATTCCCTGAAGTCAAAAGAGCCATTGATACCCTGTACATATTCTTTTTTGTGGCTTCCATAATTATGGCTGTGGTTGGAATATTATTGAGCGAATCGCTTTTCAGGCTTATTAATTTACCCGAGCACCTTATTCCGTTGGCATTGCAATATCTTAACACTTATTTAATCGGTATTGTAACCTTGTTCGGATTTAACGGTACTAGTGCCATTTTAAGGGGATTAGGCGATTCGTTAACGCCTTTGTATTTTACCATCATTTCGTCCATTTTAAATATTCTGCTCGATCTGTTGTTTGTGGTTGTTTTTAATTGGGGAATTGCCAGTGTGGCCTGGGCTACAATAATCTCTCAATTGGTCGCCTTTGTGGGTGGTATTTTGTATTTAAACAGGTACCATGAGATCATACATGTATCGCTGCGATCAATGAAATTTGACTGGAATATTTTCAGAAAAAGCATTCGGATAGGATTACCAACAGGCATACAAACCAGCCTGGTTTCATTAGCCATGATTACTTTTTCGAGTATTATTAATTTATTTGGAACCAATGTTATTGCCGCATTTGCTGCAGCCGGTAAGGTTGACAGGCTGGCCATTCTACCGGCTATGACCTTTGCTCAGGCCCTGGGAACATTTGTGGGCCAAAATGTAGGAGCCAATAAACCCGATCGTGTGAAATCCGGTTTAAAAAGTACATTGCTCATTTCATCAGCTGTTTGTATAGTAATTTCCGCATTAATTATATTATTTGGTGTGGATATTATGCGCTGGTTTACCGATGATCCGGAGGTGATAAAAATAGGGAAACAATATTTGGTTATTGTAAGTGCTTTTTACCTGCTGTTCAATACCATGTTCACATTCAACGGCGTGCTCAGGGGGGCAGGGGATACGCTTATACCTATGTTTATAACCATTCTTTCGTTGTGGATGGTTCGTATTCCGCTGGCGCATTTTTTATCCGGGAAAATGGGTGAAACCGGAATATGGTGGGCGGTACCCATTGGCTGGTTTGTGGGTATGACTGCTTCAATTGCTTATTTCAGTACCGGGAGGTGGAAAAACAAAGGGGTGGTACATACTAAAAGGAAATAAAAAACCTAACAGATTTAATTATTCTGTTAGGTTCGGAATGGTCGCAACGCACTGAATGTAGGGTTTAGTTTTTATTTTAGAGCGGAAAACAGGTTATTCCTGAACACCGATTACATATTCCCAGGGCTGAAATTCTAAGGTTTCATCTGCATCAAAGTTTATTTTTTGTCCATTGATATCTTGCATCACTACAGGCGCTGTTTTCTCTAACTGAAATGAGGTAACAGCAGGACTGAAATTGAAAAAACCATATATGGTATTGGTATCTTTTGTGCGTGTAAAGGCATAAACCAACGAATCTGCAGAGGTTGATATGCGTTCAAAATCACCTCCAAAATGCCCATTCCATAAGGCGGGATTGTCGGTTTTAAACTGTATTAATGATTGAAAAAGGCTGAACATTTCATCTTCCTTCCACGGTATAATATCTTTGGTGAAGAATTCAAGTCTTTTGTCCATGCCAGCTTCCTGCCCGTTGTATATCAATAGCATATCGGGAATCACAGCGCTCAGGGCTATGAATGTTTCTGTTGCCTCACCTAATCGTTCGTACATGGTTCCGTTCCATGAGTTTTCATCGTGATTGGATGTGAATTGCATAATCATAGATGAGTCGGGATATGTTTCGGCTACTTTTTTGAAATATCGGTCAATGTCCGATGCGTTCATAGTACCCGCTGCAATTTCATTCATGATATGATGCATTTCCCAACCGTAATTCATGTCAAATGCATGGTCCAATAAATCTTTTTTTGCCTCATCTTCGGCAAGCATAAATACTGGTTTTATGGAGTCCAGTGATCGTCTTACGTCTTCCCAAAATTCTACTGGTACCATACCCGGGTAATCGCAACGATAGCCATCGATGTTACTTTCCTCAACCCAATGAATCATGGCATCTTTCATGGCTTGCCGTAACCCGATATTATTGTAATCCAGCTGTACTACATCGGTCCAGTCGTAAGGTGAAAACATATTTCCCAAAGAGTCTTTTTGATACCACTCCGGATGCCTGTCCACCCATGCATGATCCCAGGCAGTATGGTTGGCAACCCAATCAATAATTACTTTAAAACCCATTTCATGACATTGATTAACCAGGTTGTCAAAATCTTGTCGCGTACCAAATTCCGGATTAATTGCTTTATAGTCAAGTACTGAATAGTAGGAACCTAATTCGCCTTTTCGGTTTTTTTCACCGATAGGGTGAATGGGCATGAACCAGAGAATATCAACACCCAATTTTTTCAGACGCGGAAGATGTTCGGCAAAGGCATTAAAAGTGCCTTCAGGGGTGTATTGACGGACATTCACTTCATATAATACGGCATCTTTTGTCCAGACAGGTACTCCATTCGATGGCAGGTTATTGGCTTTTTCGGTGGATATTGTTTTGCACGAAGCAGCAATAAATAACAATATGCCGAGAACGATGATTTTATCTTTCATTTTTTTCATAATGACTGTTTTTTAAAATGATTTTTATATTAATTCAATAATCAAACTTAAATGCTATTTTCTTTTATAAAATTTTAAACCGTAACGGCTCGATTTACTTTTTTTGTGCCATACGGATCGAGATGAACGGTTTTATTAAAGATCATGAAATTAATGGCTGTTTCAGAAAGATTTTCGAAAGTTACATGGTTTACATCAGTAGTAACCTTAATGTATGCACCCCTGAATCGAATTTTAAAAGCATATTTGCGCCATTTTTCAGGAATTTGCGGATGAAAGGTGAGTTGGTTATCCTGAATTCGTAATCCGCCAAATCCCTCAACAATGCTCATCCAGGTGCCAGCCATACTGGTAATGTGCAATCCCTCGTCCACCTCGTTGTTGTAATCGTCCAGATCGAGTCGGGAGGTGCGTAAATACAATTCATAGGCTTTTTCAATATCACCAATGCGGGAGGCAAGTATTGAATGTATGCAGGGGGAAAGTGATGATTCGTGCACCGTTCGTGATTCATAGAATTCAAAATTCCTTCTGATCACATCATCTGAAAATTCTTTTTCAAATAAATAAATACCCTGAAGCACATCCGCCTGTTTTATAAAACATGATCGCAATATACGGTCCCATGACCAATGCTGATTGATGGGCCTGCTATCTGCAGGTATGGCTGATGCCGGTAGCTGCTCCTTGTCCATATATCCATCCTGTTGTAAAAAAATACCCTGCTCTGAATCATAAGGAATATAGAAGTTATCAACTATCTTTAACCAGTTGCTTGTTTCGGTATATTCGTCGAATTGAATGCGTTTTACTAATTCCTGGTATTGGTCAGGCGCCTGTTTTTTAACATAATCGATACAACCGACGGTATAATTTAAACACCAGCATGCCAGTTTGTTGGTATACCAGTTATTGTTTACGTTGTTTTCGTACTCGTTTGGCCCTGTAACGCCCAATATCATATATTGATTCCGGGCCGGAGAAAGGGTAACGCGTTGACTCCAGAATCGCGCAATGGCAATGAGTGTTTCCAGGCCATATTCGATCAAAAACCGATGGTCATCGGTATAGGTAATATAATTATATATGGCATAAGCAATGGCACCGTTTCTGTGGATTTCTTCAAAGGTAATTTCCCATTCGTTATGACATTCTTCACCGTTTATGGTAACCATGGGAAATAAGGCAGCACCATTTGTAAAACCGAGTTTTTGCGCATTTTCAATGGCTTTTTGAAGGTGTTTATACCGATAAATCAGCAGGTTTCTGGATACATCCTGTGTGGCGGTTCGTAAAAAAAAGGGCAGACAATATGCCTCCGTATCCCAGTAGGTTAAGCCGCCATATTTTTCACCGGTAAAGCCTTTTGGGCCGATATTTAATCGCGCATCCGAACCGGTATAGGTCTGGTTTAGCTGAAAAATATTGAAACGAATCGCTTGTTGCGCTTCCAAATCTCCTTCAATTTCAATATCGCTGTGCTCCCATATATTGCTCCATACTTGTTGATGCTGTTTTAACAGGTAATCAAAACCCAGTTGTTCCGCTTTTTGGGCAAGTGCGATGGTATTTTCTTTCAAATCATTAATAGTATGGTTGAAGCTGCTTAATACCGACACGTACTTTTCCATACGTAAGGTGTCGTTTTCGCTTAACTCAAGTGAAAACGAATGAGAAACACCTGTTTCAGTATGATGAGGTTGAGCATTGCCCTGCCATGAAATATCATTGATAAAAACATGATAATTCATGCTATATGCAACCCTGAACCGGGTTTTTTTGGTTTCCGCTAACAGGTATGCATAATTCTTGTTGGCTTCGGTATGCAGGATATCCCAGAATTTTTCGTCATAGTTGGAATCTTCATTTTTTACATCTCCTTCCATGAATAGCTTACATTGTACATTTCCGGTAAAATTAACCGGTGAAATTTCGTAACGAATGGTTCCGATTTCAGGTTCATACATGCTTAAAAAGCGGGATACATGGACCCTGACCGATTTGCCCGATGGTGATGTGGCAACAAATTGGCGGGACAGCAGTCCTTTCCTCATGTCTAAAATCCGCTGAAACGAATTGACCGACCAATTATGCAAGTCAAGTATTTCATTGTCAACAATTATTTGAAACCCTATCCAGTCAGGCGAATTAATTATCTTACCAAAATATTCGGGATAACCGTTTTTCCACCATCCAACCCGTGTTTTGTCGGGATAATAGATTCCTGCTATATACGATCCTTGTAGTGCCTCACCCGAATAAGTTTCTTCAAAACTTGCCCGTTGTCCCATCATACCGTTTCCAATACTGAATAAACTTTCGGAACTTCGATAGTTCTCCGGCATGAAATCATCTTCTACAATTTTCCAGGGGTCTGTATTGATATATTTTTTCATCAGTCAGAAATATTTTATGTTGTCGGTTAAAACAACATGATATCATCACAATAAATTTGTTATTCATAATTAAGTGATTGCTTGGTTGATCGGGCTGTTTAATTTGCGACCCGCAAAGTTGGTTTTGATAAATTCAACATTCTGTCATTAGCCTGAATCAAATAATTTATGTAAATCGGATAGTTGAACATGGTCTAACCCGGGAACGATCAGGTCTGCTTTTTTTAGTATATCCTGCTGCCCGACTCCCACACATTTCATTCCTCCGTTAATAGCAGCTTCTACCCCTGCTTTGGCATCCTCAAATACCACTACCTCATGGGGTTTAAGTGCCAGTGCTTCAGTTGCTTTTATGAATACTTCGGGATTTGGTTTTGCTTCTTTAACCACTGTTCCGTCAATAATCGCGTCAAAATATCGGGTAATAGCCAGTTTGTCTAATATGCTCTGTGCATTTTTACTGGCTGAGCCCAATGCGATTCGGATATTATGCTGAACCAATTCATCGAATAATAACTGTACACCAGGAAGCATATCGTCGGGCGTTAAAACCGAAATTAACCGGAGGTATTTATTGTTTTTCCGTTCGGCATGATGTAACTTTTGTTCGTTGCTAAGTTCCAATTTGCCGAGGCTCAGGATGAATTCAATGGATTGCATACGACTTATCCCTTTTAATTCTTCGTTATGGGTTGTCGTGAAGTCAATCCCCAGTTCATTGGCTAATTCTTTCCAGGCGATATAATGGTATTTAGCGGTATCAACTATAACCCCGTCGAGGTCTAAAATACACCCTTTCATCATTTTCTTAATGTTTAAAAGATTCAAATTAGTGCTGGTGGATATTATCCATCAGTGTCATGTACAAACTGAGTGATAACGGCAGCCAGGATTAATGCACAACCACCCATAACAAGCGCAAAAATGGCTTGCTTATCAAAGAATGTGCGCAATAAAAATCCCAGGATGCTGGCGGCAATAATTTGTGGTATTACAAGGAAGAAATTGAATATCCCCATAAATATCCCCATCTTGTTAGAGGGTAAGGCGCTGGTTAACATTGCATAAGGCATTGACAATATGCTTGCCCAGGCAAAACCGATCCCAACCTCCGAAACCAATAATAGGTGATGGGTGTAGAATGTATAGCCAAACAATGGTAATTCAATATCTTTCAGAAAGAAAAATGACAGATAACCGATTCCACCCAGTATAAGCGAAAATGAATGCGCAAATTTCCGGGATGTTTTGCGGGCTATCCACACGATTATGAATGCTGCAATGGCAGCTACGCCGTTATAAGTGCCAAATAAAATACCTACCCAGTCGGCACCATCGTTGTACATTTTACTGGTGGTATCGAGTGCACCAAAATGATATGATGTAACAGCTGAGGTGGTGTATATCCACATGGCAAACAAGGCAAACCAGGAAAAGAACTGAACCCATGCCAATTGTTTCATGGTTTTGGGCATGTGAAATATGTCTTCCATAATTTCATAAAACCCGTTTCGTGTATAGTCCTTTTGCCTTAGAAAACCGCTAATCAGTAAAATAATACCAAACAATGCACTGCCAATGGTGGCAATATACAATTCCTTGTCAACTTTTAAGTTAATTACCAATGCGGTAGCAATTGCCCCCCCTGCCAACCACATAATGCCATTTTTATAATAATTTACTTTTTTATGGGCAGTTGCTTGTTTTTTGTCTGCACCAGCGGCATTGTTTTTTTCATCTTCAAAAGCCTGTAGCTGTTCCGGTGAATATTCTTTGGTTGTGAATACAGTTACCAGAATGGCCGTAAAGAAAACCACCGCTCCAATTACAAAGGCGATTTTTAGTGAGGGAGGTATCTCATTCTCGGGAGCTACATTGCTAACATGAAAAACATTGGTTAACAACCAGGGAAGAATAGAAGCTATTACGGCTCCTATACCGATAAAGAAACTTTGCATGGCAAAACCCTGTGTTCGTTGCCGGTCGGGTAACATGTCTCCTACGAAAGCCCGAAAGGGTTCCATAGAAATATTAATGGATGCATCCAGTATCCAAAGTGTACCAGCGGCAACCCAAAGGGCTGGAGAATTTGGCATGAGAATCAATGCCAGTGAAGCCAATATGGCACCTATCATGAAATAGGGCCTGCGTCTTCCGTATCTTCCCCATGTTTTATCACTCATGTGTCCGATAATTGGTTGTACGATAAGCCCCGTAACAGGTGCTGCCACCCATAAAATAGGTATGTCATCAACACTGGCGCCCAGCGTTTCAAAAATACGGCTTACATTTGCATTTTGGAGTCCCAGGCCAAACTGAATGCCCAGAAAACCAAAACTCATGTTCCAAATTTGCCAAAAACTTAATCGTGGTTTTTCCATTTCTTGTAATTTACAAATTAACCTGTTATACAACTGAAAAATCTCAGTTTTTAACTTGTTTAAATGGAAGGTTCACGGATAGAAAGTCAGAACAAATGTATACTCCCGTTTTCATAATAAAAAATTACTATTGGTCGATTCATTAAGAAAAATGGTTGAGATCGGAGGCGGAACATCAGTACTCAATCGATTGCGGAGCAAGTGAAAAAATTATTGCAAATTTTGCGCAAACGATTGCATTGGATTGAGTTGTATCGGGATGCTTTTATTTAAAGGTCGACTCTCTTTTAATAAGGTATGGCGTAAGTACTCTTCGTCTGCTCTGAAAGCCCGTATCTTTTTTGGCTATGCGTTCCAGCAACAGGCGAACGGCCTCTTTTCCTATTTCGTGTCCCTGTTGCTCAAGAGTGGTGAGGGACGGACAACTCACTTCACCTAATGGCCCGTTTCCAAATCCCACAATGGCCATATCTTTTGGTATTTGGATACCTGCTTTTTTTAATTCCATCATAGCAGCTACGGCAGTAAAATCGTTGACTGCAAATATTGCATCCGGTAATGGATTTAGTTTTAGTATTTCGCGAATGGTATCAACAGCCATAGCTTTGGTGTCGCAATGAAAAATTAATTCAGGGTCTTCGGGTAAATTATATTCATCAAGGGCTTTTAAATAACCTTGCTTACGATACTTCCCAATTAAAAGGTTGTCATTAGCAGCCAGGTGCGCAATTCTTCGGCAACCGATATCTAATAGGTGCCGCACTGCAATATAGGCTCCGATATAATCATCTACTACTACTGTATCGGTTGGTATAGACTCACATACACGATCAAAAAAAACAATGGGTATACCGTGGTTTTTCAGTTCCTGTAAATGATGAAACTGCGTAGTTGTTTTTGCGACTGATACCAATACACCATCTACCCGATGCGAAATTAGTGAGCGGGCATTTAGTAACTCACGGTCGTATTTTTCACTTGACTGGCACACCATTACATTATAGCCGGCATCTATGGCTAAATCTTCGATACCTCCCAATACGGTTGAAAAAAAATGATGTACAACTTCAGGAATGATGACACCGATGGTGTAACTCTTGCTCTTTTTTAAACTTAAAGCCAGCCCATTGGGATAATAATGCAGACTTTCGGCCAGGTCATTTATCCTTTTTTTCATATCCGGACTGATATCCGGATGATCCTTTAAGGCCCTGGAGACGGTGGAGGGGGAAACACCTATTAGTTTAGCAATATCTTTTATGGTTACCTGCGAGCTTCTCATCCATTATGATACTTAAAATTCAAATTTATGCTATTTGTATGATTACCGGATTGAATAACATCTATTTACGAATAAAAATAGTAAATATTATTCACAATACACCTATGCAAACGATTGCGGTATCGTTTGCGGTGTCGTTTGCGTGAAAACCCTTGTTTTTCAATGATTTCCATTATATCAAATATGATTTTAATTTTAAATTTGTGTTGATATTATGTTAACTGCATTGGGTTAAACCGGATAGAAAGTCAACAGGAAGGTTAAGTAACTTGTGCAACTAACATGTATTAAGTACTAATATTTTACTAATTAAATTACGGTTTATGAAAAATAATATAATACGACTCATCAGTCTGATTTGCTTTTTTATGCTCATTGGACTGGTTGGTTTATATGCACAGGAAAAATCAATAACCGGGACAGTGACCGATACGGATGGAGAACCACTTCCGGGCGTTTCCATTTCGGTAGATGGCACAACACAGGGCACCATAACCGATCTTGAAGGTAACTATACCATAACCGATGTGGCACAAGAGCAGGTGCTTGTTTATTCTTTTGTGGGATATTTAAAAGAAAGACGCCAGGTTGGCGATCAATCAAATATTAATGTTGAATTAATGGAGGATATTACAGAATTAGGCGAGGTATTGGTAATCGGCTATGGCGTGCAAAAGAAGAGTGATAAAACTGGTGCGGTGGCTACCGTATCTTCTGAGGATATGAACCAGGGAGTAATTACAGATCCAATTCATGCCATGCAGGGAAAATCTGCCGGTGTATTAATTTCAAAAAAAGGGGGTGACCCGAATGCAGGGTTTTCTGTTAAAATTCGTGGTGCTGCCGGTTTTGAATCTGGTACTACACCACTGTATGTGGTTGATGGGGTGCCAGGAGTAGATCCAACTACCATAGCACCGGAAGATATTGAAACGTTTACAATTTTAAAAGATGCCGCATCTACAGCTATATATGGGTCCCAAGGATCCAATGGAGTAATTCTGATTACAACTAAAAAAGGTACAGCCGGTGTTAGTAAAGTCCAGTTTAATGCAAAAGTTTCTGCTGATCAGGTTGCAAACACATTAGACTTATTGACTGCCAGTGAATTGAGAACATTTGTAGATAACAATGATTTAAATTTTTCTGACGGAGGTGGCAATACGGATTGGCAGGATGAAATATACAGAACAGGTATTACGCAATCTTATAACTTGAATTTTTCAGGTGGATCGGAAAACTCCACTTACTACGCTTCAATTACTCAGGCAGACTGGCAGGGGGTGATGAAAGGAACAGAAAAGGAGAGAACTACTGCTAAAATTAATTTAACCCATAAAACCTGGGATGGACGATTAAAACTTGCAGGAAGCTTAAGTGGTGCTTTTGAGCAAAATGATTATGAAAATTACAGTGGCTTCGACAAAGATGATGTTATTTATCAGGCACTGCAACGAAATCCTACGGATCCGGTTTATACGGCAGAAAATGAATACTATATAATAAACAGAGCGTTTAATTATGACAATCCTATTGCCGTAATTAATGAAATTGAAAATCTAAGAGATGCCAAAAGATTTTTTGGTTCGTTTAATGCTGATCTTGAAATTTTTGATGGTTTTATTGCCACAACGAATATTGGATATACCAGAGATGATAATGAAAGCTCGTATTTCAGATATAAAGATGGTATATATTCATCAGCAGATAATGGTGCAGGCAGGAAAGAGTATAATAATTCCAGTAAAAAACTTATAGAAGTTTATGCAAATTATACAAAATCATTAAATGCACATTATTTAAATGCGATGGCAGGCTATTCCTGGGAAGAAAATAATTACAATGGGTTTTTTAGCTATGCTGAAAACCCTCAATCACCTCACCTAAGTTATAATAATTTGGGGTCCTTTGTCGATTATCAAAAAGATCCGATTGGTTCGTGGAAAGGTATGTCGAGATTAATAGGATTCTTTGGACGGGTACAATATAATTATGACGAACGGATCTATGGATCAGCTTCGATACGTCGAGACGGATCAACTAAATTTGGTAAGAATAACAAGTGGGGTACTTTCCCAACATTTGCAGCTGGTTGGAATATTCATAAAGAGTCATTTCTTGATAATTTGGACTTGTTTAGTCAATTGAAATTAAGGGCAAGTTATGGAGTTTCCGGAAACCAAGCTATTGGAGAATATTTTGCCCAAATCTTACCTCAGGATACCGGCGAAGGTACAAATCCTGAATCCGGAGAACAGGTTACTGTATTTGGTTTCAGTAACAGCTGGAATGCAAATCCGGATTTGAAATGGGAAAGCACAACAGAAATTAATATAGGCCTGGATTTTGGATTTGTAGGTAACAGGATCAATGGATCGGTTGAGTTATATACAAAAGAAACAGAGGATATCCTGGCTCCGGTTCAGGTTCCGTCACCTCCGGCTTTAGCCAATTTTACATGGGAAAACATTGGGAAAATGAACAACACGGGAATTGAGTTATTTCTTGAATTCTTTGTTGTAAACAGACCAAATATTTCCTGGAAATCAACACTCAATGGGAGCCATTATAAAACTATTATTACAGAGCTTGGAAAATGGGTTGAAGAAGGGGATTACAGAAAAGAAGGTTATTTGAGTGGTCGGGGATTGGTTGGTGAAGAAAATTATGTTGTGGGTAACATTGAAGGAGAAGAGTTGGGTGCATTCTTTCTTCCTGTATATGTGGGACTTTCTTCTGATGGCAGACTTCTGTATGAATCAGAAACAGGTGGCATAACCCGTAATTTAAGTGATGCAGAAAGACAAATTGTGGGGAGTCCTGCACCTGATTTAGAAATAGGATGGTCAAATTCGTTCACATTATATAACAACTGGACGATTGACTTTTCACTTCGGAGCATGATAGGAAATGATGTTTACAACGCTACACAAATGTTCTTTGATTATCCGGGAAATTTGCCTTCACTAAATGCTGTACCGGAAGCAGTGGAATGGTATGAACAGGGAAGAACCAATCCACCTCAAATTGCTGATATTTATGTTGAGGATGGCAGTTTTGTCAAACTCGATTACTTGTCACTGGGGTATAATTTTGAATTTAACAGTTCCTATTTCAGTAGCGTTCGCATTTATGTAACCGGGAATAACCTGTTCACACTAACAAATTATTCAGGTGTGGATCCGGAAACCTCTGTTGAGGGAAGAGCTTTTGGTATTGATCAATATGATGTATATCCTAAAACCAGAAGCATTTCTATTGGTATGAGTTCAACTTTTAAATAGTTAAGTATGATGAAAATAAAAAATATAATAATAATTGGTATACTATTTTCTGCTTTTGGTTGCACGGATCTGGAAGAAGAAGTATACGACAGAATTCCGGTAGATATTTATCCGGAAAATGATGCCCAGGTGGCTTCATTACCATTAAATGCCTATAAGGAATTGCAACCATTGATTGATGATCAGGGATGGTGGTTTTTGGCACAAGAAACTTCATCTGATGAATTGGTTTTTCCAACACGTGATGCAGATTGGGATGATGGCGGGAAATGGCGTGTGATGCATCAACACAACTGGACAAATGATGTTGAGGGTGTTAACCGTATGTGGGATGTTTTTTACAATGGTGTGACCAAAAGTAATCAGACCATTGATATGATGAAAGAATTAGAACAGACGGATATCATTAAAGAAAAAATCAAAGAGGTAGAAACAGTTAGATGTTTTTACTATTATTTGATCATTGATAATTATGGAGATGCTCCATATTTAACAACTACTATTGGAGTACCCGAGCAGCCAAATAAAATCTCTCGCGCAGCTATTTTTGATAGTGTTACAACTACGCTGGAAAATAATTTATCATCACTAAAAGCAATAGATAATAAGTTGTTGGCGACTCGTTATATGGCATTTGCATTATTGAGTAAGCTGTATTTAAATGCTGAGGTTTATACCGGAACTGCTCAATGGGAAAAAGCTGGTCAATATGCGGACAGTATTATAAACGGTCCTTATACACTGGCAAATAATGTAACCGAACCATTTGTTACACAAAATGAGAATTCAACGGAAAACATCTTTACAATTCCTTTTGATGAAGACACGTATGAAGGCTTTAGATTACACATGAGAACCTTACATTACCAAAGTAACCTTACTTTTGATATGCCGGTGGGTCCATGGAATGGCTGTGCCGTTATGTATGATCATTTCTTAACTTATGACACAAACGACTTACGACGCGAAGCCTATTTCTTATTTGGCCCGCAGGTTGATTCAAAGGGAGATACAATAATTGAATCTGTAACGGAGGATACATTGGTGTTAACCCCTGAAATCCCGGCATTACTTATGGATGCATCCTATACTCCAGCTGAAATAAGAACGAGCGGTGCACGAATAAAAAAATATGAGATTGCCAAAGGAGCAAAGGAAAATCTAAGTAACGATTTCCCATTATTTAGACTAACTGATTTTTATTTAGTGAAAGCTGAAGTGGAAATCCGACAAAATGGACCCGGAGCAGGTGATGACTGGATTAATGAGATCAGACTACGTGCCGGATTGGATGAATGGAACGGTGCAACGCTTGAACAATTATTGGCAGAACGGGGCCGGGAAC
>JAAAOM010000030.1 GCA_009908855.1 Bacteroidota bacterium
TCACGAATACCTTCTGCCAGTTTCCGAATATTTTGGGCAAGCATTTGGTCATATATTACCTCGGCCAATTGCTCGAGGTCGGTCAGTGATTGCAGTTTTTTTAGCAAGGGGGCTTTTAGCGGGTGCTTCGGGTACAGGGCCAGGAGGGCTTGCCGCAATACAGTCGCTTCTTCCATGGTGAAGCCGGCAAACGGCTCATTCGTGGCTTGTTCTGCACTTTTTATATAATAATAGTGATGGCTTGTCTTTTCAATTTGAAATCCACAGTCGCGTAGCAATTCGAAATAGCGATAGATCGTGCGGGTGGTCGTTTCAAACCGTTGTGCGAGTCTTTCTACAGGGTATCCCGTTGATTGTTTGAGCAAGACGATCAATTGAAAAAGGCGGTATAGGGTTTTATGATTATTCATGTAAAGCTTTATATGTCTTGGTCAATCACTAGCATAATTTTTATAACGCCTATAAAACTACGAAAGCAATCCGAGAAATAAAAAAATAAGCGGTTATTATTCAATCTATTAGGAGGCGCACATACCACAAAGTATAATCTGTGATTTTCAGTTGATATTTACGTTGCTACCTTTGGAATATTTCTATTATCAGTACCCTCTGGCTTAGGTTTTTAGTGTCGTATTATAGTTCATGCCAATGCAAGTACATATTGCGGATAATATAAAGATTTGATTTCCATATATGTTTGGATATTAGCAGAGAACCCATCTCCTATATTCCGTGATTCAATAAACAAATGGTAAGCAATGTTTCATAAACGGATTTATATTTAATGCTTAAATCGTTATGTTTATGGACTTTAAAAATTATTCAGCTTGCAAAGAAGAGTGCATTTTTACTTATAAGAATGTTTTCAAACACTTTACCATGTAATTCATGGTTTGCAACTCATTAGATAACTTAATTATTCGCTTTCTTCTTAATAATCACATCATACAAATCTGTCCTTCGATCCTTCAAATTCTGTACACTGCCAAAGGCATGCAATTCTTTCAGCAAATTCATATCCAGGTCAGCAATCAGGGTCATTTCGTTGTTCGGGGTCGCTTCCGCTTTAACGGCATCGGTTGGAAAAGCAAAGTCGGCAGGGGTGAATATGGCCGATTGCGCATAATTAATATCCATGTTATTTACACGCGGCAAATTACCTACGGCACCTGCTATGGCCACATAACACTCATTCTCAATAGCACGGGCCTGCGCACATCGTCTTACCCGATAATATCCGTTTTGCGTATCAGTTAAGAAGGGTACAAAAATGAGTTTGGCACCTTCTTTGGCATATAACCGGCCCAATTCGGGAAATTCAACATCATAACAAATAAGGATACCAATTTTTCCGCAATCCGTATCAAAAACTTTTATACGGTCTCCGCCGATCATACCCCATGCCTCAATCTCTGATGGGGTAGGCTGTATTTTATGGTAATAATCCCAACTACCATCTCTGCGACATAAATAGGATATATTTAATAGTTTATCCTCTTTAACGATGGGCATGCTGCCGCCAATGATATTAACATTGTACGAAACCGCAAATTCGCATAATTTATCACGCAATGGTTCGGTGAACTTGGTAAGCTCGCGAATGGCTTTTGCTTCGCCCAGGTGGTTGAATTCTGACATTAACGGGGCGTTGAAAAACTCGGGGAACAATAAAAAATCAGCTTTATAATCACTCACGGCATCCACAAAATACTCCATTTGTTCAACCAGGGCATCAAAATCCTTAAAAAGTCGCATTTGCCATTGTACCAATCCCATTCTCACAATTTGCTTGGGCAGATTAATGAGTTTTTCTTCTTCCTGGTAGTAAATGTTACTCCATTCCAGCAGGGTAGCGTATTCAAGCGATTCAGAATCGCCCTCAAGGTAATTTTTTAATATTTTTTTGGCGTGGAAGCCATTCGAAAACTGAAAACTAAGGGTAGGGTCATAAATGGCCTTTTGTTGAACCTGTTCTATATATTCGCGTGGTTTTAACTGTTCAGCATAATTCCGGTAATTAGGTATGCGTCCACCTGCAATAATGGCACGTAAATTCAAATTTTCACATAGTTCCTTGCGGGCATCATATAATCTTCGGCCCAATCGCATGTTCCGATAAGACGGGCTTACAAATATCTCGATACCATACAGCACATCACCATTATCGTCGTGTGTGTTAAATTTGTAGTTGCCGGTAATTTTTTTATACGTATGGTTGTCGCCAAATTTTTTGTAATCAACAATAATTGACAATGCAACGGCGGCTATTTTACCATCTACCTTTACGCATATCTGTCCATTGGGAAATTTATCCAGCAGGCTTTGTATATGTTCACGGTCCCAATAAGGGCCGCCAATATCTGAATAGGCTTCACGTTCAGCCTTTTTAAGGCCAACATAGTCTTCAATGGTAAGATGAGTCAGCTCAATCTTCTTTTGTTCCATGCTCTCATCTATCTCATTGTCTTTCTCTATAATCTGTTTTTTCATTTTTAACCAGGTTTTAACGTCGCGTGGTAATAGAACACCCTATTTGGGAAATCCAAACAATCCCCGGGTTGTTATTTCATTGAAGACCAATTCAGGTACTTTGTCTTTCCACTCATTGCCTCCTTTTTCTATTTGTTCTCCAACTGCTTTCACATTCTCATGTAAAACTTCAGGATTATAATTGTTAAGCGGAATCATTTTGCGTGTGTACAGGAAATGACGAAACAGGTATTTAACTTCATCATCAACCCATAAATTTTCAATGGTTTGCTGCTGGCCACTTTTCGATAAACGGGGGTAAACATACAGCACCGATTCTTTCGAGAATAATATGCCAAATGCTTCCAGGATTCCTCCCTTTAAATCGGTGTAATGGGCCTCTTTAAAAATATCATCAATTTTGCGTACACCCACAACCAGATCAATTCGCTGATTGGTAAACTGACTCAGATGTTCCTTTAATTTGAAATAGCGCACATAATTGGATATTTGCACATTAAAACCGAGTTTGCATAATGTATCTACCCTACCCAGAAAATCTTCATTATCGAGGTTTCCTTTATTGAATAAATTAGCCATTGAGATTTCAGCGATGAATAACAAGTTTCCGGGTTCAATGGCATCATCATTTAAAATTTGTTCTTTTCCACAGCGGATAATATCCAAATGCACGTTGGTTACCGGACGAAAAGTACCTCTTAATACCAATATGTTCTTTTTGTATAACAGATCGGATGCCTGTATACATTCACCGCTGCTGTTAAAGAAAACAGACCGGGTAAGGCCTGAATTTACCAACTGAAGGGCCATTAACCTGTTATCCACTTCGGTAAAATCGGGGCCCGAAAAAAGGATCATATCAATTTCTATTCTGCCCGTGCCTAAATGGTCCACCAGTCTTTCAATAAAATATTCGGGATCATCGGTATGATAAAATGCACCGTATATAAGATTCACACCTAAAATGCCCAGAGCCAGTTGTTGTTCACGGTTGGTGTTATCTTTCATGCGTACATGAAGGATAATGGTGTTTGCTTCGGCATTGGGTGTAAGCTGAAATTTCAATCCCATCCATCCATGGCAATCCTTGGTGGTTTTATAACCTTTGGCGGCCACGGTATCGGCGAAGGCAAAAAAGAGGGTTTGATTGGAACGGCGCTCCTGTAGCCGTTCAACAACCAAATTGTATTCACGGTCAACCATTTTTGTTACCCGCGAACGGCTTACATATCGGCCATGGGCTTCTTCGCCATAAATGGCATCGCTCACCTGCATGTCATACGCTGACATGGATTTGGCAACGGTACCTGCAGCGCCACCTGCAATAAAAAAATTCCGTGCTACTTCCTGGCCTGCGCCAATTTCAGCAAGGGTTCCGTAAATTCGATTATCCAGGTTAATGCGTAAGGCTTTTTCGAGGGTCTGTTTTTGAAAATCGTCTGCCATGAATATCTGTTGTTAGGCACAATTTGTTTTGGCAAAAATTAACGAAAAAAGTTGGTTTACCCCGATATTAGGGGCGTAAAATAATTTTCAATTAATAATTTGGGCGATATCGTACAGTTGATCAGATTCACGAGGTACGTATTAAATTAGGAATACATTTTACCAGTCAAACAAAGCCTCCAGAAATCCAATTGTTTCCTTACGGTCCTTGATAATCATTACCGGAATATTTTTTTCTACCTCAGTCATATCTTCGGTTGTGCGGTCGAGAATTACATTGGCCAGGTCCGACTTAATCTTTGAACCTATCATTACCATATCTGCATTGTGTTTTAATGCATGGTGATAAAGGTATTGTGCTTCATCCGATTCCTTATCGTATACATAAGTACACGGGATTTCATCCGGGTTTAGTTTAAGCCGTTTCATAAAAGCAGCATATTCTTTGGATGCATGTTTGGTCATTTTCTCTGTTATTTTTCCCTGCTTTTCCTCGCTTTGTTGCGGAAACTGATGTAAAGGCAGCCGGTATGCATGAAAACAGGTCACATAAGCACCTGTACGATTGGCAATATCAATGGCTGTTTTAAGGGTGAGCTCTGTAATTTTGGAAAAATTCATTCTTACCAGAATATGGTTTAATTTGGGCTGAGCGGTTTCACTCACCAATAATACCGATGATGGAGTAAGGGGCATAATTCGTCTGGTAATCCGTCCATTACCCGGATAAGCCACTTTTTTGCCTATCACAGTTAAATCAATTTTATGGTTCTTGGTATATTGCAAGATGACCTCAGAGATGTGGCCATCCTCAACAACTGTCTGAAAATCAATCTGGTCTTTTTTATCGAAGAACTTATCAACTTTTTCTTGCAGTTCCTCCTGTACCATGTCTATAATGGGTTTATCCATGTCAGGAAGTTCAGCCATTACTTCCCCGGGAAGGTCAACTGGGTGAAATGCATGAAAGAAAGTGACCTTTTTCGGGTCCATTTCGTCTACAATGAAATTGGCATATCGAACCAGAAACTCATCCATTTCGGTGAGGTCCAGGCATACTAATACATTTTCTGTTTTATACATGGTTATTATTATTCTTTTGATGTTTCATCATCCGGATTATTGGCATTCTCCTGACTGGTTGGTTCTTCCACTGTTACAGGCGTTTTTGATCGTTCCCGTTTTTTTATCAGGTCGGCTATGATATCCTGGTATGAACGTTGTTCAATTTGACGTTTGGCTTCCATCATCTCGGCATATTCGGTTGAAAGGCCTTTTAGCAAGCTATGTGTCATTAACAATAAAAGCAGTGCAAAAGGTAAGCCGGTTGTTATGGCAGCGGTTTGAAGGGCCTGTAATCCACCGCCAATAAGTAAAACGGCTGCCACAGCACCTTCCGTTAAGGCCCAGAAAATTCGTTGGGCCACAGGAGCATCTAATTTACCACCGGCTGTTAAGCTGTCCACCACAAGGGATCCGGAGTCGGATGAGGTAACAAAGAAACTGATAACCAGGGTTACACCGATTATAGCACTGATATTGGCCAGTGGGAACTGCTCCAGCAATACATATAACGAGGTTGCAACATTATCCTGGACGGCTGTGGCTATTTCAGCTAAATCATTCATTTCAAGAAACAATGCACTACCTCCAAAAGCTGATAACCAGAGGAAGGTAATAAGTGAGGGGACAATGAGTACACCTAAAGCAAATTCTCTAATGGTTCGCCCCCTGGATATGCGTGCGATAAACATACCTACAAAAGGAGACCAACTTATCCACCATGCCCAGTAAAAAACGGTCCAGTTGTTCTGCCAGTTCGACTGCTGATAGCTTTCGGTCCAAAAACTTAATTCAAAAAAGTTCTGTAAATAGCCTCCCAGATTTTGTGTAAATGAATCGAAAATGAACAGGGTAGGGCCTGCCAATATGATAAAAACCAGGAACAGGGATCCCAGAATCATATTTAGTTCACTTAGTCTTTTTACTCCGCCGCTTAACCCGGCTACTACCGACCCTGTTGCGGCAAAGGTAATGAGTGTAATCAAAATCACCTGTGTTTTCACGGTATCGGGGAATCCAAATAAATGATTGAATCCGGCGCTTACCTGTTTCACACCCAGTCCTAACGAGGTTGCAAGGCCAAATAAAGTGGCTACAACTGCCATTACGTTTATGGCTTTGCCAATCGGACCGTATACCCGGTTGCCAAATAAAGGATAAAAAAGTGAACTGATGGTTAGTGGTAATTTGCGGTTAAATGTAAAAAACGCCAGTGCCATACCCACCAAGGCATAAATACCCCAGGCATGCAAACCCCAATGAAGGTAGGTCAATTCCATTGAGCGTTTGGCTGAAAGCATTGTTTCACCATCCATATTGGGAGGCTGGCTGTAGTGGAACATTGGCTCGCCTACACTCCAGAACAATATGCCGATACCCATACCGGCACTAAATAACATGGCAAACCAGGCACCTTTCGAAAATTCGGGCTTGGCTTTTTTGCCGCCCAGACGGATGTTACCATATTTACTAAATGCCACAAATAACACAAAGAACAAAAAAAAGTTGACGACCAGTACATAAAACCATCCTGCAATATCTGAAATGGAATCCTGTAAATTCACAAATATCTTTTTCATGGGGTCTCCCACAATTAGGGTAACCGCAATAAAAGCTACAATTAAAATGGCAGACGGCCAGAATACCGGGCTGTCTACATCAAAGTATTTTTTATTGGAAGAAGTCAGGTGAGATTCGTCTTTTTTTCCGGATGATTGATCATCTTTCATAAACCTTTTCCTTTCTGCGTTTTTTGAAATTCTGATGCACTAAATTCAGGTTGCAAAGGTATAAAGGTTGATCAGGAAATGAAACTTTTCAAATTGTTTATAACAGATTTAATCCGACTATACGGTCAAACCTGCTTCTGTAAATACACCTTCGTAATTATGGATTACGCGATTGACACCCAGTTTACGAATTTCGGATTCGTTTAACGAAGTGGTAATACCTATCACCTGCGCTCCTGATGCCACTGCTGCCTGAATCCCGGTAACCGAGTCTTCCACAATATATGAGCATTCAGGTGTAACATTCATTTTATGCATGGCCAGCAGAAAAATTTCAGGGTCTGGTTTGCCGGACTCTACTTCTTCACCGGTGGTTAACGAATCAAATAAAGGCATAATGCCGAGTGCATTCAACGTAAATTCAGTATTTTTTAAATCGCCCATTGTGGCCAGTCCTATAAGATATTCCTGCTGTTTCAGTTCCTTTAAAAAGTTGGTTAACCCCTCAATTTCCTTAATCAGGGGGGCATACATTTTACGATATACCTCTTCTTTTTCTTCACCCAGGCTTTTTATTTCATCATGTTGTAAATTGTTTCCGAATATCCGGGGTATGATCTCGAAAATAGAACCATAATTCACAGCCCGATATTCTTTCATAGATAGATGAATATCATGTTTTTTTAGAAATTTCATAAAACTCTTCTCATGGATTTGCATGTTATCAACCAATGTCCCGTCCATGTCAAAAATCACTGCTTTTTGCATTTGCTATTTTTCTTTTTTAATAAACCAATACCGGGAATAAATAAACATTGCCCTGTAAATAAATTTGGGCAGGCAAGTTAGAAAAAGGTCAGATAACAATAAAAGGGAAATTACATGTTTAAACTTTAATTAATATTCAATTCACAAGGATTTTTGGATTATTAGCTAATCACAACCACCGTTACCGGACACATTATCAGAGAGATAAAAACTCCTTAAAAAACAATTGTATATTTTCGGTATACTTATCAATGCTGCAATTTCCGGCTGCTTTATGGTTCGGTACTATACCTGGTTTATTTGTAGAGGTATTTCCTCAACCCGGCGTATTGATACCGTGTTACTAATTATCGGTAACCCATTTCTCGCACCTGACTATTTACATTCATTCTAAATAAATAAATTCTATCGGTTTTATTTAAAATACCTATAAATAGCTATAAAAAAAGAAACAATACCAGTTAGATTTGTGTACAATATGAGTATGAATCTAAGAAATATAAAAATAATAATAATTGGTTATCTGCTGACGGCCATGATTGCAGGTATGATAATCAACCATTCATTTTATATTCATACACATAAAACGGAAGAAGGACGAATTGTGGTTCATGCACACCCTTATCAAAAAGGGGGTGAACCGGCTTCCGAACCTGTGCATCAACACAGCTCATTGGAATTATTCATACTGGAACATTTCATGCTTCTGTGTATGTCCATATTAATACCCATGTTGTTGTTCAAACATCCGTGTATTTATAAGTATTTATCTCCGCGTTTTCGTTTACAAACGGATTCTTATGCAGCTTGCCAGGGCCGCTCTCCTCCCATGTTTTAAATCAATATTTTGGCCATGATGCCTAACGATAAGCTATTTCATTTATGAGTGGCTTTTTAGAACGTTTTGACGCGAATTATGACCCATAATGGGTCGTGATTGCGACTTATCTATAATATTATTTAAATCATCAGCGATGCAAAAAAACTTATTTACCTTTTTAATATGCTTTGTCAATATGTTGGTTTTATGGGCAGGTGAAGGAAAAACAGGAGCTCATGTAACCGGTAATGTAAAAAGTGATAATGAGAAAGTTTCCTTTGTTAATGTAATAATCAAAGGAACCACCATTGGAACCACAACCGATCAGCAAGGGAATTTTAAATTAATGGATTTACCTGTGGGCACGCATACCGTTATGGTACGCGGTATCGGTTATAAATCCGCCGAGGCTGCTATAAACATTACAAATAACGAAACCAAAAAAATTAATTTTGAGCTCGAAAAAGACATATTGAACCTTGAAAAAGTAGTTGTTTCAGCAAATAAATCAGAAATTAATCGCACTGAATCACCTGTTGTGGTAAATTCGCTGCCTCCTAAATTATTTGAAACAGTACAGGCCGTAACGGTTGCTGAGGGACTTGATTTCACACCAGGTTTACGTACCGAATGCAACTGCCAGAATTGTGGATTTATGCAGGTTCGAATGAACGGGTTGGATGGCCCCTATTCGCAAATTCTCATTAACAGCCGGCCTATTTTTAGCGGATTGGCAGGAGTGTATGGGCTTGAATTGATGCCGGCGGCTATGGTTGACCGGGTAGAAATTGTGCGAGGTGGCGGGTCTGCCTTGTTTGGCGGGAATGCCATTGCCGGGTCCATAAACATTATTACCAAAGAACCGTCGTTTAACTCATTCTCAGTGGAAAGCAAGATGGGTGTTACAGGATTTCAGAACCATGCAGATACTGATCCTTCCATCGACCGATCTGTCAATGTGAATGGATCGGTGGTAACCGATGACATGAAAAGCGGGATTTCTGTTTACGGATTAATCCGAAATCGTGATCCTTTTGATGAGAACGGCGACGGTTTCTCTGAATTGGTATTATTGGAAAATACAACCCTCGGATTAAGTGCTTATCATAAATTAACCAGTCAGAGCAAGTTGTCGCTGGACCTATATCGTATCAATGAATTCAGACGCGGAGGAAACAATTTTGAGCTTTTACCGCATGAGGCTGATATTACCGAACAGGTGGATCATGGTGTAACCGGTGGGGGTATAAACTATGACCTTTTTACACATCCCGGGAAGTATAACAAGCTTTCCGTTTACGCTGCTTTACAACAGGTTAACAGGGCAAGTTATTACGGTGCTGAACAAGACCCGAATGCTTACGGTGCCACCAATGATTTAACGGCTTCAATGGGTAGCCAGTATACGTACCATTTCGATCGGTTGCTGTTTTCACCTGCTACTGTTATTGCCGGCATCGATAACAATTTCCATACCCTTGAGGATAATAAGCTCGGTGCCAATGGAGAGGAAAATACATTGATTACTGATCAGTATGTTAATACCATCGGGTCGTATGTGCAATCCGACTGGAAAACGGACTTTGTAAAAGTGGCATTGGGCATTAGGTATGATAATTATCTAATTCGCGATAACAAGGGGTTGG
The DNA here is from genome assembly GCA_009908855.1 of Bacteroidota bacterium. GTDB lineage: Bacteria > Bacteroidota > Bacteroidia > Bacteroidales > JAAAOM01 > JAAAOM01. The sequence continues at coordinate 9,963 of JAAAOM010000030.1, forward strand.
AAGATGATATCCAAAACGGTGTGTGGGCTCCGCGTGCCAATGTGCTGTTTAATATTCTGCCTACTCTTCAATATCGCATTAGTTATGCAAAAGGATACCGGGCACCGCAAATATTTGATGAAGACCTTCATATTGAGGCATCGGCGGCCAGAAGGGTTTTGCACAGTAATTCCAGCGATTTGAAACAGGAAACTTCTCATAGCATGACCACTTCCATCAATACCAATTTTGCCATGGGAACGGTTATGAATGAGTTATTGGTAGAAGGATTTTATACCCGGTTGATAGATCCGTTTGTGACCGAATACAATGCCATTGACGATGAAGGTACATTTGAACATGTGCGTTATAACGGCGATGGTGCCCATGTAGCTGGTGTAAATATCGAATATAATACGGTGCTTACAAGTGATATTGAATTACAGCTGGGATTAACCATTCAGGAAAGCAGGTATGACTCTCCTTATGCATGGGGTGATATCGAAACCAATGTTACCAAAGAATTTGTGCGTACTCCTAATCGGTATGGATACTCCATGCTGCACTGGCATGTAACCAAAGCATTTGAGCTATCCATATCAGGAACCTATACAGGCGCTATGTATGTACCTCATTTGGGGTTAGACCCTGATACGGATGTGCCCGAAGAACGGGCCGCCATTGAAAATGGTGATGTAATTGCAGGGGAAAGATTGGAAAAATCAGAAGAATTTTATCATGTTGGATTAAAAGCTGCGTATGATTTTAAAATTTCTCCTGAAACAACCTTGCAGGTAAATGTAGGAATTCAGAATATATTCAACCAAACCCAGAAAGAGCATGACAGCGGCATTTATCGTGATGCCGGTTATATTTATGGTCCGTGTAAACCCCGGGCTTTAATAATCGGCCTTAAGCTGGGCAATTTTTTGAATTAGCATTTCATTCATACCGATATGTCAAAAAGCGCGGATTTTTAAGTTCGCGCTTTTTGTTTCAAATATTTTAGGTCAAGCGGCAGTTTTATATGATATGCCAGCCTTCGACTCCATGGTGTCAGCCAGGCTGATTGTTGCGCCATCACCAGGACGCTTTGGTGAAAACAGGAAGTCGAAACCCGGATCATAAAATCGAAAATAATCGGGTATCTCAGGTGGTTTTAAACCAGATGTCATTTTTGTATTGTTGAATACATTCTCAGCATACTGTTGATATTTCTCACAGGTAATTACAGTATTGTACTTTAAAATACAGATATACAATATCTTAACAAGAATTACGAATACCTGGAATGGTCTATGTAATTAACATATACAGGAATTTGAAAAATAAAATGATAAATTAAAAAATTATGGATTATGAAACGAATGGTAAAAGTTATAGAAGTAATAGCAGCATCTGACAAAGGATTTACCGATGCTACACAAAAAGCTGTTGAAGAGGCATCTAAAACGGTTAATAACATCAAATCGGTTTATATTAAGGAAATGAATGCCAATGTAGAAAACAACCAGATTGTTTCTTATGCTGTAAATGCTAAGATTTCGTTTGAGCTGGAAGCGGCATAGATAATACCCGGAACTTCATTCATGGCACATTTCGTTCAAGTGGATTTTCTTTATGGGAAATCTTGTTTCTATGTACGTATTACGTAGCTTATTAGTCAATACACGGGGTTTTATAGTGATAAAATCATGTTTTCAATAATATAAAATCCGGATAACTATATTTTCCACTTAATCTACCTTACTGTAATGGGAAAGGTTTAAATGGCGTGGGGAAGACTGCGTTTATCTTTGTTCGTAAGGTATTGCGTTTAGTTACAATCACATTTGAAATTGTCTCAGTTTTGGTATATTTAGCATTAAAACTGAGTGACATGAATTTTTTAGCGCACCTGTATTTATCCGGTGACGATGATGAGGTGAAATTAGGTAATTTTTGTGGTGACTTTTTAAAAGGGAATTCCTATCGGAGTTACCCGGATAAATTTCAAACCGGTGTGCAATTACATCGATCCATTGACAGTTTTACTGACTCACACCCCATCGTTAAAAATTGTAAACTGCTTTTTGCGGAAAAATTTCATAAATATTCAGGTGTAGTTATTGATTTGGCTTTTGATCATTTTTTATCACAATCATGGCCGCTGTTCTCGTCGTTACCACTATCCGGTTTTATTGAACAAACCCATGAAATATTGGCGACGAATATTGACAAATTGCCTCGTGGTGCTCAAAAGATCATCCCCAATTTTATACAAAAACGGTGGATTGAGACGTATGCTTCCACCAGTGGATTGGAGTTGGTTTTCAGCCGGATGTCCATTCGAACATCCTTACCTTCCTACCCGGGATTTGCCATTAAAGTGATTAGGGAGAATTATAATTTCCTGTTGGATGAATTTATTAATTTCTTTTTGCAGATAATTAAATATGTGAACAGGAAATACGAAACTGGCATTGTACTGCCCAATAATCCGGCCATTAACGATTATCTCAAATAAGTAAGACGCTCAGCATCGAGTCTTAATAGCACAAATAACATAATGGTGAAAGCCCATAAAGACGACCCTCCATAACTAAAAAAGGGCAAGGGGATGCCAATTACCGGCATTAATCCAATGGTCATACCAATATTCACAATAAAATGAATAAAAAATATTGCAAAAATCCCGTAAGCATAAATACGGCTGAATTTGATACGTTGTCTTTCAGCAATAATAATAAGACGTAACAGGAATGTCAGAAACAACAAAACAACCACGGAAGTGCCAAGAAATCCCCACTCTTCACCTACTGTGCAGAAAATAAAGTCGGTGCTTTGCTCAGGCACAAAACGTAATTTGGTTTGTGTACCCTCCAGATATCCTTTTCCTGAAAAACCGCCGGATCCGATGGCGATTTTGGATTGCTCCACATTGTATCCATAACCCTGTGGGTCTTCTTCAATACCCAGTACAATATTTATCCGTCGTTGCTGATAATCGGACAGGAATTCATGAAATAGAAAATCCACAGAATAAATAAATCCAACCGAGCACCAAAATATCATAAAAGCCACAAAAACAAACTTAATCCTTTTACGTAATGCAATAATTAAAACCGTAAATGAGATAATACCGGCTTCAATTAACAGCAATAATGTTAGTGATAAACTAATTGGTGTATAGGGTATGATGACCAGCCTGATTAGAAAATACAATGCCGTACTTATCAGTGCAATAACTGCAAAATGTTCTGTTTTTTTACTCATCACCCAATAGGCTACAGCAGACGCCATTAATGCAAAAAGTATGACAAATTCCAGGTTGTATAACAATGGAAACAAAAACAGGAGGATGCAATAAAAAACGGCAATAATAACCCAGTCGGGCATGCCTTCGCGATAAATTACAAGTAATAAGGTTGTGAATACGAGAGCTGTACCTCCGTCAGGCTGCAAAACAATTAATACCATCGGAATTACAAATAGCCCCATGGCTATCAGTATGGTCTTGGGTTTATCAATTTTAACATTAAATCCACCCAGAAACTTCGCCATGGCCATACAAGTGGCCATTTTAGCAAATTCAGCCGGCTGAACCTGAATGGGTCCGAGGGCAAACCACGAGCGGGCCCCATGTATTTCTTTGCCAATAAACAATACCAAAATCAACAGAAATATCATAAAAGCATAAAATGCATATGCAAAGAAGTTGTAAAACTGTCCATCAATGAGCACGGTGGCAACAGCAAAAACTATGGCCAGGATGATCCAAACCATCTGTCTGCCATATCGCTGTGTGAAATCATTGATACGGCTGTGTTCATCATTATAAACAGCTGCATAGATATTGAACCAGCCAATGAATATCATTAGCAGGTATAGTGCTACTAAAAACCAGTCAAGGTTGGCAAGTATATCAATTCTCCTCTTCATTCAGATTCAATAAATTAGCTTTTAGTATTCTGTTTTCTACCCATCGTCGTTGTATTTCACCGATCAGGTATTTTTCAATCATCAAACTGGCAATGGGGGCCGCCCATGTTGAACCAAATCCACCATTTTCAACATACACCGAGATAGCAATTTGCGGGTCGTCTTTCGGAGCAAATGCAATAAATATGGAGTGATCTTCACCATGTGGATTTTGGGCGGTTCCGGTTTTACCACAAACCACAACATCTCTCAATCGCGCAATGCGCGCTGTACTTCCTGAACCGCCGTTCACCGCTGAATCCATACCGGCAATAACCAACGGAAAATGAACGCTGTCAATGGTAGAAAACACGGGTTTATTATATTTTTCAGGTATATTTTCAAGCCCTTCAATTTCTTTGATAAAATGCGGGGGGATATAATAGCCACGGTTGGCCATTACACATGCCATATTGGCCAATTGCAATGGTGTTACACCGAGTTCTCCCTGTCCGATGGCAAGTGAGCGAATGGTTACGGCCCGCCAGCCGGTTTTGCCATAGTAATGGTCGTAATAACTGGTATCGGCCACCAAACCAGCTTCCTCAATGGGTAAGTCAATACCCAGCTCTTGTCCCAGGCCAAAGGATAGTACATGATTACGCCAATTGCTGAAGGAGGCTCGTATATCCGGATAATCCTTATGTTCCATAATATTCTTGAATACATAGTAAAAATAGGCATTGCACGAATTTTGGATAGCCTGTACAAAATTCAGCGGTGATTTATGGTAATGACATCCGATTTTTATGCGCCCCCTGTGATAACCCATATTGCAACTATACTTTGTGTAGGATTTCACCACATCTTCTTCAAGACCAATTAATGCATTAATGACTTTAAAAGTAGAGCCTGGTGGATATTGATAAGCGAGTACACCCCGGTTATACAAAGGGTCGAGGGTATCCTGCTGAAGTTCTGCAAAATGCTTTCCCCGTTCGCGACCGACTAAATAACCCGGCTTAAACGTAGGTGAAGAAACAAAACTCAATATCTCACCTGTTTTAGGTTCGATAGCAATGATGCTACCCTTAAATCCATCCATTAATTTCTCACCATACACCTGCAAATCGGTATCGATCGAAATTTGCAGATTTTTACCCACTTTGGCTTCTTCATCGTATTGTCCTTCCTCAAACGAGCCGATTATTTTATTATGAACATCTACCATGTATACCTTGCGACCTTTTTCTCCGCGCAGATATTCTTCATAATATTTTTCTATACCGCTGGCACCGATATAGTCATGCATTTCATAGTATTTATTTTTGCGCAGCATGTTTTGGTCAACCTCCTGAACATAGCCTAATACATGGGCTGCTGTTTCACGGGCATATTTACGCAAGGTGCGTGGTTGGGCAAAAAATCCCGGGAATTTATGTTCTTTTTCCAGAAAACTGGCATACGTTTTTGCCGAGACCTGTGATAAAAAGGTAGATGCTTTATACCTTGAGTAATTCCTTGCCTCCTGATAACTTCTTATGAATTGGTCTTTGGTGATATTCAACAGCTCACAAAACTCAGTTGTATCAGTTAGTTTCACCCGGTGGGGAATAATTTTGATATCCTAAGCCGCCTGATTATACACCAACAAATCTCCATTGCGGTCGTAAATAAGACCACGGGCCGGATATTGTGTAATGATACGCTTGGTATTATCCTCGGCTGATACACGATAAGATTTATCAACCACCTGCAAATGAAACAGGCGGCCTATATAAATCATCGCTACCAGAATAACAAAAGCGCCAATGATGTACTTGCGTATGGCAAATTGATTCATTTTATTTTCTAAATACCAGGTATTGGCTTGCTACAATAAATATTGTTGATACTGAGGTACTCATCAATACTTTTAAAAAGGTACGAAAGAATTCGGTGAATCGATACATTTCAATGTAAAATAGCGAAACATGATGAATAAAAATCAGTACAACAGCATATTTCAAAAACCAATTAAATCCGTAATAATAAACACGTGGTAAGGTACCTTTTTCATATCCGTCCCGAGGTGCAAAAATATCCAGTATAAAAGGCCGGGCAAATGCCATAATTAAACAGGATAATGCATGAAACCCATAAGTAAATGTAAATAAATCGATGGTTATGCCCAGTAATAACGAAACAGTTAATAAAACCCAACCCGGGGTTTCAAACGGCAGAAGCAATATAAATATTATGTAAAACTGTGGGTTAATGTAACCGCCCAGTCGAATATTGTTTAATACGAATACCTGGATTAGCGCAAGTAATGCAAAACGGATGATATTTCGGGGTATTTTATTGATCATTCATTCCCGGATTCTTGTTGTAATTGTTCTATTTCATTTTTATAGAGATTTTCAACCACATAAACCTGCGATATATTTCTCAAATTGGCCGAGATATCAATTTCAATTTTATAAAAATTACCTTTTATCTCATACTTGTCAACCACACCAATCATAATTCCGGCAGGGAATATATTCGAAAAACCACTGGTAACAATGGTGTCGCCTTTTTGAACCGGCACATGATGGAGTATTTCATTCAGTAACATAATATCAGGGTTGCGACCATTCCAGGTTACGGGCCCAAAATACTCGTTCTTTTTGAATTTACCACTTACCCGAAAATTCAGGTTCAGTAAGGAGATAACTGTTGAATAATTTCCGGATGTTGTTTTGGTGATGCCAACAATGCCTTTTTCTGATATTACTGCCATATCCGGTTTAATACCATGTCGCTCGCCTTTATCAAGGGTAATGTAGTTGTGATTTTTATCAATGGAATTATTGATGACCCCGGCTTCAATATATTTATAACGCTGCTCGTAAATTGTATCATTAATGGTTATCTGCTCGAAGTCCTGTTTATTCCAGTTTTTCTTTAACTGATTGCGGTATTGCAGATTTTCCTGTATCAAACGCTCATTTTCCTGCTTAAGAGACAGGTAATTATCGATGTTGGCAAGTCGTTCTGATATTACTCCCTGTGTTGTATGTACCAGATTTACAAAGTAACTACGGTGATAATTATTGTATTGATGAATTAAAAAAAGTGAAAACAATGCATAAACCACAAATAAAATGGGGAACAGGTGTTTGATTATAAATCTTAATAAACTCCTCATTAGCGATTACGGGTGTGTGGTGTTAACTTCATTAGCGGAGCAGAAATGAAAATTCATTCACTTTTTTCAACGCAATACCGGTTCCACGTGCCACGGCATGTAACGGGTCCTCGGCAACATGAAAAGGGATGTTTATCTTATCGGTTAACCTTTTGTCCAGTCCTCTCAATAAAGCGCCACCACCGGCCAGATATATACCTTCCTTCACAATATCTGCATAAAGCTCGGGTGGAGTCTGTTCAAGAACAGCCAGTATGGCCGATTCTATTTTTGAAAGTGATTTATCCAGGCAATGTGATATTTCCTGGTACGATACGGGTACTTCAATGGGCAGGGCAGTCATCAGGTTTGGTCCGCGTGCATGAAAATCGGGCGGTGGATTATCCAGGTCAGGCAATGCCGATCCTACGCCGAGTTTGATCTCTTCTGCTGTGCGTTCACCAATTTTTATATTGTGCTGATGACGCATATATGCCTGAATATCCGCTGTAAAGCCATCACCGGCAATACGTATCGACTGGTTGCAGACTATACCACCCAGTGCAATAACGGCAATTTCGGTTGTTCCACCTCCTATATCCACCACCATACTTCCGGCCGGTGCTTCTACATCAATGCCAATACCTATTGCGGCGGCCATGGGTTCATATATCATATACACATCTCTACCTCCGGCATGCTCTGATGAATCGCGAACAGCACGAATCTCCACTTCGGTGCTGCCCGAGGGTATACAAACAACCATACGCAATGAAGGGTTGAACCAACGCTGATTGGGATTGATCATTTTTATCATGCCCCGAATCATTTTCTCAGCGGCATCAAAATCGGCAATCACGCCATCACGCAATGGCCTGATGGTTTTTATATTCTGGTGTGTTTTTCCATGCATTTGCCTGGCTCGCTCTCCGATGGCCAATACATTTCCATTGCTCATATCGATGGCTACAATCGAGGGTTCATCAACCACTACTTTATCATTGTGAATAATAATTGTGTTGGCTGTTCCTAAGTCAATTGCTATTTCCTGATTAAAAAACGAAAACAAGCCCATATTGTAAGATATTATATTTAGTGTTTAAAGTGTCGTATTCCTGTAAATACCATTGCCATATCGTGCTGGTCGCAAAAGTCAATTGACTCCTGGTCGCGAACTGATCCGCCCGGTTGGATTACCGTTTTAATGCCCCCACCGGAGGCTATCTCAACGGAATCAGAAAACGGGAAAAAGGCATCGGAAGCCATAACGGCACCTTCTATATTTAATTTAAAATGATTGGCTTTTTCAATGGCCTGCTTAAGGGCATCAATGCGCGATGTCTGGCCTGTTCCACTGGCGCATAACTGTTTGTTTTTGGCCAGTACTATGGCATTTGATTTGGTATGTTTAACAATTTTCAATGCAAATTCAAGATCCTCGTATTCCGCTGTTGTTGGTTGTTTTTTGGTTACCAGCTTCATGTCATTTTTACGCTCCATGCTGGTATCACGGTCCTGTACGATTACACCATTTAGTAAGGTGCGGAACTGTTTGGTTGGTAATGTTGTGTCCTTTCGCAGTAAAATGATCCTGTTTTTCTTCTTTTTTAAGATTTCCAGCGCATCATCATCATAAGCCGGTGCAATTACAACTTCAAAAAACAGCTTGTCCATTTCTTCAGCCGTTGGGGAATCAATTTTATCATTGGTGATCAGAATTCCGCCAAAGGCCGAAATGGGGTCTCCCGCCAGTGCATCTTTGTAAGCTTCCAACATTTTATCCCGTGAAGCAATTCCACAGGCGTTGTTATGCTTTAGAATAGCAAAGGTGGTTTCCTCAAAGTCATCAATTAAATATACGGCGGCTTCGATATCTAATAAATTGTTATATGATATTTCCTTGCCGTGATATTGTTCAAATAGCTGGTCAAATTTACCAAAGAAAGTCCCCGCCTGATGGGGATTCTCGCCATAGCGAAGTACTTTGGCATCTGAAATGCTTTGTTTAAATGTGGGTTTATCAAAGTAGCTGTTAAAATAGTTGTAAATGGCTGTGTCGTAATGCGATGAAACATTAAATGCCTCCAAAGCAAGTTCTTTGCGTTCGGTAATTTCTGTTTCACCACCCTGTTCATTCAGTATGTTGGTAAGTTTGTCATATTGATTTTTGGAAGGGATGATCACAACATCTTTAAAATTTTTGGCTGCTGCACGGATAAGTGAAATACCACCTATGTCAATTTTCTCAATTATCGATTCTTCATCAGCACCCGATGCTACCGTTTCTTCAAATGGGTATAAATCAACCAGTACCAGGTCAAACTCGGGTATATCGTAATCAGTCAATTGCTGTACATCGCCTTCTACATGCCGGCGCGCCAATATACCTCCAAAAACTTTTGGGTGCAGGGTTTTTACTCTTCCTCCCAAAATAGAAGGATAGGAGGTAATTTCTTCCACGGCATTCACGCGAACACCTAAATCTTCTATAAACTCACGAGTTCCGCCGGTAGAATATATTTTCACGCCTAACTCATCCAGTTTATGGATTATGCTTTCTAAACCTTCCTTATGAAATACAGATATTAATGCATTAGTAATCTTGCGTTGTTCACTCATTTATTGATAATACTTAAATGTACAAAAAACAGAAAAATATTTTTAAAGTCTCAAAGCTAATAATAATCTTTACTTAACCCTTAACTTGTATATCACTAATTTATAAACATTTTTAAGATTTTTTAGAACATTCCATACAGTGCACGGCCTAGTCCGAAATATATAAACAGCCCTACAATATCGTTAAAAGTGGTAATAAAGGGGCCGGTTGCCAGGGCCGGGTCTATTTTAAGACGGTTTAAAATGAGCGGGATAAATGTTCCGAACATAGAAGCAAAAATGATCACCAGCAATAGGGCAAAACTAACTGTTAAGGTGAGGGCCATAGAGTTGTTTACAAGAATATTAAAAAGCAGTGTTATGGATGCCAGGATCATTCCGTTGATTAATGCTATTAAAAGTTCCTTGAGCAATTTGGACCAGGTGCTTTCCAGACCCAGTGTATTATTGGCCAGACCCTGTACTATAATGGCCGATGATTGTACACCCACATTACCACCCATAGCAGCAACCAGCGGAACAAAAAAGGCCATTTGAGGATAAAGACCTAAATCGGTTTCGTAATTACCAATTACCAGGGCACCCAATATACCTCCGACCAGGCCTATCAGCAGCCAGGGTAAACGTGCTTTGGTTAGCACCCATGTTTTGTCCGACGATTCTACATCCTGGGTGATACCTGAAATTAATTGGTAATCCTTTTCGGCTTCTTCCTTCATCACATCTACCACATCGTCAATGGTAATACGTCCGATTAATCGTCCAACAGGGTCAATTACCGGCAGGGCCACAAGGTCGTATTTCTCCATAAGGTTAATTACTTCCTCACTGGGTGCTTCACCCTGCACTGAAATAACATCCTCTTCCATTATGTTTTTAATAAGTGCATTGGGTCGGCTTAGCAACATGCGCTTGAGTGATACGGTTCCTTTCAGAATGTTATTATCATCCACTACATACACATAATATACTTCCTCCAATTCCCCGGCTTGTTTGCGCATTTCACGTGTGGCAGTAATGAGTTCCCAGTTTTCGTTTACCTTCACCAGCTCTTTGGCCATCATACCGCCAGCCGTATGTTCGTCGTAATTCAGCAGGTCGGCTATATCGCCCGCCTGGGCTTTATTGTCTATATATCGAAGTACTTCATTTTGTTTCTCGTCTGATAATTCCTGGATAATATCGGCTGCATCATCCGAATCCATATTTTCGATATATTGCCGTGCAATAATATCACCGGGTAATGCTTCCAGAAATTTTTCCCGTGTATCATCCTCCAGTTCAACCAACACATCTGCGGCCAGATCGGTATCCAGCAGGTAATAGATAAACTTGGCTTCATCAACGTTTAGTTCTTCGTATATTTCAGCAATATCAGCCGGGTGCAGGTCTTTAATGAGTTTATATACTTCTACTTCGTCTTTTTGGTCAATCAGTGATTGAAGCTCATTTATATATTCCCGGGTTAATTCAAAATTCATGGTACACTGCTTTTGATGTAAGCTAATTATGTTTACTGATAAAGTTAGTAATATCTATAAACTGCTCAACCGATAATTGTTCAGGTCTTTTTGAAAAAAAATCAGGATTATGTTCCGATTTAATGATACTTTTTAATGAATTGCGGAGTGTTTTACGACGTTGATTGAAGCTGGTTTTTACAACCTTTGTGAATAATGTTTCATTGCAGGGAAGAGATTCAATGGTATTTCGCTCAAGCCTGATAACCGATGAATTAACTTTTGGCGGAGGATTGAAAACCTGTGGCGGAACATTAAATAACAGTTTGATATTAAAATAAGCCTGCAGCAATACACTTAAAATACCGTAGGTTTTATTTCCCGGACCCGAAACTATACGGTCGGCTACTTCTTTTTGAATCATGCAGACTACCTGCTCAATCTGATCGCGATCCGCTAATATCCGAAAAAATATCTGACTGGAAATGTTATATGGGAAATTACCGATAACCGAATATTTTTCAGTAAAATAATCACTGAAGGAATGTTTTAAATAGTCGGCTTCAATGATACGTGAAGGGTCTATTTTAAGGGTGGTTTTTAAATAATCAACCGATTCAGAGTCGATTTCAATGTATTTCGCATTCAGGTTTTGGGCCTCGAGATATTGTGTAAGTACACCTGTTCCCGGACCAATTTCCAATACATTGCCATAAAACGGGGGTGTCAGAGACAGTGCAATCTTTTGCGCAATATTTTTATCCTTCAGAAAATGTTGTCCCAGTCTTTTTTTAGGTTGTACATACATAATTCATTACTTTCAAGGCAAAAGTAAATAAAAGAGTTTTATATTTTGATTTCAACGGGATTATCAGTTCATCGCAGGGCCAAAAAAATTATAATAAGCCTTGTGAAAATATTATTGGCTTTACTTATTTATGGGTTCATAATCTATACTTTGAAGACCAAATTAACCGATCATTCCCTGGATGAAATCGCCCGTATTATTTTATCTGTGCCTTTAATGGCATTGGTTATCCCGTTGTGGTGTTTAAATATACTTACCGAAGGATTGAAATGGCGGGTATTAACTGAATACATTTGCAAAATGTCCATAAAGGAAAGCATAATATCTGTTCTTCAGGGGTTTGCGATTGGTATATTAACCCCATTCAGAATAGGCGAATGGCCGGGCCGGGTTTTACATTTTAACACCCATAGAAAGGCAGGTATTACCCTGGCAATAATTGGCAGTATTTTTCAAAACCTGGTTATTGCATTTACCGGAGGATTGTTGCTGATATTCCTATTGCAGGAACAATCTGTTTTTAAGTTTAATATATATTATCTATTGTTGGTTATAACGGTGCTTATAAGTATAGCTGGCATGGTGTATATCCTAAAAAGGAAAAAGGGTAAAATATATTTTCAAAGCATACAGGATGTTTTAAATAATTATCCAATGCGTTGGTATTTCAAAGTGTTGGGTATAACATACATGCGGTTTTTTATTTTTTCAGCTCAGTTAGCCATATTTTGTTATGTCTAACTGATATTCCATTAGGTAAACTGATCATTATTATTCCCGTCTATTTTTTTGTGATTACTTTTGTTCCTTCGTATTCATTAATTGAACCGGGTATACGAATTTCATCGGGGCTATTGCTGTTCTCAGCGCATAGTGAATTTTATATGGAAATCAGTTCGGCCATTTTATTGCTTTGGATATTAAATGTGGGTTTTACAGCGGCAATAGGTACTATTGTTATTTTTAACCATAAGTCGTCGGCTCTGACTGATTACAAGCTGAAGCCAATTTTTAAATATGTTTTCAATCCTATAAAAAATAATAGATTTTAAGACAGTTATCATGTACAAAGAAAGTTTTAACCAGATTATTAACCGTGAAAATACAAATTGCTACAAATATGATTGGCGGGAAAAAATATTTAACAAAAAGGATGTTATGCCTATGTGGGTTGCCGATATGGACTTTCCTACACCCGATTTTATACTGCAAGGCATACAGGAAAGGATGAAACACCCGATATTGGGCTATTCGTTTTATGGTGATTCCTTATTGGAATCGGTCAGAAACTGGATGCTAAAACGTCATGACTGGGAAATTGAAAAAGAATGGATTAAACTAACGCCCGGTGTTGTTCCGGCGATCAATCTTGCCGTTTTGACATTCACCCAACCTGGAGATAAGATCATTGTTCAACCACCGGTATACTTCCCCTTCTTTTCAGCTGTGAAAGACCATAAACGTGAGTTGGTGGAAAATGAGCTGTTACTCAAAAACGGACGATATGTAATGGATTTTGATCACCTGGAAAATAATATTGATGAAAAAGTAAAGATGCTTATACTTTGTAGTCCGCATAATCCAACTGGTAATGTATGGCATAAAGAAGAGCTGGAACAACTGGTGGATATCTGTGTCCGAAATAATATCCTCATTTTTTCTGATGAAATCCATTCCGACATCATTTTTAAGGGGAATAAGCATATACCCACGGCTACCATAAGCGATAAAGCTGCTGACATTACACTTACAGCAATGGCACCGAGTAAAACATTTAATATGGCCGGTATGGCATCATCCGTATTAATTGGTTCCGATAAAAAACGGATGAATCAGTTTATGCGTGAAATGCAGAAATTTCATATAGGGATGGGTAACGTATTGGGTCATGCAGGGATGGAGGCTGCCTATACGCACGGTAAACAATGGCTCGACGAAATGATGGAATACCTGCATGAGAATTTAGATTTTCTTAAAAGTTTTATTCAGAAAAATATACCGCTTATCGATGTTATCGAACCGGAAGCAACCTATCTTATATGGCTCGATTGTAGGAAACTTGGGTTGGAAGATAAACCCTTAAAAGATTTTTTCGTACAAAAAGCTGGCCTCGGTTTAAGTGATGGCCCGTTGTTTGGTAAAGGCGGTTCAGGTTTTCAACGCATTAATATCGCCTGTTCAAAGAATTACCTTGAACAAGCGCTAAACAACTTGTACCAGGCCTTAAAAACTGATAACTTTATTTAATAATTGTTATTATTTTTATTAAATTGCTAAACACGTTTACGAACTTAGGAGGAAGATAATCATGAGATTGAAAATTGCAGCCAAAATTGGCCTTGGTTTTGGTTTTTTAACACTAGCCGTTATTGTCAGTGCATTTCTTACAAGTAGAGAGCTTGCAAAAAGCCGGAAAATAAATGATCAGATAACCAATGTTTATGCTCCTTCCCTGGCTGATGTAAACTTACTTTACGAGAAAATAAACAGCTCACGTATGTTGGTGAAATCATGGGTTTTTATCGATAAAATTGCGGATACCCCTGATAAACTGGCCCTGCAACAGTTGCATAAGGAAACATACCCGGAATTATACAGTAGTTTGAACAAATTGAGCCAGGAGTGGGATGATCCTCAATTGCAGAAAAAATTCCATAATATTCATCAATCCATTAGTGATACACTGTTTCCGTTGCATCAATATGTGATGGAACGCCTGAATACCTTTGAAAGTTATGATGATCCGTTTACTGTTTTTGAAATTATTCCAATGGCCGAAGAAGACGGAGAAATCATGAATGAAACTCAAGATGTGTTGGCCGATATTACTTCGTTGCAAAAGGATTTAGACCAAAAAGTTAATCAGGGCAGGTCGGGTATTGTTGCCTCATTCAGGGATTTTAACAAACTTAATATAGGCATGGCTGTGATGTTGGTAATTTTCGCGCTCATACTTGCCGTATTGACCATTCGTTCGCTTATCATTCCTATTAACCGCACTAAAAACATGTTATTGCAAATGAGCAAAGGTGTATTGCCCGAAAATACCATGAAAGAAGGCAAAGATGAGCTTGGACAAATGGGTAAAGCACTGAATAAACTCATTACTGCATTGAAAAACATTTTCAATTTCACCAATGAAATAGGTAAAGGTAACTTCGATACCGAATTTGAAGCATTGAGTGAAGAAGATGTACTTGGGAATTCACTGCTTGAGATGCGCAACGAGCTTAAAAAAGCAGCCGAGGAACAGGAAAAAAGAAACAAACAGGATGAACAACGCAAATGGGCAAGTGAAGGAATTGCCAAATTCAGCGATATTTTACGTCAGAATAATAATAATTTGAATGAATTGTCATATAACGTAGTCAGCAGCCTGGTTAAATACCTAAATATTAATCAGGGCGGAATGTTTTTGTTG
Organism: Bacteroidota bacterium; assembly: GCA_009908855.1. Lineage (GTDB taxonomy): Bacteria > Bacteroidota > Bacteroidia > Bacteroidales > JAAAOM01 > JAAAOM01. The sequence goes on from JAAAOM010000030.1 coordinate 25,301, forward strand.
AACAACAATGATAAAAACCATCATTTTCTTGAGATGACTGCTTGCTATGCGTTTAGTCGACAAAAATTCATCAATAAAACTGTTGAAATTGGTGAAGGATTGGTTGGCAGATGTGTGCAGGAAAAAGATTACATATACATGACTGATATTCCTGAAGACTATATAAATATTACTTCCGGATTAGGCGATGGCAACCCCCGAAGTTTATTTTTGATTCCGCTTATCTATAATGACGAGCTGTTTGGGGTTATTGAACTGGCATCTTTCAAAGAATTCCCTGAATATCAGATTGAATTTGTAAAACAACTTTCTGAAAGCATTGCCGCAACCATACTGTCTGTTAAATCGAACCTCCGTACAGCCTCATTACTGGAGCAATCGCAACAACAGGCAGAAGAGATGTCAGCCCAGGAAGAAGAAATGCGTCAGAATATGGAAGAATTACGGGCTACGCAGGAGCAATCCGGCAGGAGAGAAGAAGAACTTCGCCGGGAAATCGAACGCCTTAAAAAGCGGATGAAAGAGGCCAATGTTCCGATTTAACATCGAGTCTGGCTCCTACTTTCAGCAGGATGATATTAGAAAATTTCCTAAGTCGTCATTTTTTCTATATTTTTAAGTTGGAAAAAATGATAGTACGTGAGTTCCAAAAAATACATACCAAATATTTATAACTATTGTGATAGCTGGTGCGAGAGGTGCCCCTTAACACATCGTTGTGAATATTTTGCCAGGCATAAAAAATCTTTCGATGCCATGAGTAAATCAGGGGACGATAAGGAATTCTGGGATAATTTTTTAGATTCACTTAAATACACCAGGCAGCTGGTTAAAAAGCACACAGCAAGTAAACCAAAAACGTATGAAGTTTATCCTTCCGCTCTTAGGGAAAAAATGAAACGTGAAAAGGCTGCGCAGCACGATTGTACCCAACTGTCCGATGAATATCTTAAAATGGTTGATCAGTGGTTGGTCAATCAAAAAGAATTTATTCAAAGTATCCGGCACCTGACCACCTCCAATCATGCAGCCATTGATGAAAAAACGGCAATGTTAAAAGATTGCATTGAGGTTATTAAATGGTACCAACCACAAATTTACGTTAAACTCTCTAAAGCGGTTTTTGTAATGATGCATGAAAATGAAGATGGTAAATATGATTATGAGGCGCAAAACAGAGAGTCCGACGGAACAGCTAAAGTTGCCATAATTGCCATTGAAAGAAGCATTGCAGCCTGGGGAAATATGATGGAGCGAACCAAATGGCAGGAGGACGAATGTTTGGAAGTATTGGTGCTGCTGGATAAATTATTGAAATCTGTAGAACATCATTTTCCGGATGCAAGGGCCTTTATAAGGCCCGGTTTTGATGAATAATAAGCTTTGGCAGGGTTATTTGTTAATTGAAGGAATACAAACTTAAGCGGCATGAAATTCAAAAATGTCAGAAATTAATTCCTTGTAACTGGCATAATAATTTTGCCTTAACCAGGTGTGTAATTTAATGATCTCATAAGAAGGTAACCAACTAATTGATTTTAGTACTTCTTTGCGAAAGAGCTCCGGGTCATTACTGACTTGTTGGAGGATGAGTTTCTGATGTTCTAACATGATAATTATGTTTAAGGTTTGTTCTCACAAGATACAAAAAAAGCAGACCCAAATTCAAGTATGAGCCTGCTTATTTTGATGATATTGATCATCTGTTTGACTAATTCCTTCTTAAACGGTGTCTACGATCATCAGGAAATCGCAGTGTTATTTCACGGCTTTGTCCATCGCGGGTGATAACTACTTTACGGTCGCAATTGCCATCGCCGTAATCTACTAATGTTGTTGGCATTCCTTCAATTTCAAGCATTATAGTACCTGATAAAAATACCGGACAACCCGGTACTTTTAGTACATCGGTATAGGTTTTGGTGTATGCAAGCCCCCTGAAATTCATACCTGTTGAATTGCCATTAATTAACAGCTCATCATCCCTGCGATCAAACCAGTTTTTACCTATGGTATGCAACCTGGTTTTATCTGTTTCTCTGGTGGCGAAATCGCCTGTAGGTAGTGTTACCTTGCCATTGCGGAGGGTAACATCATATAAAACGGAGGTGGAGTCGTCATTTAAACCCTGGCTTACTACTTTATGTGTACCTTCAATTTGTACCGAGTCAATTTCAAAGTCTTCGAGCGTTACTATTTTGGTGGCGCCACGTTCAAATTTACGCCCGCCAAAACGTTTGGTGATAATTTTACCGCTGCGGTAATGTAATTCACCGTCAATCTCAAACTGACACTCGCCATTATATGTAATGGTAATAATTAGTGTATCACCAACATATTCATGTTCTACGGAACGGCAAATAACTTCATCAACCGATGCACTTTTTAACGGATTGTTGTTCTCAAAAGCATTCTCGGCCATTTCTACATCAGCCAATACATCTTCATAATAGCTGGTTATTAGCTCATCATCTTCTATTTCATCGGTTTCGATTACAGGACCTTCTTCATTTTCAGATTCTTCACATGAGCTGAATGAAAAAATGAAAAGACTTGGTATCACAAGCAAATACAGAAATTTTTTAATTGTTTTCATAACATTTAATTTTTGTTGTTTGCTTGCTTTGATAATAAAAGGGCAATAAGGTTTAATGAGAAAAGTATTTTTTTTAGATTTTCTTTGGCATTTTTAATTAAGTAGTTGAAATACAATAAAAAAGGCCACTAAAAATGTGGCCTTATAAATTTTTTATTGTATATTGATTATCCGAGATACGTACGTAACAGTTTGTTTTTGGAGCGATGACGCAAATGTTTAATCGCCTTTTCTTTAATCTGTCTGGTTCTTTCTCTTGAAATACCAATATCCTTACCAATCTCTTCCAGACTCATCGGTCTCCGGCCAATACCGTAGAATGATTGAATTACATATCTTTCTTTTTCCGGTAAAGTATTTAAGGTGCGCTCAATTTCCCGTGATAAAGATTCATCAATCAGACTTTCATCCGCATTTGGCGAATCGGGATTGCTTAAGACATCAAGCAGGTTATTATCTTCACCATCAACAAATGGTGCGTCAACCGATAAATGTTTACCTGATAACTCCAGTGCCCCGGAAATTTTCTCTTCCGGTAAATCAACCAATTCAGCTATTTCATCAGCTGAAGGGTCCCTTTCATGCTCCTGCTCCAACTGATTAAAAGCTTTGTTTATTTTATTAATAGCACCTATTTTGTTAAGGGGTAATCGTACAATTCGCGATTGTTCAGCTAATGCCTGTAATATGCACTGCCTGATCCACCAAACGGCATAAGAAATAAACTTAAAACCTTTTGTTTCATCGAATTTACGGGCTGCTTTAATAAGCCCTAAATTACCTTCGTTAATTAAATCAGGTAAACTTAATCCCTGATGTTGATATTGTTTTGCCACAGAAACGACAAAGCGTAAATTAGCACGTACAAGCTTCTCAAGCGCAGCTTGGTCTCCCTTCTTTATTCGCTGGGCCAATTGCACCTCCTCATCGGGCGTGATCAAATCTTCTTTTCCGATGTCGTGCAAATATTTTTCCAACGAATCACTATTCCTATTCGTGATTGACTTTGTGATTTTTAACTGTCTCATACCCTTCTTTTATTGTACATTTTTGCCAGACACTTATATAATAACATTTGTTAGACGTAAAAGTTGCTTAAAACTTGCTGATAATAATTATTTTAACATTATTTAACGCTAACTTGTGATAAGATAATTATTATTTAGAATAAATAAAAGTAAAATTTATATAATTAACTAATTTTTTCGCGGTTAAATTATCATTAAGTATCAACAATTATCGTTTTTACATTGGTCAATTACTACAAATACATAAGAATGGAGCAATTCATACAAAATTTAAAACAGAAAGCAACCAATTCAAAACCCGCAACTAAAAAATTATTTAATAAACTTCAAAAGTCTAAACCCAAAAAATTGGATTTGGTTTTTCATGAATTGCATCAACAAACATTTGAACATATAGATTGCTTAAGCTGTGCCAATTGTTGTAAAACCATAAGTCCCATACTGTATCAAAGCGATATTGATCGCCTGGCAAAAAGCCTCAGAATGAAGCCTCGTGATTTTATGATAAAATACATTCATATTGACGAAGACAACGATTTTGTATTTAATACAACACCTTGTCCTATGTTAGGTTCAAATAATTATTGTTCGGTTTATACCAACAGGCCAAAAGCATGCAGAGAGTATCCGCACACCAATCGAAAAAAAATGTATCAAATATTACCCCTCACCCTAAAAAACACTGCTGTTTGCCCGGCCGTATATAAAATAGTGGAGGCGTTGAAGCAACGACAAAAGGAGTTTTAAGGAATGATAACGCGTAATTTTTTGGGCAGAATTTCAATAGATAATTTTTTACCCATTATAAGCGGCTCGCCATCAATATGGACATCTCCGCTTTTTTTACGTTTCACCGTAATTTTTTTTCCACGATAAACTTTCACATAACGTGATTCATGAATTTTCTTATGAAATAGTTTATAGGCCAATCCCACTGCTTTCATAAGCGGGAATGGTTTTAAGATACTGATATCAATCAGCCCGTCGCTTGTACTGGCCAAAGGTGCAATATATGCATTGTTGCCATATTGCGAGGCGTTGGCAAAAGTCAGAATAAAGGCGCGTTCCTTAATTTTTACGCCATCAATATTGAGTTTATATTTTTTCGGTTTGTATTTAAAAAATTCTTTGAATACAGCATTTGCATAAGACCTGAATCCACGATGCGGATTTTGTGCGAACAGATTTCCGACCCGGGCATCGAATCCGGTGCCTGTTGTGCAAAAGAAATATCTGTCATTGATTATGCCCGTGTCCATTTTCTTTATCTTATAAAGATCAATCACTTTCATAGCCTTCAAAAATTCATGCGGAATTTGTAAATGCCTTGCCAGCCCGTTTCCCGAACCTATTGGAATAATACCCAATGGTACTTTGGTATCAACCAATGAATTGGCAATTTCATTAATGGTTCCGTCCCCGCCAACAGCTATGATAGCATCAGGATTTCTCTTTAAGGCCTTTTTTGCCATGTTCGAGGCATGTTTCGGATATTCACTGGCAAGAACCTCAACAATGGTTTCATGTTTTTTCGCATGGTAGTTTTCTATCTGTGCCATGAGTTCCTTACCACGTCCTGATCCGGCTATAGGATTTACGATAAATACAAATTTTTTACTCAAATCACCATTTTTTAAAAATGCAATGTTTAAGGAATTAACTTTAATAAATCGTTAACTAATTCTATATTATACATGAAGATTTAGGCATTAGTTAAAGCTGTGATCATGTTAAGTTAACATTATTATGTTTCTTTTGCTACAAAACACTCATGATCAAACTGGCGCATTACAAAACAATAGTGGTCTCTGATGTGCATTTGGGGACAAAAGGATCGAAAGCCAAAGAACTGGTACGTTTTCTGAAAAAAAATTCCTGCGACAAACTCATTTTGAACGGTGATATTATTGATGCCTGGCAACTGAAAAGATCCGGTAAATGGAAAAAGAAGCATACACGCTTTTTTAAGGTTGTGCTTAAAATGATTGAGAAATCCAATACCAGTGTTATTTATACGCGTGGTAATCATGATGATTTCCTTGATAATGTATTGCCCTTACAGATAGGTTCGTTAAGTATTCAAAAAGATTATGTACATTATTCAAATGGCAAAAAGTACTGGGTATTGCACGGCGATGTGTTTGATTCTATCACTACCAATTTAAAATGGCTGGCCAAACTTGGCGACATTGGGTATACATTTCTGTTATGGGTGAATAAAATTTATAACAATCGCAGGGTTAAAAAAGGGCTGCCCTATTATTCTCTTTCACAAACCATTAAGCAAAAAGTTAAATCAGCCGTCTCATATATTTCTGATTTTGAAAAAACCTTAGTAGATTTGGCCAAAGCTAAAGGCTACGACGGGGTTATTTGTGGGCACATCCATCATCCATCCATTGTTAATTGCAATGGCATTGAATATTTAAATTCAGGTGATTGGGTGGAAACACTTTCGGCACTTGTAGAAGATGAAGACGGTAACTGGAAGATAGTTTATTACACCGATTTCCTGGAGCAAGAAAAAGAAGCCGAGCAAAAACTTCGTCCAAAAAAAATGGACTATAATTTAAAAGCAGCACAGCTTTCGTAAGATGAAGTTTTTATTTTTGGTACAGGGTGAAGGCCGCGGACACATGACCCAAGCCATTACCTTAAGTCATATCCTGCAGGAAAACGGTCATGAAATAGTTGGCGCCATTATCGGACGCAGTGAGCGGCGTGAAATTCCTTCGTTTTTTTTTCAGAAAATTAAAACAGATGTCAGTACCATCGACAGTCCCAATTTTGTAGTAGGGGATGAAAATAAGCAGGTGGATATATTCAAAACCATTGTTTATAATTTAAAAAGAGCCCGTACATTTATCCGGTCATTAAAGTTGATAAACCGGGTGGTGAAGCAAACCCAACCGGATGTGATCGTAAATTTCTATGAAATGTTATGCGGACTGTATTTTCTTCGCTACAGACCGAAAGTCAGTCATGTATGTATTGGACATCAGTATCTGATTAACCACCCTGAATTTATTTTTCCCAAAAAACATAAGCTGGATAAGTTTTTTCTTCACCTCAATACGGCAATAACCGCTATCGGAGCCCATAAAAAATTAGCTTTGTCATTCACTGAAATGATTGATCTTCCACACAAGAAGCTATATGTTGTTCCTCCCTTGCTGCGGCAGGAAATACTGGAAATGCAGCCAACCCTCAAAGATTATATCCTGGGCTATATGCTTAATAGTGGATACAGCGAAGATATTGTAAGGTGGCATCAGAATCATGATAATGTGAAACTGCATTTTTTCTGGGATCAAAAGGATGCTATAGAGGAAACCAAAATACATAAAAACTTAACTTTTCATAAAATTAATGATGTAAAATTCATACAATACCTGAAAGATTGTAAGGCTTATGCCAGTACAGCCGGGTTCGAATCGATTTGTGAAGCCATGTATCTGGGTAAACCGATTATGATGATTCCTACCGCAGGCCATTTTGAACAGGAATGTAATGCCATTGATGCTGCCAGAGCCGGGGCAGGAATTATTCGCAAAGAATTTGATCTTTCAGGACTATTGCAATTCATAAGTAAATTTAGTGAAAACACTAAATTTAAGGCCTGGGTAAAAAAGAGCAAATTAAAATTTGTTACTCATTTAATATCTCAATAGATATTTTTATCGGATAAGGCAACTAATTTTGGGATTTTATCATCTATCCCCTGACAATAATTTATAGAATAAAAAGTTAATATACTTAGCTATGAAAAAGCAATTTTGTTTATTTATATTTCTGATTATTGGGATGATTGGTTTTGCCCGGTCTTCAGAGGAGGATATTCCGAATCCGAAAAATGAATTTAAAATCAGCATCACCAGGTTTTTTGTGAGTACCTTTAGTTTGGAGTATGAACGGATGTTTAATAATTCCACGGGACTTGTATTACAGGCAGACGGGATATTAACCAGCGAATTGGAAAGTGAAATAATCGGTTTTCAATCCGGGTTGCAATATCGTATTTATTCAATAAACGAGCCGGTTGATTTATTTGACGGATCGGTTGAAAAACTATATATGGGGCCTTATGTGAGTTATCGTATGGTGGAGATAAAGCCCAACGAGACGATGCAGGAAAGCTCGGTTATTCATTCTACAAACACGGGTATCATGCTGGGAATGAAGGTAGTAATTCAGGATAAACTTACGTTTGATTTCAACCTGGGAGGGGGTGTTCAATATTCTAACGGCACATACAAACGGGATGATTATTTAAGTTATGATTTATATTTCCCCGATTATTCAGGTATCAAGCCAAGGGCGGGAATAGCGGTTGGTTTAAAGTTTTAATTATATGGTTAAGTATTGCTGGTCTGTTATATTTTTTATTTTTTCCATGTTGGATGTTTATTCACAAGCGGCTGGCCATGTTTACCAATTTCTCGAGAACCCCTATAACGCACGTGTTGAAGCGATGGGAGGGAGCATTTTAACCAACCCGGAACAGGACCTCAGTCTGGTTCACCAAAACCCGGCATTACTTAATTCGTCTATGGAAGGTCAACTGGCTTTTAATACCGTATTTTATTATGCTGGTATTAACTCGGGCGCCACCAACTATGCATTTAATCAGAAACAATTGGGTACCATAAGTCTGGGGGCGAACTATATGTATTATGGCGAGTTTATTGAGGCGAATGAACTGGGCGTTAAAACAGGGGAATTTTATGCCGGTGATGTGGCATTTAATCTTACATGGGCCAGGCAGCTTGACTCAAATTTCACCGTCGGATTTACAGCCAAACCCATTTTCTCGTTTTTACATACGTATCGTTCTGTTGGTTTTGGTTTGAGTGGCGGTGCCCTGTACCGTTTCGATAACGGACTGACCAATTTGGCATTGGTGGTGGATAATTTAGGGGTACAGGTATCGAAATATCATGCTCACGATCCGCGCGGACCCCTGCCATTAAATATATCCTTAGGATTTACGCAGCGACTGGCCTATGCACCCTTGCGGTTAAGCGTTACGGCGCAGCACCTGGAACAGCTTGATTTATCCTATAAATTACCTGATGATGAAAATGTGGATCCGTTTACCGGCCAGGTCATTGAAGAAAATAAAATCGATCGTACAATGGACCAGGTATTGCGCCATTTGGTTTTTGGTGTTGAATTTTTGCCTTCGGAGACCTTTTATGTTGCGTTGGGATATAATTACAGGCGCCGACAGGAAATGATATTTAGCGATAATCCGGGTTTTGTGGGTTTCTCATGGGGGCTAGGCCTCAATCTTAAACGCATTCGTATAAGTTACGGACGGGCAGCTTATCACCTTTCAGGCGGCACCAATTACATTAGTGTGCTGATTAATCTCAAACAATGGAATTCATACCTTTAGATTAATTCACTCCTTTACTGAAATATAACATGAAATCGGATAATGATCAGACCATTTATGCCGGTATATTTCAAATCCTGATGAAGTAAAAGAACGTGCGTACATGATATAATCAATTCTGAAACCGGGAATCTTGCGCACATAGGTATTTCCCAGTCCGCTCCCTGATTTAAGAAAAGCGTCTTCCTTTTCACCCCGCATTTTGCGATAGGTGTAAGAAAACGGGGTGTCATTAAAATCACCGCAAATAATCACAGGATGAGGTGATTGCTCAATATGGGCATGTAATTTGTCAGCCTGCCTTGCGCGTATGATATAAGCAATTTTTAGCTTCTGCCATACATTTTTTATCTCAGTTAGTTCACGGTTTGTATACCGGACTTTTAGGGTGTCAAAAATGGCTTTGTTTTCTTCTTTAATTTTTACCGATTGCAGATGGCAGTTATAAATGCGTATGGTGTCATTTTTGTAAATTATATCACTAAAAATAGCGCGATTACCGGAGTTTTTAAATGCAATTGAACCATGATGAACAACCGGCATGTTTGAAAACGTTGCAATGCCATATCCGTGCTGCCTGCCATCCTTATTGATATAAGAAATGGTTGAATGATGTGTGTTATCCAGCACATCCTGAAAAATTATTTGTTTTTCGCCTGTTTCGTCGGGGTTATAGAATTCCTGCAGACAAACAATATCTGCATTTATTGAATCGATAAACCGGTAAATGTTGGATTTGGCATCGTTATCACCTGCCCAGTTAAACCGGTTAAACGACCTGACATTGTACGACAAAATATGTATACTTTCAGATGAAGGGCTTGTATCGGCACTTACATTAATGCGATAAAATGAAGTGAGGTAGTTCCAGCCGAGTAAAATAACAAATGTCGAAATAATAACATACCAGTTTCGTCGGTACAACCAAAAAAGTGCAAATAATATATTAAGAAACAGTAAATAAGGATAAAAAAGATTAAAGAAAGCGATAGGCCAAAACCTATCCGGGCTGATATAAGAGGATGCATAGCACAATAACAGCCCCATGGACATAGCAATGTTGATGTACAGTAAAATATGTTTAAAAAACTTCCTCAATGACCTGTAACTAAGATTTGTCCTTCATTTTAAACAATAAGTCCTTTTCGCGTTTGGTTAAGCTATCATACCCTGATTCGGCTATTTTATCCAATATTCGGTCAACTTCTTCCTGACTTTCAGCTTTGGCCTTATTATAGTCCATGTCATTCATCCTACGGGCTTTTGAAGGGTTTTTATAGCTGACCCTGAATTTTCTTCTTTTTCCGGGTGCAATATAGGCAACCACTGAATCGACCGTGCGGTTGAAACCGGTTGAAATATCTTTACCCCTTTGCAATTGCCTGGTATAAATATAACCAAATAAAGCACCACCCAAATGGGCTAAATGGCCACCGGCGTTAGGGCCGGCAATTTGCAGAAAATCCAGAACAACATATATCAGTGCAATATACTTGAGCTTTACAGGCCCGATAAAAAGCAGGTTGATGGAATAGTTTGGGGCATAAACGGAAATGGCGATAACAATAGCCATGATGGAAGCAGACGCACCCAGGGCTTTTGAAACAGGCAGAAAATCAGTAAATGCCGGCGACACATTGTAAAACAATATAAACAATATGGCACCTGAAATACCACCAAGTATATAAACACTTAACAGCTGCTTTTCAACCAGGTAATGCAGAAAAATTTTTCCAAACCAATATAATATGAGCAGGTTAAAAAGAATATGCAAAAAACCTTTATGAAGGAACATGTAGGTGATGATTGTCCAGGGCCTTCGTATCAGATTTTCTAAAAAGGCCGGAACAGCCAAATAATCGATCACCACATCACCATAAGCATTTAATCCGGTGAGAACGCCTATTACATTTAATAAATTAACCAAAATAAAAACGGCCAGGTTGATATATATCAGCCTGGTAATAATGCTTCCGCTTTTAAAAGAGGCCTTTATTTCATCCATTATCGTCATACGCGCGCAAATTTAGTAGAATGTTGTTGTATTCTTTTGCCAGTATTTAATCAAAATAAATCCGAATAGCATACCACCTAAGTGGGCAAAGTGGGCGATGTTGCTTCCTGGCTGTGAAAGGCCCAGATAGAGCTCCAACCCGCCGTACAAAATCACAAAATATTTTGCCTTAATGGGTATGGGTGGAAATAACAACATGAGTTGTGTATTTGGGAACAACATTCCAAAAGCCAGTAATATCCCAAATACAGCACCTGATGCTCCAACTGTAGGGGTATTGAGTAATAACTGTAATTTTTGCAATGGTTCACTGGAGTATACTTTTCCCTGTTGCAACAGTAGCGCTCCTTCTTCCACAACCATTTGAAAATTTTGGGGAGAAATCTGGCTGCGTAATGATTCATACTGCAGAAAGTTTACGAAAGTATGTACCAGCGCGGCACCAACACCTGTTATCATATAATACAACAAAAATCGTTTTGGTCCCCAAACACTTTCCAGCACCCGACCAAACATCCATAGGGCAAACATATTGAAGAACAGATGCATAAACCCGCCATGCATAAACATGTAGGTTACATATTGAATGATATTAAACTTTTCTGATTTGAAAAAGTACAATGCAAAGTTATCCATCAGGTCAATGCCCATTGCGGGTAGGGCATTTTGTGCCAACAGTACAATTACGTTTATAATTAGCAGGTTTTTAACTACAGGGGGAATGGCCCCAAAGCCACCATAAGAATATCTCATTCTGTTTATTTTATATATTTTATTTTAATCTTTTTTCTATTTCGTCCGTGGTTATCACGGTCATTATTTGTTTGCCCGACGGAGAATATTGATTGTCATTACATGCAAACAATTCATCTGCCAAAGCGTTCATTTCCTCGGGTTTTAAGGTGTGATCATACCCAATAGCCGCTGCTGTTGCAAGCGATTTTGCCAGGTTCAGTTTATAGTCACTTTTCAATTCCTGCATGTTATTTTTATATTCGGCCAATAACTCATGAATGAGTTTTTCCGGATCGGGATTTTCAATTTCTGCCGGACAACCATTTACTACTACGGTGTTTCTGCCAAATTCCCGGATATCAAACCCCAGTCGGTTGATGTCTTCCATTAACTCAACAACCAGGCCATAATCTTCGTTGTTTAATTCTATTTGACCGGGAAATAAACTTTCCTGCGATACACCGGTATGGCGCAGCAAACTGGCAATGTATTTTTCAAATAAAATGCGTTCATGCGCTCTTTTTTGATCGATTAGCAATAATCCGGATTTAATGGATGACACAATGTATCGCCCCTTAAAATGGAAAAACCGATCGGGCTTCTGATGTTCCGAAAAATGTATTTCGTTGTTGCCCGGTTCATTCTCTTCAGGCGATTGATTATTGGATGCTTTATTTTGAAATCCCTGGTATAATTGTTCCCAATTATCCAGGTTATCCTGGTTGTGCTGTTGCGAGGTTTTGTTTTCCGTTGAAAAAGGGTCATAATCAGGATTAATCCTGATCTGCGGAGGTTTTATTTCTGTTTTACTCGTAACCGTGGGTATTTCAATTACACCCTGGGTGTCGAAATCAATGGTTGGTACCAGGTTTGCCTTGCCCAGGCCTTCTTTAGCGGTTGCTTCCAGCAGCTGAAAAATGGCTTGTTCGCTTTCAAATTTTATTTCGGTTTTGGTCGGATGGATATTCACATCGATCGATTCGGGTATCGATTCAAAATAAATAAAATAACAGGGAACGGTCTCATGGGGTATCAGTCCGTGATAAGCGTTCATAATCGCCTTATGGAACACACCATGTCGCATGTAACGATTATTTATAAAAAAGAATTGTTCACCAAATGATTTTTTGGCAGTTTCGGGTTTTCCTATGAACCCTGAAATTTTAACAATACTGGTTTCCGATTCAATGGTTACCAGATTTTTGTTCATGGATTTGCCGAAAATACGCTGAATACGTTGGCGGTGATTGCTGACCGGCAGATTGTAGATAGTTTGGTCGTTATGAATGAGGGTAAACTGAATATCAGGACGGGTCAGCACAATGCGGATGAATTCATTGGAAATATGACGAAATTCAGTGTTTTGGGTTTTCAAAAATTTTCTTCGGGCCGGCACATTGTAAAAAAGGTTTTTAACCTGAAAGTTAGAACCTTTGGACGTAGCAACAGGTTCCTGCTGCATCAGGTTCGATCCGTGTATTTCGATGGATGTGCCCAGTTCTTCATCACCGGTTTTTGTTTGAAGGATTACCTGGGAAATGGCTGCAATAGAGGCCAGTGCTTCACCCCTGAATCCCATAGTTTGTAAATGGAATAAATCATTGGCAGCCTTGATTTTGGAGGTGGCATGCCGCTCGAAAGCCATGCGGGCATCGGTACCGGTCATGCCATGGCCATCATCAAGCACCTGTATGAGGGTGCGCCCGGCATCGCGAATATTTACGGTTATATTCAGGGCTCCGGCATCAATTGCATTTTCAACCAATTCTTTTACCACTGAAGCAGGCCTTTGGATAACCTCACCTGCAGCAATTTGATTGGCTACCGAATCAGGTAATAAATGTATGACATTGGCCATATATTAAAACTTATATCCAAAGATCAGGTAATAGGCAATCAAAAGTAAAACCATCAATACAATAAGCAGGCGCAGATTGGATCTTTTTTTTGATTTAGCGGCATGGGTTTTAAAATAATTTCGCATTGATCCACGTCGAATACCGGGTACGTAACCTTCTTTTGGTTCGCTGCCGTTGTTGTTTTCAATATCGTATTTTGCCTTTATTCGTTTTATTTTTTCATTAAATGCCTCTTTTTCGGCATCATAGTACATCGGAATATAGTTAAATTTCCGTGGACTTGGTGTTTTAAAAAAACTGATTCTCGTCATATTCCTTTTTTAATAGAAGAAACAAATTTGGTGCAATTTAATAATAACCTAACAGATTGTCTCGTTATGATGGCAAATTGACGTAATAGATAACAAAAATGGGTTGTTTGAAATTGTATGAACGATCTTATTTCTTATTTAGTCTAAATTAGTTTTATGTTATTATCTTTGAGGGTAAACCAAAAAAAATTATAAATAAATATGGGATGTTCTGGATGCAGTGCAAGAGGATTTAAAACCAATGAGGAAGAAGATGTATTGGTGGATTCCGGATGTAATAAATTGGATGCTTACGATTGGCTCGATAATATACCCGAATCAAAGAATGATACGAAGTTTGTTGAAATTCGATTTAAAAATACACGCAAAGAATATTATGTAAATCGTAGTGAGATACCCCTTAAGAGGGGTGATATTGTTGCTGTTGAAGCACAATACGGCCATGATATCGGAATTGTATCTTTAATGGGTAAACTGGCTCAATTGCAAATAAAAAAGCGTAAGCTAAATGTTACAGCCAATAATGCTAATAACGTTTACCGAAAGGCTACCAAGACCGATATTAATAAATGGCAGGAAGCCCAAAAACTTGAGAAACCTACGATGGTCAGGGCCCGGCATATCATTAAAGACCTGGGTTTGGATATGAAATTATCGGAAGTCGAGTATCAGGGTGATAAAACCAAAGCCACTTTTTATTATATTGCGGATGATCGTGTTGATTTTCGTGAATTGATTAAAATATTGGCGGATGAATTTAAGATCCGTATTGAAATGAAACAGATCGGCGCACGTCAGGAAGCGGCAATGGTAGGTGGTATCGGATCGTGCGGCAGAGAACTGTGTTGCTCAACCTGGAAAACAAATTTCAACTCCGTACCGACCATGGCAGCCAAATACCAGGAATTGTCGTCGAACGCTCAAAAACTGGCCGGCCAATGCGGTAAGCTGAAATGTTGTTTGATGTACGAATTGGATAATTACCTGGAGTCGTGGGAGGAGTTTCCGAAAGAGCTGATTGAACTGGAAACAGAAAAAGGCACATACTTTCCTTTTAAAGTAGATGTGCTGAAAAAGCAGGTTTGGTATTCAAGCAGCAAGGAAAGTGCAACTGATTTGGATGTAATTGATGTGAAAAGAATAAAAGAAGTTATAAATTTGAACAAGCATGGTGAGCTACCGGTAAATTTAACGGTAAATAAATCGCTGCCGGCTGATAACAAAGCAGATTTCACCAATGCCAGCGGAAGTGAGGATGTTGCAAGGTTTAGCAACCAACAAAAAACGAAGAAAAAGCATAAGAATAAATCACGTCATAAAAACAGGAACAACAGAAACCGGCCGGACAACCGGAATAAAAATAATTCATGAGTCAACGTATTAATGTATCGTCAGGTGTCATTTGGGAAGACATAGTTGGTTATTCCAGAGCTGTTAAAATAGGTAACATCATTGAAATATCCGGGACAACATCCGTGGCTCCGAATGGCGAAATATTGGGTAAAAACGATGTGTACGAACAAACTGTTTTTATCCTGAAAAAAATTGAAGGTGTACTTAAAGATTATAACGCCAGCCTGCGCAACGTAGTACGAACACGTATGTACATTAAAGACATTGAGCGTTGGGAACAGGCCGGTCGCGCACATGGCGAATTTTTCAGGGATATAAAACCGGCCACCACCATGATTGAAATCAGTAAGTTAATTCACCCCGATTTGTTAATCGAAATTGAGGCATCAGCTGTTTTGTAATGTAGTTACACGATTATTTAATGTCATCAATCAAGTGAAAATTCAATTCTTTATTGAATATACCATTGGTTTGCAAGGTTGAAAAAAGTGGTGTTTTGTAAAAGTTGTGTGCGGCGTAATTTATTAAAACCATAACCTGTCTAGGTTGAATTAACTAAACTACTTGAATACGCTATTTATTAAAAAATTGTATTTTCGTCTGCAACTATTAAAACCGCGAAATGTCAAGAATCAAAGATCAATTCATGGAAGCCGCTCAGGTATTGCATGAATTTATAACCAACGATAATAATTTCAAAACCATTCAACAGGCCGGTGAGGTCATGGTTGAAGCCATTCAAAAGGGGAACAAAATAATTTCATGTGGCAATGGCGGAAGTATGACAGATGCCATGCATTTTGCTGAAGAATTAACCGGTAGGTTTCGTGAACACAGGCCCTCGATGCCGGCCATTTCTATATCAGATCCTTCACATATTACCTGTGCAGCCAACGATTATGGTTTCGAGCATATTTTTTCGCGTTTTGTAGAAGGCATGGGTAATCAGCATGATGTATTACTGGCAATCAGTACCAGCGGCAATTCCCCTAATATTGTTAATGCTGTGGAGGCAGCTCAGCAACGAGGATTGAAAGTGGTGGCATTAACCGGTAAATCGGGAGGTGAGTTAGCTCAGCTGGCAGATGTTGAGATTCGGGTTCCTCATAATGGTTATTCCGATCGTATTCAGGAAATTCATATAAAGATCATTCATACACTTATAACGTATATCGAAGCTAATATTGCAGGCTAATGCTTGTTAAAACCTACAGTTCAGCCGTTCAGGGAATTGATGCCATTCCGATTACCGTTGAGGTAAATGTATCCGGAGGTATGAAATTCTATCTTGTTGGTTTGCCTGATAATGCGGTGAAAGAGAGTCATCAGCGCGTGCAGGCAGCCATTAAAAATATTGGTTATAAATGGCCCGGCAAAAAGATTGTTATAAACCTGGCACCGGCTGATATCCGCAAGGAAGGATCGGCGTATGATTTGCCCATTGCCGTGGGTATTTTATGTGCCTCGGGTCAGGTTCCATCCGACAAATTGAATCAGGTGCTTATGGTTGGTGAACTTTCCCTGGACGGAACATTGCATAAGGTAAAGGGCATTTTACCCATTACCATCAAGGCCAAACAGGAAGGTTATAAAAGCATCATTGTTCCCATGGAAAACCTTCGGGAAGCATCCGTGGCTGAGGATATTGAAGTAATGGGTGCTTTGAATTTACAGGAAGTAACCAGCTACCTGCACGATGAATATAAACTGAAATCTCTTGAGATAAATGTGAAAGATGAGTTTCTGTCGCATGCCAATCAGTATGAAGTGGATTTCTCGGATGTGAAGGGACAGGAAAATGTAAAAAGAGCGTTGGAGATTGCTGCCAGTGCCGGCCATAATCTTGTTATGATTGGCGCTCCGGGCTCAGGAAAAACCATGCTCGCAAAAAGGTTACCCTCAATCATACCGCCTCTTTCACTGGATGAGGCCATTGAAACCACCAAAATTCATTCTGTAGCCGGACTGATCGACCCGGGAACGGCTATCATGACCAAACGACCGTACAGAGCTCCTCATCATACAATATCAGATGTGGCCCTGGTTGGCGGTGGAACATTTCCGCAACCGGGTGAAATTAGTTTGGCACACAATGGTGTACTTTTTCTGGATGAGTTGCCGGAATTTAAAAGAACGGTTCTGGAAGTGATGCGTCAGCCATTGGAAGACAGGAAAATAACCATTTCCCGATCGCGGTTCACCATCGAATATCCGGCCAGTCTTATGCTGGTAGCGTCCATGAATCCATGCCCTTGTGGCTACCATAATCACCCCGAAAAAGAATGTGTTTGCTCTCCCGGCGTGGTACAGAAATATTTAAGTCGTATTTCCGGTCCGTTGCTCGATCGTATAGATATTCATATTGAGGTTGTACCTGTTCCGTTTCAAAAAATGGCTGATATGAAAGAATCGGAATCGAGTGAGCAGGTTAGAAAACGTGTTGAAAGGGCCCGTGAAATTCAGATTGAGCGGTATAAAGACCTGCAGGATGTGCATACCAACGCGCAAATGACATCCAAATTACTTCGTAAATACTGTGTGCTTGACCAACCAAGTCAGCAATTAATGAAAAATGCCATGAATAAACTGGGGCTGTCGGCCCGCGCATACGACCGCATTTTAAAAGTAGCACGTACCATTGCTGATCTGGCCGAAACAGAAAACATTCAGGCTGAACACATTGCTGAAGCTATTCAGTATCGCAGTCTTGACAGAGAAGGCTGGGCTGGTTAGAACCATTCTATATTAGACCTTCAATATAATTTAGAATCAGACAAAATAGTTTTTTGTTGTTTTATAAACAATTGATTATTAAATTTATAGTAATACCTTTTTTAATGAGCGAATGTTTATTTATCGAATAGCGATATAGGATACAGAAGGTTGAGAGGTGTTATTTTTTAAATTTGGGTAAGCGATAATTTAGTGGGTTGTATAAGAAAAGGGATGTATAATTCGTTAACGGCAAAATTTGTTTAACTAAATAATTATCTCAAACAACTAATCTTTTAATAAATAGGAGAATATCAATATGACAGGTATATTTTGGTTTGTTCCGGTGAGTGCTGTAATAGCACTAATATTCGCATACTTCTTTTTTAAGAGTATGATGAAAAATTCTGAGGGTACTGACAGAATGAAAGAAATTGCCCAGCATGTACGTGAAGGGGCAATGGCATATCTTAATCGCCAGTATAAAGTGGTGAGTTTTGTCTTCTTAATTTTGTTGGTAATACTTATAGTTTTAGCCTATTTACGTATTCAAAACCCATTTGTGCCCGTTGCATTCCTTACAGGTGGTTTCTTCTCAGGGCTTTGTGGCTTCCTGGGAATGAAAACAGCGACCTTTGCTTCGGCCCGTACCACCAACGGTGCACGCACATCATTGAACAAAGGTCTTAAAGTGGCTTTCCGAAGTGGTGCTGTTATGGGGCTTGTTGTTGTAGGTTTTGGATTGCTTGACATCTCATTGTGGTATTTATTGCTGAGTAAAGTGGTTTACACGGCTGAACACATGCAATCGGGTCTGACTTTTATTGGCCTTGACCTGGTGCACGAAGGCACAACATCAGCTGAAAGACTAACCGAAATCACTGCAACCATGCTGACATTTGGTATGGGTGCGTCTACACAGGCATTATTTGCACGTGTCGGAGGTGGTATTTATACCAAAGCGGCCGATGTAGGAGCTGATTTGGTAGGTAAAGTAGAGGCGGGTATACCTGAGGATGATCCGCGTAACCCTGCTACCATTGCTGATAATGTAGGCGATAACGTGGGTGATGTGGCCGGTATGGGAGCCGATCTTTATGAATCCTATTGTGGTTCTATTCTCGCTACAGCTGCACTCGGTGCTTCGTTGCCATTAATGGCTCAGCAATCAACCAATATTACCACCGAACAGGCAGTTATTGCACCAATGATTGTGGCTGCCATAGGTATTATACTTTCCATCATCGGTATTTTTATGGTGCGAACCAAAGAATCGGCTACCCAAAAAAACTTACTAAACTCATTGTTACTGGGAACAGGTGGTAGTTCAGTACTTATTCTGATTGCCCTTATGGTGATGGTTATAATTGACTGGATTACCTGGGGGCTGTTTGGTGCCGTTGTGGCCGGATTGGCCGCTGGTGTTATTATCGGACAGGGAACGGAGTTTTTTACCTCCGATGAATATAAACCAACCCAGGGAATTGCCAAACAAGCTCAACAGGGCCCGGCAACTACCATTATCGACGGAATAGCGGTGGGTATGTATTCTACCTGGATTCCTGTTGTAACTATTGCCGCTGGTATTTTACTGGCGTTTGGCTTGGCAGGTGGATTCCAGCATTTTGCATTAGGTGTTTATGGTATTGGTTTTGCCGCTGTTGGTATGCTATCGACATTGGGTATTACCCTTGCAACAGATGCATTTGGCCCGATTGCTGACAATGCCGGTGGAAATGCTGAAATGTCGGAGTTAGATGCCGAAGTTCGTGAACGCACCGATGCCCTCGATATGTTGGGTAATACCACTGCGGCAACAGGTAAAGGATTTGCCATTGGTTCGGCTGCTTTAACAGCCATGGCACTCCTGGCGGCATATCTTGAAGAAATACGGCTGTGGTTGGGTCGATTAGCGGCTGAAACAAGTGATGGGCTTAAAAAAGTTGGTGATATCGTATTTTATAACAAAGACGAATTTGAAAGTACACCTGTGGTTGGAGAAGGGCTGAGGGCTGTGGCTACGGTTGATGCCCGTGTACAGGACTTTGCAGAGGCGTATGACTTTTCCGTTTTTAATCCGCTTTTATTGGTTGGTATTTTTGTAGGTGCCATGATGGCTTTTGTATTCAGTGCTATGACTATGAAAGCGGTGGGTCGTGCTGCCGGTTCAATGATTGATGAGGTACGCAGACAGTTTAAAGAAATAAAAGGTATCCTGGATGGTTCAGGTAAACCGGATTATGCACGTTGCGTGGCAATTTCTACCAAAGGAGCACAACGCGAAATGTTATTCCCTTCTTTAATTGCCATTATTGTACCGGTGCTGATAGGTGTATTTCTGGGTGTTGCCGGAGTAATAGGGTTATTAGTAGGGGGGCTGACCACCGGATTTACACTGGCTTGTATGCTGAATAACTCAGGAGGTGCCTGGGATAATGCCAAAAAGTTTATTGAAAAAGGCAATTTTGGCGGCAAAGGAAGTGAAGCTCACAAAGCCGGAGTTGTTGGTGATACCGTAGGTGATCCTTTTAAAGATACATCCGGCCCGTCATTAAATATACTTATTAAGCTAATGACAATGGTATCTGTTGTTATGGCAGGTTTGACCGTAACTTTTGGAATTTTTGGGTAATTTCTGAATTTGTTTAATATAAGAAGGCTGCTTAATTGTATTTGGCAGCCTTTTTTAGGCTGCCATAAAAGGTGTAGCAAACATATTATCCTGATCACTTTAAATATGTTGTGAAAAGAGATGATAAAGGACTATTGAAAATCAAACCCGTTTCAGGGAATCCGATGGCCAAAAGGATCAAAAGCTATGACACACAGGTTAGCTACGGCAGTACGGACGATGATTATTTACCGATTCGGATGGTGGCTGCCAATATCACCCGGGAAGTTGAAGATAGAGGTACCGTTTATAACAAACCGATTATTCCGCCGGCTCAGCTGGATTTTGCTTATGAGTCAACCCTTAAAAATTGTAGTGATGCCTTGATTACAGAAACAGTCGGCAGGTCGGAAACACAAACCAGGTCCTATACCATGGGCACCGAAGAAAGCCTTGAACTGTATAGCCGTCATGAAGCTTCTGTTGACGTTACAGTAGGCGTGGAAACCGAGGCATCTTTGTTCGGTCAGAGTGTTACTGCATCGTTAGAAGTTTCAGCGGGTTATACCTACACCACCTCAACCACCAACACAACCAGCAATACATGGTCGGAGACGGTAGAAGGGTCTGTTGAGGTATCACGTGAAAGAGAGCTATCAATACCAGCAAATACAGCTGTGAACGTGTTTGACGCCATCCAGATCATTGAAAATGTAAAAATGCCATTTGTAAAACAGTTACGTGTAAAAGGCAAGTATGATGACAAAGATGCGCAATCTGGTAAAGAAATCACCTCTCAGCTGTTAGCCAATCAGTTTGGCGGTGTGGTAAGCGATATTAAAGGTGATTATGTAGAAATAACCATAAAGGGCGTAGCCACTATAAATAACTTTTTTGAGGTAGAATCGGAGGTTAACAATTTGGAAGGTGAATGTGATTAACCTGAATCCATTCGTTGTTTTTTGAACAAGATATTCCTTATGAACTTTACGAACATTTAAATTGTAAAAGTTTGCAAGGGAATGGGGCATGAATTGAATTTCGTTTTGCAATTCTTATTATGATGGTTCTGACTGATATTTCAGGCGTTGGAGTACATAATCAATTGCCAAAAACCCAAGAAACTTTGGTTATTGCTCAAAAATTTTTAATCACCGATTTTATATAATTCCATCGTGATTGCACCCTGAAGTTTTAATTTTCGCTTATTCCAAAGATATACCTTTAATAAATCTGCATTTTCAATCTTGTTCATGGCAAAGGTAAAATCGAAGTCAATCTTACCGTCTACGATTGCACCACTTTGAACTATAGACAATGCCCTGTAATAAACACTTTTACCGGCGCTCGTATCCTCCGCTGAAACAACCATAATCGCATTGGTATGTTTATCTATATTTTCCAATAGTCCCGAACACCTAATGAATAGTGGCTGATTTAAAGTATCGGCATAAAGATTAAAATATTCCTGGATGACATTAAATTCAATAGAATTTTCATGAATTTTTTGTCGCGGAAGAAAATGATTCCTTTCCATCAGGGTAATCCCGGATATATGATCGACATGGAGTGGATGATACCTATCAGCAAGCTCTTTTTTCATACTGGGTGTGGCAATTATATAATCATGCAGGGTATCGTGGTTTAATGCAACCTCCTGAAATGCCCGGACCGGAAAATCATGATACCTTGCCAATTCATTCTCCACATTCCAAAACCCTCCACCTGTGCTGGGTGGAATACCATGTATTTTTTCAGGGATTTGGGTAAGTAATTCTATATCATGATGGCCTGATTTATATACCCGCGTCTTTTCAAAATTAAATTGTATGATGAAAAATGCAATGGTCAACATCATTATTACATAACCCATCCATTGGTTATTCCAATAATCGATTGCAAAACAAAATCCGGCATAGAAAAATACCACCAAATACAGTGCTGCCCGATTTTGTGGAAAATTAACATCCAACACCCAATTTTGTATCAGTATACTACAAACAGCCATCACAAAAAATAGCGGTAAAACCAGGCTGGCCTTAAACATTTTTCTGGAATGCCAGAATCCCAACAACAGGGATGTAAATATAAAAGTGGCCAGTGCTATTAAAAATCCATCAAGCCAGGTGCTCTCAGCACTCCATAAGTCCCTGGTAAGTGAATGTATGGTACTTTGAATAAAATTTTCCTGCTGGCCGTGGTATAATTTACCGATACTTTTTAAATGAAATGAATATTTAATGGCGTATAGAATGGGAAGAACAGCTGTCAATGTCAAAACGCTTCTAATACGTGAATGATTAAGCCATAAATAAATAGCGATATAAACCAATCCCGCTAAAGCAAATGGAATTAAGGTTAGGTTTGAATATACTGCCAAAATCCAGGCAATTGTAATTGTAAGAATCAAATAATGCTTCCCACCATTGATCAACACAATAGTTTGCTGTAGCGCAAATAAAAGCAAGGCTATCGAAATACCATATCCCCGGGCCAGGCCAAAAAATTCAAGAATAAAAGGTGTAAAGGTTAGGGATATCAGGAAAGCGTAGAAATTCACCTTTTTGTTGAAGTATTTATAAAAACCAATGGCCGACCAATAATACACCGGGAAACTCAATAGATTGGGTAATCTTACAATCCACATGGCATCAGACTGAAACAGGCGGATAAAAAAACCACCTAAAAAGCTGTTTAAAAAATGGTTGTTGGCATCAATATAGCCCATGTACGGCAAGGGGTTCCAAAATACCATGTAACTCCATTTGGTTACTATCTCATCATGGCCAAAGAATACGGTATTTGCTCGTATGAATAAATAAACCCAAAGCAATAAAAAAAGGGTTATGATAACAGGTAGTTCCCATTTATCATATTTATGAAATACGGGAAATTTAAGCATAATTTGAGTTCTAACATTTTTTGAGTGGCACAATATACAAATAAATTCATATACTCGGTAAGGAATGGTTTTTTAGAATATTTCTTTAGATATGACCAGCTTCTGTAAAGTCATATCAACTTTAGCACAGTCCAAACTAAAGTCCAATCACAAACACAGCACAATATAATTGGGTATTAATTTATTTCTGCAATAAAACGCCAAAAAAATATTATAAAAATGGAAATGTAAAAAAAATGTAAGATGGGCAGAGACGGAACAAATGTAAGAGGTCCGCAGCAATTGGCTACGGACCATACTATAAGATTATTTTTTCATCACATGCGTAGGATGCCCGTAAAATACCTCTGCCGCTTCCATAATGGTTTCGGACAGGGTTGGATGTGGATGAATGGTTAATGCAACATCTTTTGCGGTTGCCCCCATTTCTATGGCCAGTGCCACTTCGGTAATCAAATCCCCGGCATTACGGCCAACAATACCTGCTCCCAGTATACGCTCGGTATCCGGATCAATCAATAATTTTGTCATACCTGTCGTTGCTTCCATGGCAATGGCCCTGCCTGATGCTGACCAGGGGAAGGTAACTTTTTTGAAGTTAATACCTTGATCCTTCGCCTTATCCTCTGAAAGTCCTACTGTGGCAATTTCAGGGTCGGTATATACCACGGCTGGAATAACCTGTGCATCAAAACCGGTTTTATGACCCGCAGCTGCTTCGGCGGCTACCATACCTTCATGGCTGGCCTTATGTGCCAGTAACATACCGCCGGCAATATCACCAATGGCATAGATATTCTCATCGGTTGTCAGACGTTGTTCATTTACCTTAATAAAACCCCGATCGGTTAATTCAACCTTTGTATTTTCTAAACCGATATTTTTGGAATTGGGAGCCTGACCAATGGCTACCAGTACTTTATCATACGATTGGCTATCTGTATTTCCGTCTTTCTCCTCAAAATCTACCCTGACATTGGTTTTATTCTCTGTAATGCCTGTTACTTTTGTCTCGAATCGTTCCTCGGCAAACATATCCTTATTTACCTTTTTATAAATCCTGAGCAGGTCTTTATCGGTTCCCGGAAGAAAATCGGGGGTCATTTCAACAACCGAAACCTCGGATCCGAGTCCTTTATAAATAGAGGCCATTTCGAGGCCAATATAACCTCCGCCAATTACCAGTAGTTTCTTAGGCACACCATTTAAATCAAGGGCTTCTTTCGAGCTCATTACCTTATCGGTAAAGGCCTCAATAAATGGCAGTTTAATCGGTGATGCACCGGTAGCAATGATGCATTTATCAAAAGTGATCTGGTCTTTTTTGCCATCCACGGTTTCAACATCTAATTCCGTACTGCTTTTGAATTTTGCCCAACCCTGTATATAATTAATTTTGCGGGCTTTAACCAATTGTCCTGTTCCACCGGTAAGTTGTTGTACGACCTTGTTTTTCCATTTGGCCACTTTTTTTATCTCAATGGTTGGTTCACCAAAGCTCATTCCAAATTCGGCTGCTTCAGCAGCTTCATGCTTCACTTTGGCCAGATGGAGCAAGGCTTTCGATGGTATACAGCCCCTATATAAGCATACGCCACCGGGATTGGCTTCGGGATCGATTAATGTAACTTTCATTCCCAGGTCAGCGGCCATGAATGCTGCGCGGTAACCGCCCGGACCTGCGCCTATAACTACCAGTTGATGTGTATCTTGATTACTCATGTTTTAGTATTTATGGAAGATCAATTCAGTTCATGAATTATAAAAATATGGACATTGGGTTTTCGAGTGCTGCACACATCCAACGAAGGAAACGTGCACCATCTGCCCCGTCAATTATACGATGGTCATACGACAACGATAACGGTAGTACCGAAGCAGGTTCAAATTCATGGCCGTTCCATACCGGTTTGGTTTGTGTGCGTGAAACACCCAGTATAGCAACCTGTGGCGGTAATACAACCGGTGTAAAGCCGGTTCCGCCAATGCCACCAAGATTTGAAATGGTAAAGTTGCCTCCCTGTAATGCATCGGGAGATATTTTTCTGTCGCGTGTTTTCTTCGCAATGTCCGAAAGCTCCAGTGACAGATCGGTGAGTGATTTCTTGTCTACATCTCGTATTACCGGCACTAACAATCCCTGCGGTGTGTCTACCGCTATACCTACGTGCACATATTTTTTATAGACAATTTCTTTAGCGGCCAAATCAAGGCTGGCATTGAAACGTGTGAATTTCTGAAGTGCCAAAGCTGATATTTTTAACAATATGGCAGTAACAGTTAGTTTACCACCGGCTTTTTCGATTTGTTTACCGGCCTTTTGCATGAATTTTTCCAATTCTGAAACATTCGCTTCATCAAATTGAGTAACATGCGGAATATTTTGCCATGAGGCTGTCATGTTATCAGCGGTGATCTGGCGAATTTTACTCATGGACTCGCGCTCTGTCTCACCCCATTGTGAGAAATCAGGTAACGGGATATTGGCAACAGTACCGCCGCCCACAGAGCCACCGGCCTGCATGGTTCGTTTGGTGTAAGCCTTCACATCATCAATGGTGATTCGTTTACCCGGACCGGTTCCCTCCACAAGTGTGATATCCACGCCTAATTCACGTGCAAAACGACGTACGGACGGGGGAGCCGGTACATTTTTTCCTCCGGCACCTGGCTCTTGTGCTTTGGGTACTGAAGATTGTTGTTCAGCTTCTTTGGTCGATGGTTTGGATGGTTCCGGTTGTGTTGGCTCCTCCTTACCGGATGCAGGCTCTGCTTCTGCCTTTTCCTCGGCTTCAGGTTCCTGAACCTCTTTTTTATCTTCTTCTTTTGGCTCTTCTTTTTCTTCTTCTGCAGCCTCACCACCTTCTGCTGCCTCAATTAGAATGATTACCTCACCAATCTTTACTTCGTCACCTTCACTTACCTTTACTTCTTTTACCGTACCTGCTGCCGGAGATGGAATATCGGTAGCCGCTTTGTCGGTTTCAATCTCTACCAACGACTGCTCTTCATCCACCTTATCTCCCTGGGCAACTAAAATGCTGCCAATGGTACCTGACTCAACGTTTTCAGCAATATGGGGTATTTTAACTTCATGTATCATGACAAACTATTTAAAATGATGTTGGAGATATTTTTTTAGGATCAATATTTAATTCCTGTACTGCTTTTTTAGGCACACTGGCATCGATCTTACCCAGTTTGGCCAGTTCCGATAAGGTGGCCAGTACAATATGCTTTGCATCTACCTCGAAATGGTCGCGCAATGTTGTACGGCCTTCACTTTTCCCAAAACCATCGGTGCCTAGTGCCACAAAAGAACCCGGGAACCATTTTGACAAGCTCAGGGGCAATGCTTTTACATAATCGTGTGCGGCTACAAACAAATCCTGCTTCTCAGGAAAGCATTCTTCAATATAGCTTTTTTCATTTTTGTTTTGCAGACGGTTCACGCGGTCTGTTTCTATTACATCGTCATACAACTGTTTATAACTGGTTATACTCCAAATATTTGACTCGATTTTGTAATTATGCTTGAGCACTTCAGCAGCCTTACGCACTTCATTTAAAATAGATCCGCTGCCTAAGAGGTTTACTTTGGTTTTCTTGACATTATGAATGGGATACATACCATTAATAATACCCTCTTCAACGCCTTTGGGCATTTCAGGCATTTGATATTTTTCGTTCATTACAGTGATGTAATAGAAAATTTCCTCGCCATCCACATACATACGTTTGAGTCCGTCTTTTAATATAACGGCCAGTTCATAAGCATACGTTGGATCATAGGCGCGTAGGCCCGGTACTGACAAGGCGTACAGATGACTTTGTCCGTCCTGATGCTGTAAGCCTTCACCCGCCAATGTTGTACGTCCTGATGTTCCACCAATCATAAATCCTTTGGTACGTGCATCGGCTGCTGCCCAAATGGAATCGCCTGTGCGTTGAAATCCAAACATCGAGTAGAAAATATAGAACGGGATGGTATTGATACCATGCGTTGAATAGGCTGTTCCTGCTGCAATGAAAGATGACATAGAACCGGCCTCAGTAATTCCTTCCTCAAGAATGGCACCGTCTTTGGCTTCCTTGTAATAAAGCAGACTTTCTTTATCAACCGGCTCATAAAGCTGGCCTTTGTGAGCATAGATACCAACCTGACGAAATAATGAATCCATACCAAATGTACGTGATTCATCAGGTACAATAGGAACAATTAATTTACCCAGGTTTTTATCTTTTAACAACTTAGTAAGCAATTGAACAACTGCCATAGTGGTGGCTATATCACGATCACCAGACCCTTTCATAAATTCATCAAATAATTTATTGTCAGGCATGGTTATTTTATTATCGGCGTATTTACGTACAGGGATATATCCGCCTAACTGTTTTCTTCTCTCGCGGAGGTACTGCATTTCTTCACTATCTTCGGATAGTTTGTAAAACGGTGCTTTTGCAAGGTCTTTATCGGATATTGGGATGTTAAAACGACTGCGGAAATAACGCAATTCCTCTTCATTTAATTTTTTCTGCTGGTGGGTTACATTGCGTCCTTCACCCGCTTCACCCAAGCCGTATCCTTTTACGGTTTGTGCCAGTATTACCACCGGACTGCCTTTGTGATTTGCTGCCGCTCTATAGGCATTGTACACTTTTAGCGGATCATGTCCGCCACGGCCCAGTTTCTCCAGTTGTTCATCGGAATAATGTTTTACCATTTCCTTCAATTCAGGGTATTTCCCAAAGAAATGTTCGCGAATATACGCGCCATCAGAAATGGAATATCGTTGTCGCTGGCCGTCCACAATTTCGCCCAGACGTTGCATGAGCAGTCCGTTTTTGTCTTTTTCAAACAAAGGGTCCCAATTTTGGGAGAGCATTACTTTAATAACCTTCCAGCCGGCACCTTTAAATGCGGCTTCCAGTTCCTGAACAATAGAGCCATTCCCGCGTACCGGGCCATCCAAACGTTGCAGGTTACAGTTCACCACAAATATTAAATTATCGAGCTCTTCGCGGGAGGCAAGGGTTAGAGCGCCCATTGATTCCGGCTCATCCATTTCACCATCGCCCAGAAAAGCCCATACTTTTTGTTCGCTTGCCTTTTTAAGGCCTTTGTCTTCGAGATAGCGGTTGAATCGTGCCTGGTATATAGCCATGATAGGCCCCAGTCCCATTGAAACGGTTGGGAACTGCCAAAAGTCTTTCATTAAACGGGGATGCGGATAAGATGATAGCCCGCCGTCTTTTTTAAGCTCTCGTCTGAAATTATCGAGGTGTTTGGTATCAAATCGACCTTCTAAAAAGGCACGGGAATAAATTCCCGGGGAGGCATGCCCCTGGTAATAGATAACATCGGGTCCGTCTTTGTTTTCACCTCCTCTGAAAAAATGGTTAAAACCCACTTCGTATAAAGTGGCGCTTGAGGCATAAGAAGATATATGGCCACCAATACCGTCTTCTTCTTTGTTGGCACGAACTACCATAGCCATGGCATTCCAACGAATGATACTTTTGATGCGCCTTTCAATTTCCCGATTTCCCGGATATGGAACTTCGTCCCGCACCGGAACCGAATTGATATAGGGCGTATTGGCCAGGTAAGTCATTTCTATACCTTTTTCCTGCGCCCGAGAATACAACAGATCAATGATTTCTTTTACTCGTTCAGGTGGTTCGTTTTCTATAATGAAATCGAGTGATTCAATCCATTCCTGATTTTCAAAGGAGTATGTTTCGTCTTGTGCCTTTTTATTCATATTTACAATATTTTGTTATAAACAACCCGTTCATCCCAAGGTTTATAGAATAGCAGAATTCAGCATTTTTATGTATTAAACAGCTTTATTAAACAATAAATTATTGATTTGACAAATTTTTAAAGCGCCAAAATTAATAAGAATTATCGATTCTGATTTTGATAATCTAAATAAACACAGAAAAAGATGTATTGTTTAGAAGTGAATAGCGAAAATTTTTTCTGTAACAGCACAGTTTACCGGTGTTTTTCTGATCAGTCCCATTTTTTTCTAAATTATCCCGGGTTTGGTCCATTTTAAGTGTTTTATGTATAGGTAGAATTTATGATAACTGGTGAGCTGGTTCAACGCAAAACATTACTGTAATATTATGATGCGTAAATGATTTTCTTAAATTTGCCACCTTATTTTACAACAATTATGTGAAATCAAATTTTATGATAGATTGACAGCATTCGTAAAACAAGTGGTACATACACGTGAGGCCATTAAAAATTTCAGACAGATAGGAGGCTTTTCGGCCAGCAGCCGGTTTCTGTGCAGAAAGATGCTTAGTGGTATTGATTTTTCAAAGGATTTAACAATTTTGGAATTAGGTGCAGGAAACGGGATCATTACCCATGAGATACTCAAACAAATGAGCAGGGATTCAGAAATTCACATCTATGAAAATCACCCTTCATTTGTGGAGGTTTTGCAGAACATCAATGATAGTCGACTGACTATAAAAGATGATTGTGTTTCAGGTATTTCATCGTGCGATCCATCCACCTTTGATGTGGTCATTTCCAGTTTGCCAATGGCCATATTTACCAAACATTTTAAACATGATATTTATAACAATATAAAGAATAGTCTGAAATCACCCGGTACGTTCATTCAATATCAATATTCACTGTTGGAGTATAAAGAACTTGAGAAAAATTTTCCGAACTGTAAAATTGAGTTTTGCCTATTCAATTTTCCGCCTGCTTTTATTTATAAGATGCAATATGAGGATGATGCATTAATTCCGAGATGCCGAAGGTTCAGAGTAGCCTGATAATGAAGCAAATCAACCCGTTTGGGCTGAATATTCCACCACAAAGTTTTTTATCAATAATGCTTTTACTAGCTTTGTACCGACATTTAAACTGAATAGCGAATTATAATTCAGGTTGAACAAATTAATGGCAAACGTGTAATTAAAAGACAAGAAGGAATAAGATATGAGCATGATTGAATCTCCCAAACCGCGTTTACCCAGGTGGATGAAAGCGCAAATGCCAAAAGGGGAAAAGTATTCAAAAGTTAAAAACTTAATTCACGAACATAATCTGCATACTATATGTACGAGCGGTAATTGTCCCAACAAGGGTGAATGCTGGAATGCAGGAACCGCGACATTTATGATTCTGGGCGACCGATGCACCCGTAATTGTCGTTTTTGTCAGGTTGATTTGAAGTTACCTGCCACGGTGGATTGGAATGAACCGAGAAGATTGGCACAAACCATTCAAACATTGGAATTGAACCATGCGGTTATTACTTCGGTAACACGCGATGATATTAAGGACGGCGGTGCCTCCTTCTGGGCCAAAACCATACGCGAAATCAGAGCCAGGAACCCAAAAACCACCCTGGAGGTACTGATACCGGATTTTGAGGCACAATATGATTTGCTTGATCAAATTATTGCCGAGCAGCCGGAAGTTATATCACACAACATAGAGACCGTAAAACGTTTAACCCCCGTAATACGGGATAAATTTACCTATTCGACCAGTTTAAAGGCTTTGCGTTATATTGCCGGGAACCACCGGGTGGCGAAATCGGGCTTAATGCTCGGATTGGGCGAAACACAAGAAGAAGTGCTGGCCACCATGCGGGATATTCGTGATACCGGTGTAAAGGTAATTACCATTGGACAATACCTACAACCTACCGGACAACACGCTAAGGTTAAGGAGTATGTTAAACCGGAGGTATTCGATTTCTATAGAGATGAAGGCATGAAAATGGGTTTTTCGCATGTTGAAAGCGGACCATTGGTGCGCTCATCTTATCATGCTGAGCGACATGTAAATGCATAAAAGTATCCTTTAGGAAGTTATCATTCAATTTGTGGTTTGGTAGTTGTGAGAGGTGCACTGGAAGGGGTACAATCCTGTCAGCCATCTACTCGATTGGCAAACGTAGTAATTCTTCCCCGACATTTTTAAGAATCTCTTTTTTTAAGTTTTTCACCAATCCAAACTTCCTTTTCAGTTAATTCGTCTAACAAAATGTTATATATACCTATTAAGATAACTTTAAAGAAATTAAGTGGTCAAATTTGAATGGCTATTAATAAGAAAATATATTCGAGAATGAAATTGCATGCAATACAATAAAATACAGTTATCAATTTACAGGCAGTTTAATCACCGAATCGAGTTGTTTAGAAACCTTCAGCCTCCAAGTATAAATAGAATATGTGGAAATATATGCAATTATGTTACATGCTGGCTGTGTATAGTATTTATAATAAGTTATTTAATTTGATTTCTATGTGCATCATTAGCACATTAAATTGTGTTTTCAACCCTTTTAATTTGTGTTAGAAAAATAATGAAGCTTTTTTTTAAACAGAAGTAACAAATTACCTATTTAATGCTACAAATAGACAGGGGAAAATTTATTATGCTGGCTATTGTTGTAATCGTATTTCAATACAATAATCAACGGAGTATTATTTGTATTTAATAATAGACTATTATATATAGAAGTAAGCAAAATAAAAACAAACCTATAACTTAATTTATATCAAATAATGAAAATCGATACCATTATAGTAGCAGGCTATTTGTTACTTATTGTTTTAATAAGCATTTACTCGGGCAAAAAATCGAATAAAGGTAGTGTGGAAGAGTTTATGACCGGTGGCCATCATCTTAATTGGTGGCAAACTGGCATGACACTTATTGCCATGATGTTCGATCCGGGTATAATGGGTATTTCTTCTCTATCGTTCGTATGGGGATTTTATGTGGTACAATGGAATGCCGTTAATGTTTGGATTACCGCTTGGTTTGCAGGTATTTTTATAATTGGTATATACTGGCGCAGTAAAATAATAACTACTCCCGAATATCTGGAAAAACGCTTCAACGCCCTTACACGCGGTTTCTTTTCGCTTATAATGACTGCTATGCTTATTAGTCTGTTGGCTTATGCTGTGTATATGGGTGGTGTATTGCTCAACCGTTTTTTAGGATGGAATATTTGGTTTAGCGTGGCTATTTTGATTGGTATAGCTGGATTTTATGTGATTTTTGGTGGACTAAAAACTATGCTGCTGATGGATGTTATGCAGGGCATTCTTCTGCTGGCTACTCTTTTTGCTGTTGGTATTATGGGGTTTGTTCTGCTCGAAGGATTCGAAGGTATCAAGGAGTTAACCTTAACGGGTAAAGCGGGCACCCCGCTCAACAGTCTTGTTCCTCCCATGCAGTTTAATCTTGATTCCGAGACTTATTACCCCTTCCCGGGAATAGTGAGTTTTGCTGCTATTGCCGGTCTCTCGTGGATAATCTGTAATTTTAGCATGGCACAACGTTTATTAGCGGCAAAATCTGAAGCACATGCTCAAAAGTCACTTATTATGGCCGGCATGTTTAACGTTTTTGTAATGCTGCTGGCCTATGGTGTTGGTGTTGCTGCCCGCAAGCTGATTGCCGAAGGAGCACTCCCCGATACCGCTCCCGACGAAGCCTTTATTGCTATTCTATTAAATTATTTTCCGGTTGGTGTTAAAGGTGTTCTTATTGTAGGACTAATTGCAGCCTTACTCTCTACTATCGATGGATTAATTGCGTCTTCCGGTTCGTTGCTTACACAGGATATATATAAACGATTTATCAAAAAAGGCTCTTCGCCCAAGCACCTTAAGAGTATAACAAAGATGGTGCAAATTGCGATTATTGGTGGCGTGTTTTTAATTATACCTTCGTTCTTAAATAATAACAACGAAGCAGGGGGGAAGCCAGCCTATGAGCTAATTCAGGAGTTTTTGGGTAATATTTTTGGTGTATTGATAGCCATTTACCTGTTAGGCATTTTTTTTAAGCGTACTACCGCCAAAGCTTCTTTTATTGCCATGATAATTGGTGTTATCGTTGGTTTTACCATGCAGCTTACAACCAATTATAATTTCGCATTTATCGGTACTGTTCAATTTCTTTTGGTTATGATACTGGCTATTATATTTAGTCGGTTCGAAAAACCAAAATCCGATCAGGAACTCGAAAACCTTACATTATGGACGGTACCTGGTTTGAAAGGACCTTTTATAGGACTTCATGCCTGGCCGGGTCTAAAATATTGGGCTATTGGTTTACCCATCGGATGGTTTGTAATTAGCTTTATCTGGGAATGGTATATGAAGAGCTAGAAATGAGATTCGAAATTGAAGATTATAGATATGAAAAATATAAAATGGTATTTAGCCCTTTCTGTTTACATACCTACAATTGCATTGTTGCTTTATACAGCAATTCCTAAAATTACTCTGCTAATACTATTGGGTTATATAATAGCGGTTACCGAGATATTTGTGTTTGTGAGCAAGGAATTTAAGTATTACCGAAATCTTAATAATAAACTTTTAAATAACTATTAATTAATTTGAAAATAACACATGAAACCATATAAATATACTAAAGATAACAATTCAGTAATAATAAATTGTACCAACCTTCCCAAAGATTGGTGTAACTACTTATGGAGCGAACAAGGGTATATTGGCCGCTTTACCCAGGCTGGGCATGGCGAAAGTTATGCGATCGACGACAAAGCAAACCTGTGCGAATTAAACAGCAACGAATCACGGTACATTTACCTCCGCGACAATAACTCCGGTAGTTGTTGGAATATTGGTGAAGCGCCATTAATGGAGCCAGTAAATGAATTCGAATGTGAACATAATGTGGCATTCACAAAAATTAGCTCCAAGAAAAATGATATTCGTGGTTCGGTACGCTATTTTATACCAAATACCGGTTATTACGAGGTGTGGACGGTTACCCTGAAAAACGAGGGGGCAAAAAGCATCGATTTAAGCATGTTTTCGGTGGTAGATTTCCGTTTAGAAGGATTCAAATACCCACGTTACCATGAAATGGAGCGTACGTTAAATGCTACATACAACAAACATCTAAACGGTATTTATTGTAAATCAGCACACCATTATGCACCGCATAGCCGTTACAATGGGTTTTTAGCATCTTCCGAACCTATTTTTGCTTCCGATGCTCATTTAAAACCATTTACAGGTGGTACAGGCTCGTTTGCCCGTCCCAAAATGCTGCTTTCGGGTGGCAATTGCACCAATACCGACAGGGCATGTTACAATATAGGGGGCGTGCTGCAAAACAATATTCTGCTGGCTCCGGGCGAAAAAAAAGAAATACACCTTATCTATGGCATGGCCGAATCGGAAAACGAAGCCATTACGGTATGCGAAAAAATGTTCGCTGGCGATACCATCTCAAAAGTACTAACCGAAACCATTAAAATAGTCGAGAATAAATACAATAACCTTACTTGTGAAATACCGAACGAGCGTTTCAATCAGCTTATGAACAAGTGGGTGCAAAAGCAGGTCGATTTTTGTATGGTGGGTAAAAAGGGTGTGCGCGATAATGCCCAAATTACATCGGCTATACTAATGTACAATCCACAACGTGCGAAAAACGAGATTTTAGAAATTCTCCGCCACCAGTACAAATCGGGTAATGCCGTTTTAACATGGCTTCCGCTCGACGAGGAACGCTACTCTGACCAACCATTTTGGATTATTTTTTCCATTTCTGAATTATTAAAAGAAACTGGCGATTTTAGTGTGTTCGACGAAGTCATTGAATACCAGGATGGTGGTGAAGGTACGGTCTTAGAACATTTAAAAGCTGCCGTTAATCGCTTGCTCGACGACAGAGGTAAAAACGGACTTGTAAAAATATTCCATGCCGATTGGAACGATTCATTAAATATAAAAGACGATCCCGAAGCAGAATCAGTTATGTTATCATTACAATTCTGTTTGGCGTTACAGGAAATGGTGAAAATTTCCCAAACGCTAGGCGATACTGCTTATGCACAAAAGCTACAAGCCGATTATGAGGAAGTTAAAAAAGCCATAAATGCTTCGGCCTGGGATGGCGATTATTACGCCCGTGCTCTTTCTGATAAAGGAAATGTAGGTGTAAAATCATCGGAAGGCAGTAAAATATACCTGAACCCGCAGGTTTGGTCACTTCTTTCAGACGTTTGCGAAGAAAATAACATAGAAAAAGTGTTAGCAGCCATCGACGGTATGGAGCATGACTTTGGATTCCCGATAAATACTCCGCCTTACGAAAACTACAGCGACCATTTTGGCCGCATGAGTCTGATGGCTCCTGGTTTATACGAAAATGGTGGGGTATATTGCCATGCCTCGGCATTTAAAGTAATGATGGACGGTAAAATGGGACGTGGTGAAGAAGCTGTAAGAACGCTTTCAAAACTAACCCCGGATAGTAAATATAATCCGTATACACTATCCGAAACAGAGCCTTACGTTTTTACCAATTGCTATGCAATTCACCCCAATGCTTATGGTAAAGCCGATCGCTCTTGGATTACCGGGACTTCGGCCTGGTGTATGAAGGGATTGTACGAAGGCATTTTAGGCATTTATAAAGATTACGATGGTTTGCGCATAGCGCCTGCCTTCCCACCCGATTGGAATTCAGCCAAAGCTACTCGCGTATTCCGGGGGGGGAAATACATTATCGAATACAAGCGTACCAGTGGCGAAAAGTATATCGAAATGAATAACCAGCGTATTGCAGGCAATATACTACCGACTATTAAACCGGGTGAAACCGCTCGGGTAGTAATATTTTTTTAGTAAATCTTTGTTAGTGTCTTCCAAATTGGCTTATTTTTACTAAAGAAGATTTTATTTATATTTGGTAGTAATGAAATCAACTAATTTGGTATGAAAATGGCGCCAGGAGTTTTTTGGGGAATTATATTAATCATAATCGGCGCAAGTGTAATAATACGAGTTGTATTTAACATTCACTTACCTGTTTTCAGGGTTGTAATTGCACTGGTTTTTATATTAATTGGTATTCGCATTCTTATCGGGCCGCGGGTTACCAGGATTCATGATCATCATTTTAAACAGGAAAGCGAAGATGTAATTTTTAATGAACGCGATTATCATACTATTGATAAAAAAGAATATTCAGTTGTATTTGGAAAGGCTACTTATGATTTACGGGATATAAAACCCGATGGAAACCAGCCAGGGCAAATTAATTTCAATGTCGTTTTTGGTGGAGCAATCATACGTTTAAATCCTGATATACCTGTTAAAATAAAGACAGACGCAGTGTTTAGCGGTGTTAAAATGCCGGACAACAGCAGTGCGGTCTTCGGAACTTCCATCTTTACAAATCCCGTTTTTCGGGAGGACGAACCATACTTGTACATCAAGGTAGATGCCGTATTCAGTGGTGTGGAATTCTCACGTTACTAATTTATCCTGATTATACGAAATGATAATTATGAACAGAAAGATCACTTCTTTTTTGATCATTGTTTTAACTACCCTGTTATCATCGTATAATTTTGCACAGGAAAGCAACCATCAAAACTTCACTCACAAAACCGATTCAATACTTATCGGGTTAACATGGCATATTGAAAATGAACATCTTGATTCCGTTCTCAGGATATTAGATACCCATGGCCAATTGATAGATGCTGTTTCCGACGAATACCATCGCGCGCTTAAAAGCTACATCAGACATGATTATCAACAGGTTATAAGTCAAACTGAGTTGATGAATAAACACCCTGCAAGACTTTATCTTGCATTATTAAAAGCCCGTTCTTATGCGATACTGGATGATGAAATAGCATCGGATGAAATACTTATCCGCATAAAAGATCAGGCACTCAATCATTCCAGTGAATTACTGCGGCTTATTTTTATCGCAAATTTGGTTAATCCGGGAAATCATGAAAAAACCTGGATAGACACTTCAATAATTCAAGAGATACACGCATTAAAATTCTCAAACACCATTCATGAATTGTACAAAAACTTTTGTGCAGGCATGTATTATCATAATTTCATGGTTCCCGACTCAGCTTTACATTATTATTATAAGGCTCGTAATGGCATTTCAGCCTATCCTGCGTATTATTATTTCCGGCATCAGCTAAACCAGAAAATGGGTGATAGTTATTATTGGAATTTTGATGCATCTAATTCAGTGTATCATTTTCAGGTATCCCTTAAAACACTTCTACAGCAATTGCCATATTTAAAATACGATCTTTTTTATAACTATGAATCCCTGGCCTTTATTCTCCGGAAAGATGATTTTGAAACAGCTTCGGAATATCAGCAAAAGGCGCTCAATCTCATCAGCGACGAACCGGAATACAAAATTCAGGCATTGAAAAATATGACTCAGATTTATTATCATCATCAAAAGCATAAAGAAGCCGAACAAGTATTGATGCAAGTTGAAGACCTGGCAGATCAGTTATATAAAGGCAGTCATCCAAATTACATTGATATCTATCAACGATTTTTCAGGCATTATTACTTCGAGCATGACAATATATTTAAGGCACTCAGTTACCTGGAATTGCTTATTGAGGCGTATGAAAAATACCCTGAAAGAATTGACAATTATTATTATTACTGCAAAGGTATACTTCACTTCGAAACCGGAACCTACCGGCAGGCACTTGAAATTTTCAGAGAAGGGTTGGCGAATGAAATGAATGAAAAGGAATATAAATCTCCTTACGATGTACCTGATGTTTTGATCCCAAACAGGGATATGTATCTATACCAAACAAGGTATACCGAATATCTTGCATATACATTCTATTTGTATTACCAGCAGGAAACCAAAGATTTAAAGGATCTGAAAGCAAGTTATGCATACTACAATCTATTGGCTAATTATTATATGAATCTGAGAGAAAAAAAACCTGAATTTCAAATTCGGTTAATGATTGACAGATTGGCCGAACGTCGTATCATATTGGATAATATTGAAGTTGCACTTGAAATTTATGAGAAAACACAGAATTATAAATACCTGGAGGATTTTTTTGAATATATGGAAAAAAGCAGGGACCTGGTTCTTACCAATACGATTTATGCCAGGGAATTAAAGAAATCTAAAAATGTACCGGATTCTCTGCTACAAAAAGAAAAGGAAATTATCATGAAGCTGGAATTAATCCGCTCTGATTTGACCATAAGGCATAGCGATTTAAAGATCGAAACCGATAAAGATCAATTTGAAAGGCTGGTTCAGGAACATGAAAATATCAAGAAAAGTATCAATAAGTATTTTGCCGATTCCAAACCAAAAAAGAAAATGATCAGCATTAAGCAGGTACAGACACAACTAAAAAAAAATCAGGTGGTATTGGAATATGCTTTAAAAAAATCGGAGTTATTCGGTATTGCCATTACAGCCGATACAATTTTGTATCATCGTCAAAAAAATCCATCCACCTTAATTGATGATATAAACAAGTACAACCAAATTTTGAAAGAACCACCGTTGTACTCAACAGGCAATGGATTTAACGAATTCCAGACAATATCACACACGTTGTATATAAATCTAATCAACCCGTTCAATTCAGTGCTAAAGGAAAAAAAGGAGCTGATCCTTATCCCTGAAGATATTCTAAACACCATTGCTTTTGAAACCCTTATTAAACAAAAGAATAGCAGTAATACAATGGATTATGCCTCGCTGCCCTATTTGATCAAGGAGTATAATATTAGTTACGGATTATCAGCTACCTTGTATTTCGGTCAGCAACCCAAACTTTATCCCAAACCCATATATGCCGTTGCTCCAAAATATCCCTTTCAATCGGGTTCTGAACAAATCAGCCGCTCGGTTAAAAAGAAACTGGCCTCATTGCCTGCCTTAAAAGGTGCGCAACAAGAAGTTGAATTTCTGGAAAAAGAATTTAACGCACAAACATCAATTCAATCATCGTTAAACGAAAGCGAATTCAAATCAAAGGTTAAATCAGCAAGCATTTTACATCTTGCGATGCACTCAATTATTGATCCTAATTATCCTGAATATAGCGCATTAATATTGTCTTCCAATACCTCCGATCAATCAGACGGTTTATTACACACCTACGAAATTATGCATTACGATTTAAACAACCAACTGGTGGTTTTAAGCGCATGTAATACAGGTTCGGGCAAGCTATTACGGGGTGAGGGAGTATTTAGTATTGCAAAAGGGTTTATCATGTCAGGTTGCTCGGGTGTAATTACAACGCTGTGGGAGCAAAACGATGCCGCCGGTTTCGATTTAATGAAAAACCTGTATGTAAACCTTTTTAATACCAACTCGCCTTCCCTGGCATTGAGAAATGCAAAGTTGAATTACCTGAAACATGCCGATCCGTTAAAAAATCATCCATATTACTGGAGCGGATATATTCTGATAGGAAACCCAACAATAGTACATATACAAAGATATATGATTCCGTTAGCGCTCATGTTCACCGTTGCGCTGATATATTTGGGTTATATGGGGGTAAAAAGGATAAACAGACGCAATAATGCGGGATAAGCATTATATAGTGTTTTCGTGCAGCTATTATTAATTTAGCCGGGACAGGACATCACTGGCCCTGTCAGCATAATATTTGTTTTGATCAATTATGGTATTAAACTGATGCAGCGCTTTGTCCGTTTCTTCCAGTTTCAGGTAGGTAAGCCCCAGATACCATTGTGCATGATAGAAATAGGGATAATACTCATTATTTATTATATACTTAAAATGATCAATGGCTTTCTGATATTCACCTGTTTCAATATAGGCAATGGCGGCATAAAACAATGCCATGCTATCATCGGGATTAGCCGTTAATAAATCATTAAAACGTTCGGTGGCATTTTCATATTCGCCTTTCAGGTATACATCCAATGCCGGGTTAAGCATATCATCAACGCCGGAAGACCGGGTTACAACATCGGGTGTATAGGGTTGATAATAATATTCAAAAATCTCGTTAGGGGTGTATGTTTTGGTATTCAGGATGAACAGAATACTGCCAATGCTGAATAAAAACAGCAGGGATGCTGCAATAAGAATGGAACGGGATAAAAATAACCGGGTTGTTTTTTGCCGATTAGCCGTTGCAGAAAATTGGTTAACTGTATCACCTTCAATAATTTTGCGAATCTTTTGTCTCAATCGGTCTTTATCAATATCTGATATACTTTCATTCACTTCTGCATGAAACATAACATCTTTTCGCAGTTGATCGTCATTTCGCAACTTTTCTTCAAAAGTAATTTTTTCTTTTTCATCCATATTACCATCTAGGTATTTCTCTATCATCCCTTGCGTATTCATTTTTCAACTCGTTATATTGTGGACTTTTTCTGATATTGGCAATTAGTGTTTTCTTACATCTGTACCTTCTGTTCTTGGTGTGTTGGTCTGATGAATAATTCATGGCCCCGGTAATTTCACTTACTGTATATTTTTTCAGGAACATGGTTAATACTTTCCTGCAATCTTCGGTTAATTGATTAAAATAATACCGGAACAGTTTTAACCGTTCATTTTTTTCGTATAATTCATCTATATCGGCATCAATGTCAATATATTCATATTCGGGGGTTAGATTTAATTCGTGGGTTCTTTTCTTTTTACTAAGTTCTTTCAGCCAGATATTGCGTGACACCGAATATATATAAGTGCCGAAGCTACAATTCAACTCCAGATTATCATTTCTGACCTTATCGAATATCACAATTAATGCTTCCTGAAAAACATCTTTGGCATCCGATTCATTGCCATTATTGGCAATTACTAAATGGCGTATTGGCCTGAAATTCACTTTGTATATATATGAAAGAACCTGTGATGACTGATTTACTATCCCCTCAATTATTTCATTATCCGAATAGCTATTCATTAACCTCTATTATCTTAGTACCGTTAACTTATAAAAAGTAACCCTTATTCAGCTGTTATCGAGACAAAAATAATGGAATCGAACGATTAAATAAACTCATTTCGTTCTAATTATGAACAAAAGCATACAAATTGGGTATTTATAACCAATTCAGCATCAGGCATAATTTTCAATTCCAATGCAGGAGCAAACCAAATTTCTGTCGCCGTAAGCATCATCAATCCGGTTGATCGCAGGCCACAATTTATTTTCTTCTACCCAATCGAAAGGGAAAACGGCCTGTTTTTGAGAGTAATTGTATTTCCATTCTTTCACTACTAAATCGTGCGTAGTGTGCGGGGCATTTTTCAGGATATTATTTTCATAATTACCTTCTTTCTCAATTTGCATTATTTCCTGGTAAATACTTTGCATAGCCTCTACAAATCGGTTTAATTCATCAAGCGATTCACTTTCGGTAGGTTCTACCATTAACGTGCCAACCACCGGAAATGATAAAGTAGGAGCATGAAACCCGTAATCCATCAGTCGTTTGGCTATGTCCAATTCTGTAATATTGGCAAGCCCTTTAAACGGGCGACAATCCAATATCATTTCATGGGCTACATGGCCGTTTATACCTTTGTAAAGAATTTGTATTTGATTTTTCAGGCAAGAAGCCAGGTAATTGGCATTTAAAATAGCGATTTCCGTTGATTTTCTGAGGCCATCAGCGCCCAGTAATCGAATGTACGCATGAGAAATGGTTAATATGCTGGCACTACCCCAGGGAGCTGAAGAAATTGCTGAAATTCCCTGAATACCTCCTGTTGAAACCAATGGGTGTGAGGGTAAAAATTGTACCAGGTGCTCGGCCACACCAATGGGACCCATGCCGGGGCCACCACCACCATGTGGTATGGCAAATGTTTTATGAAGGTTTAAGTGGCATACATCAGCGCCAATGGCAGCCGGGTTTGTTAATCCCACCTGGGCATTCATATTGGCGCCATCCATATATACCTGACCGCCATAGTTATGTACAATATCAATAATTTCCTTGATATTGGGTTCAAACACACCATGCGTGGAAGGATAGGTAACCATCAAAGCAGCAAGGGTATCCTTATTTTCTTCGGCTTTGGCTTTGAGGTTTTCTGTATCAATATTTCCGTTCTTATCACAATTAACCACCACCACTTTAAATCCGGCCATAACGGCACTGGCAGGATTGGTGCCATGTGCCGAGGAAGGTATTAATACAACTTTACGGTGTGTTTCCTCTTTTGACTTAAAATATTCACGTATCACCATTAATCCGGTATATTCACCGGAAGCACCTGAATTAGGCTGAAAAGAGATGGCTTCAAATCCGGTTATGCTTCTTAAATATTTCCCCAGCTCATAGAATATTTGCTGATATCCTTCGGTCTGATCAATGGGTGCAAATGGGTGGATTTCACCAAAGGCAGGCCAGGAAAGAGGTAAAAGCTCTATGGCCGCATTTAGTTTCATGGTACATGAGCCGAGTGATATCATGGAGTGTGTGAGCGAAAAATCCTTTTTTTCCAATTTCTTGATGTAACGCATCAACTCTGTCTCGGTGCGGTATTTGTTGAACAGTTCATGTTCCATGAAATTTGATGTTCGCTCTAATTCTAAGGGTAGTGCAGATTGACTTTGTAATTCATATACGGTTTTAACCGGATATTTTTTGGCATGAGAAAAAACTTCAATTAGTTTATTTAAATCTCCCAGGTTAACTGTTTCATCCAGACTTACACCTATTAAACGGTCGTTTATGTAACGCAGGTTTATATCACGCTCCAGGGCCAGTATTTGAATATCGCGGTTTGAAATATCTTCCGGAAGTTTTATTTCAAGTGTATCAAAAAAGTGCTTGTTTACCTGCTCATAGCCCAATTCATTAATTTTTTGGTTTAACATTACCGTACAACTATGAATATGCCGGGCGATACTTTTAAGTCCTTCGGGTCCGTGATAAACAGCATACATACCGGCCATTGTTGCCAGTAATGCCTGTGCCGTGCAAATATTTGAAGTGGCTTTTTCTCGC
Organism: Bacteroidota bacterium; assembly: GCA_009908855.1. Lineage (GTDB taxonomy): Bacteria > Bacteroidota > Bacteroidia > Bacteroidales > JAAAOM01 > JAAAOM01. Next base: position 68,647 of record JAAAOM010000030.1, read on the forward strand.
TTAATATGTTGTTCGCGGGTCTGCAATGCCATGCGGAAGGCCCGTCTTCCGTTTTTATCGACTGATAAGCCGATTATACGACCTGGTATATGTCGTTTATATTTTTCAAGGGTGGCAAAATAGGCTGCATGCGGCCCTCCATAACCCATAGGTATTCCGAAACGCTGTGTGGATCCAACCACAACATCAGCACCCCATTCACCCGGAGGGGATAATAATACAAGACTCATTATATCAGCTGATACAGCTACGGCGCATCCGTTATCATGTGCTTTTTTTACAAATGACCGATAATCTTTTATTTCGCCATTGCATGAAGGATATTGAATGAATACACCAAAATAGTCGGGATGCCATTGGATGGATTCAAAATCATCGATTATGAGTTCTATTCCCAGGGGTTCGGCTCTTGATTCCAATACTGCTATGGTTTGAGGAAATGTATCTCTGTCTACAAAAAATTTATTTTTTCCGGCTTTTACATCTGCCCGGCTACGTGCATTGTAAAGCATAACCATTGCCTCTGCAGCTGCCGTTGATTCATCGAGCAACGATGCATTGGCCAGCTCCATTCCGGTAAGTTCGGTAACTACGGTTTGGTAATTAAGTAATGCTTCAAGCCTGCCCTGTGAAATTTCAGCCTGGTAGGGGGTGTATGATGTGTACCAGGTTGAATTTTCAAGTATATTACGTTGAATAACGGCAGGAAATACCGTGTTGTAATATCCCAATCCAATGTATGATTTGTTTACTTTATTCTTTTGGGCTATTTTATTAATCTCATTGAAATAGTCGTATTCACTGATTCCTTCCGGAATATTCAATGGCTTATCAAGACGAATGGATTCAGGTATTGTCTTGTTTATTAAATCATCGAGCGATTCTTCACCGATCTTATCCAACATCTCTTTCACCTCGTCCTGGTTTGGACCAATATGACGGTTTATAAACTTAAATAAAGGCATACCTTAATATCTTTTTAGAATGAATATAAAAAATGCGAAGATGATAATATTCCTTATTTTAAAAAAGGATTTGTATCAGTTTCTTGACCAATGGTGGTTGGTGGCCCGTGGCCTGCGTAAACGATAGTGCCGACTGGAAGCGGTAAAAGTTTTTCACGGATACTGGCCAACAGGGTGTCATAATCACCACCTGGCAAATCAGTTCTTCCTATGGAGCCACTGAACAAAACATCTCCGGAAATTAAAAACTCTTCTTCTTCAGCATAGAAGGCTACATGCCCTATCGAATGACCCGGCACATACAACACTTTTAATGAACTATTCCCAAAAGTAAGCGGTGTATCTTCGTCAATATATTCCGATATGGCAGGGGGTAATGCCACATCTACACCAAACATGGCTCCCTGGTCAACAGCGGCTGCTATTAAATAATAGTCGTTTTTATTGGCAATAAACGGTATATTATAGGTTGTTGCCAGGTATTTTATGCCTAGTATATGATCAATATGGCAATGGGTGTTAACCAGTTTCACAGGTTTCAGATTATTATCATTCAAAAACCCGGTAAGCGTTTGTTGTTCTTCTTCGTTACAACATCCGGCATCAATAATAACGGCTTCGCTCGTATCATCGTAAAGTATATACGTGTTTTCCTGAAATGGATTGAAAGTAAACGATTTAATATGAATCATACTGTTGAAATAAATTAATGCGAAACACCTTTGATCATGGGTACAAATACAAAATTACCATGATTGGTTGTTTCAATACTACCATCTTCATTTTTAATAACCACTTTCATGTGCTGATTGTTTGATGACCCGACGGGAACCACCATTCTTCCACCTATTTTGAGTTGATTAATAAGGGATTCAGGTATTTCGGCAGCCCCGGCGGTAACAATAATTCGGTCGAAAGGGGCATAAGTAGGGAGCCCCTGGTAGCCATCACCATAAAAAAAACGTGGATTATAGCCTATTTTCGGTAATAATGACTGTACGCTCAGAAAAAGCTCTTTTTGGCGCTCAATGGTATATACACGTGCACCCAATTCTAACAACACCGCGGCCTGGTAACCCGAGCCTGTGCCTACTTCTAATATCTTCTGGTGTGGTTGTACTTCCAATAATTCGGTTTGACAGGCTACCGTAAAAGGCTGTGAAATAGTTTGTGCGGCTCCGATCGGAAAAGCCTGATCGCGATACGAGAATTTAACAAATCCGCTATCCATAAATAAATGGCGCGGTACCTTATTAATGGCATCTAATACTTTTTCTGACGCCACTCCTTTTCTTCTGACTTCTTCGGTTAATTTTTTCCTTAATCCCTTATGCTGCCAGGTATCAGAAATATCCATGCCTTTTATTTATACGTACTCATTGTTCAACAAAAATAGTTGAAAAGTTATATACCCTTTCAAAATTAACAGGACGAAAATAACTTATGTTTGTGTCAAACGAAAACACTGCGCATGAAAATTGGAATAGTTGGAAATCAGCAGGAGATAAACATTTCAAAAGAAATAATTGCGTTTTTCTCTGACTGGCTATTTGTGAATTGCTACGACACGGATGAAAATAACAATCATTCAATCGATTTTGACGAGAAATTGTACAAAAGTTTTTTGCAATCAGTGGATGTGGTGGTTATTGCCGCGTCGGTTAAAGACAAATTTAACATGGGCCTGAAAGCCTTGCGCCACTCCAAACATGTGTATATTGAACATCCTGTTCATTTCAAACTGGCTAAACTAAACCAGCTCATTCAGCTGGCCAATGAAGCCAATACGGTGTTAAAGTTTCAACAAACATTTAAACATCAGTCCCTTTTTAAGTATTTGAGGAAACTGGCCAATAATATGCATTATATTTCGGTCACAAAGAATGCTCAGTTAGTTAATAAGCATGATTTAGCGTATATTGATCAATTGTTGCGTACCGATTTAGAATTAATGTTTGATATAACCCGGACGAACACACGAAAAATCACACCATACTTTTTACCCATTTCAAAAAACAGCACAGCAATATTGGTTAATTGTCGTATTGAATTTGAAAACGGTACGCTCGGACAAATCGAATTTCAGCCACAACATAAATTTCCGCATCATCATGTGCGGCTGTATAGCCATGAAGAACTATATGATATTGATTTTATTACCCGTCAGGTAAAGAGGGTTGAATATCAAACGAATAAGGAAAATATTATTCCGTTTTCCTTTGAAGATGATTTGTTAATCCGGAAATCAGACCTAAACGTTTTCAACGATCTTATTAACAAAAAAAAGGTGTCAGTGCCTTTTGAATACGAAAGTTATAAACCCATTTTTGCCATCTCTCATTTGATGGACGCCTTTGTGATGGCCTGAATTTATTAATGTGAAAATACGGAGGTGTGATTTTTAATAATTGCAGGCATGTTATACTTAATTTTTGCAATGGTTTTATAGCCATTAACATAAATCATTGCGGAAATTTGGATTTGTGTAATAACAGAATGTAAAGAAATTGTTAAGAAAATGTTGTATATGCCTATTATTATTAGTTTCTTTACGGCCAATGATGCTCGCTATTAGAATTAAATATCTTCATGAACAAGAAAGCACAGCTCGCTAAATACCTGCTTAACGATTTTTTGATTGCCGGTATCAGTTGGACCCTGTTTTATATCTTTCGCAAGGTAGTCATTGAATCTCAGAAGTTTGGTTATGCTGTACCGGTTGAATTTGCACCTAAATTTTTTATTGGTCTTTTTGTACTGCCTTTTTTCTGGTTGTTTATTTATTATTCATCCGGATATTACAACGATGTATTCAGAAAATCCAGATTGTCAGAGCTCTGGATAACATTAGGCAATACCATCTTAGGAGCGGTTATATTGTTTTTTGCCATTATGTTGGATGATACCATTACCGGTTACCGGGATTATTACCTTTCTCTTATTTCATTTATCGGCATTCATTTTATACTTACTTATATTCCCCGTTTAATAATTACCACACGTACAACACACAAAATTCATCGACGCGAATGGGGTTTTAACACCTTGTTGATCGGAAGTAACGGCGAAGCACAAAGTATATATCACGAAATCGAATCCCAACGGCGCAGTTCGGGCCATAAATTTGTGGGGTTTGTGAATGTGATTGAACGGGATAATTACCCGATGAACAGTTATTTGAATCATTTAGGCAGCATTGCTGACTTGCGAACCATCATTAAAAAACACAAGATTGAAGAATGCATCATTGCCCTGGATTCAAAGGAGCAGGATAAAATTGGTCAGATCATTAATAAACTGTCCAATGTAAATGTTATAATTAAGGCCATTCCAAGTATGTATGATATTGTTACCGGGAAAGTTCGGATGTCCAATGTATTGGGTACACCGTTGATTGAAATAACGCATGAACTAATGCCTAAATGGCAGGAAAATATCAAGCAATTTCTGGATATCTTCTTTTCGTCACTGGCCCTGATCATATTATCTCCATTAATTTTGTTTTTAATAATCGGGGTTAAGCTATCATCAAAGGGCCCTGTTTTTTATAGTCATGAACGAATTGGTAAGTTTGGCAAACCCTTCAGAATTTATAAATTCCGTTCAATGTACATCGATGCTGAAAAAAACGGCCCCGAATTGTCCTCCAGAAACGATCCCCGTATTACCTCATTTGGCAGATTTATGCGTCGGTCACGACTGGATGAGATTCCTAACTTTTTCAATGTGCTGAAGGGCGAGATGTCGTTAGTTGGCCCCCGTCCTGAAAGGAAGCATTATATCGAACGCATTGTACAGGTTGCTCCGCACTACACCCATCTGAATAAAGTTAAACCGGGTATTACATCATGGGGACAGGTAAAATACGGGTATGCCGAAAATGTTGACCAGATGGTACAACGCATGAAGTATGACCTGATTTATATTGAGAACATGTCGTTATACGTCGATTTTAAAATTATGATTTATACCATGCTTACCATTTTCAGGGCCAAAGGGGTATAAATTGTGAAACTTTTCATCATGTACCCGCTTCAAATTGGTTGTTGCCCTTTCATCGGAAATTTCTGTATGGAAAGATAAACCGGGTTTTTTCCTGTTAAATGGCTTTCGAAGAATATGATTTCATTAATTTTAATTTCATTTGATTTCAATTCAGACGCCTGTTGCTGTATATCGGAGAACGACCTGTTCAATCCGCCCTTAACCCTACCTACTGTTAAATGCGGGTTGTATTTACGTTTATCCAATTCAAAATCAATTTTGCTTAGCTCATTGTGCAATGTTTGTTGAAATTTTATGAGCTCCTGATCGACTTCAACCCCAAACCACAAAACTTGTGGTCGTGAAGCTGACGGAAAGGCTCCGGCACCGCTTAGTCGAACACAAAAGCTGGTTGATACAGCGGTTAGACGGCTTAATAATCCCCGAACTTGCTGTTCTCCGCGTGCTGATGTATCACCTAGAAAGCTCAGTGTTACATGCATATTGCTTCGGGAAACCCATTTCACCGGTTCATCCGAAAAATATTGCTGCATTTCATCCAAATAGTTTTCAAAGATTTGCGGCAAGGGAATCTTAAATGCTATAAAAGTTCGTTTCATAAAAAAATCCGTTTTATTTGATTTTTAATAGCCAAAAATATAGTGATTCCTGTTATTTTTGACCACTAAAAAATGGGGGTGAAATTAATACAGATAACCGATTTGCATATTGGCGCCGAAAACGAGAAACCCTTTGATATTGATGTACGTGCTAATTTTATTCGGTTATTAGAGGCATTAAGTGAGGAAAAGTTCGAACACCTGGTAGTGAGTGGCGACCTGTGCTATAACAAACCGGATGTATCTATTTATTACTGGGTGAAAAAGCAATTGGACCGCTTAACCTCTTCATATTCCATTATTTCCGGAAATCATGATGACAACTACATGATCAATAAAATATTTTACCAACAACACGCCGACCAGCTATTCTTTAGCAAAATCATTGGCGATAAAAAAATATTTTTCCTGGATTCCAGCCCTGGTGAAGTTAGTCAGGAACAATTACAATGGCTGGAGAACAATATAAACCCGCTCAATCCTTATGAAATTATTTTCATACATCATCCCCCGACATTATGTGAAGTACCGCACATGGACAATAAGCATTATTTGAATAATTACAGCCGGTTACAACAGTTATTGCACAATTACAACACGCAAATGCACATATTTTGCGGACATTATCATCTCGAGAAAACCGTATCAGTGAAAAACATGCAAATTTATATCACCCCTTCTAATTTTTTCCAAATCGATGACCGTAAAGAGATGTTTGCAATTAGCTCTAAAAGAATAGGATACAGACGTATAAACTTTGATGAAACGAGTATGTATACCGCAGTAAAATATGTAGACGAATAATTTCAATTTTGTAGGCATCTAAAAAATTCTTAGGTTTATTAACCAATGCATAAGAAGCAATTATTTATTACATGAAACCCGGTAAAAGTATATCTGTTTTTGGAGGAGGAAGTTGGGCAACAGCCCTTGTAAAACTACTGCTTAATAATACTGACCATATAAACTGGTACATCCGCAATGCTGAACAAATTGCGTATATCAAAAAGCATACGCATAATCCTCATTATTTAAGCTCTGTTGAGCTGGACACCGATAAAATTAATTTTTGCCATTCAGTTCATGAGGCACATGAAAAAGGTGAAATACTGATTTATGCCATACCAGCGCCTTTTCTAAAGGCTTCATTGGATAGCAACCCGCTTAATTTCAAGGGTAAATTTGTTGTTTCGGCCATAAAAGGTATCATACCTGAAGATAATGTTACCATTGCTGAATTCTTTAACAATAGATTTGAAGTCCCGTTTAAACATATTGGCATAATATCAGGGCCGTGTCATGCTGAAGAAATAGCCCTGGAAAGATTGTCTTATCTAACCATTGCTTCCCAAAGTAAAATTTATGCCAACGAAATAGCCACGGCACTGGGTGGCCATTATTTAAAAACCAACATTTCACGAGACATTTATGGTATCGAATATGCAGCAGTACTAAAAAACATTTTTGCAATTGCCGCAGGTATAAGCCACGGATTGGGTTATGGAGATAATTTTCAGGCGGTATTAATCTCCAATGCCCACCGTGAAATCAAGCGATTTTTGGATAAAACCTATGCCAGCAAGCGTAAAATAAACAGCTCACCCTATTTGGGCGACCTGATTGTTACGGCTTACTCGCAATTTAGTCGTAATCGCACATTTGGAGCCATGATTGGCAAGGGATATAGTGTTAAAACCGCACAGCTTGAAATGAACATGATTGCTGAAGGATATTTTGCCGTGAAATGTATTCATGAAATAAATAAAAAATATACTGTTGATATGCCTATTACAAATGCCGTATATAATATTTTATATGAACGTATATCACCTTCAATTGAAATTAAAATATTAACTGAAAAATTAAAATAGAACAGCTATGGATAGCATCCGATTACACATTGAAAAAACACTTGATTTTATCTCCAGGGACAAAGTATACAACTATAAACCTGACATTGAAAAACACAATAAAGCACTGAATGAAAAAACCGGAAAAGGAAATGATTTTCTTGGTTGGGTTTCACTGCCTTCGGGTATAACCGATACTGAAATAAAAGATATACAGGAAACGGCTTCAAAATTAAAAAGCAATTCCGAGGTGGTTGTGGTAATCGGAATCGGGGGATCATACCTGGGAGCCAAAGCGGTTATTGATGCCTTAGCACACTCCTTTTCGGCAATGATGCCCCGAAAAGACCCGTATGTCGTATTTGCCGGTCAGAATATCAGCGAAGATTATCTGGCTGAACTACAGGAACTGTTAAAAGATGTGAACTGGTCGGTTGTTGTTATCTCCAAATCGGGTACCACTACCGAACCCGCAATTGCATTCAGAGTATTACGGGAAGACCTGGAGAAGAAATATGGGCGTAACGATGCCAAAAACCGCATTGTCGCCATTACCGATGCAAGTAAAGGCGCCCTAAGGACATTGGCTGATGAAGAAGGCTATAAAACATATATAATTCCCGATGATATAGGAGGGCGTTTTTCAGTATTAACACCTGTTGGCCTGGTGCCAATTGCCATTGCCGGTTTTGATATTAAAGCGCTGATAGAAGGTGCCAGGGATATGGAGTTGAACACCTCGGTGGAAGTGCCCTTTGAAGACAATCAATCGGCCATTTATGCCGCCGTCCGGAATGAATTGTATAAAAATGGAAAAACAACCGAGATAATGGTTAACTATAATCCCAAATTGCATTTTGTGTCAGAGTGGTGGAAGCAACTATATGGCGAGAGCGAAGGAAAAGAAGAAAAAGGAATATTCCCGGCAAGCGTCGATTTTACCACCGATTTGCATTCAATGGGACAATATATTCAGGAAGGTTTGCGCAATATCTTTGAAACAGTAATTTCCGTGCAACAGGTTAATCGCAAAGTTACCATACCGAAAGATGAAACTAATTTAGACAAACTTAATTATCTGGCCGGCAAACCATTTGACCATGTGAATAAAATGGCAGAGCTGGGAACTTTACTGGCACATGTTGATGGCGGAGTTCCCAATATTCGCATTGAAATACCGGCTATCAATGAGTTCTATCTGGGTCAGTTAATGTATTTCTTTGAGAAAGCCTGTGGTATAAGCGGTTACGTATTGGGCGTAAATCCATTCGATCAACCAGGTGTTGAAGCGTATAAGAAAAATATGTTTGCATTACTGGAAAAACCGGGTTTTGAGGAAGAGACAAAAAAAATCAAATCCAGGGTGTAGAATTGTTATAAGTTACGTGCACCTGGAATGGCAGCTTAGGTAATACATCCTATATTATGGGTTTAGCAAACCTTATTTTTCAGATAGTTGAACCAGATAATTTCCGTTGGCACATGCAATTTACCTGAAAATTCTCTGGTAAAAATATCTGCTTATCTGTTTTTTAGGTACATTGAACGGGTTGATTTTTAATTCGACCGATTTATATTATTGATTTATCTATAATTTAACAATTTTTGTTGTCGATAATACAAAACAATCAACTATGCAAACAATACTTGGATCAAATGGAGCCATAGGCCGTGAAATCGCCAAATCATTGAAACAATATACTGATCAAATCAGGTTGGTTAGCCGTAATCCTATAATGGTAAATGATAACGATGAGCTTTTTAAGGCCGATGTAAAAAATAAAGAAGAAGTGATGAAAGCCGTGGAAGGATCAGAAGTGGTTTACTTAACAGTTGGACTGAAATATGACAGCAAGGTCTGGCAAAAACACTGGCCCGTTATCATGCGCAATGTAATTGATGCCTGCAAAGTACACCAGGCAAAATTGGTGTTTTTCGATAATGTATACATGTACGATCCGGCCTATATGGGTAACATTACAGAAGATGTTCCTGTAAATCCGGTCAGTAAAAAAGGAAAAGTGAGAGCTGGGATTGCCCAAATGCTACTGAATGAAGTAAAAGATGGTAATTTGAAGGCATTGATTGCGCGCTGTGCTGATTTTTACGGGCCGAACAGCAATACCAGTATACCGGTTATAATTGTATACAAGAATCTTAAAAAACGCAAGTCAGCCAATTGGATTGCCAATGCCAATAAGATACATACCATGACTTTTACCAAAGATGCTGGCAGGGCAACCGCTTTGCTTGGAAACACCGAAGACGCTTATAACCAGGTATGGCATTTACCGACTGATACTTCAGAATTAACGGGTAAGCAATGGGTTGATTTATTTGCCCGGCAAATGGATGTGCAACCCAGGTTATCGGTTTTATCTAAAGGGATGTTACGACTGCTCGGTTGGTTTTCACCAATTATGAAAGAAATACACGAAATGGCTTATCAGAACGACCGTGATTATTTTTTTAACAGTAGTAAATTCATGAATCGGTTTCCGGAATTTAATGTAACCAAACCGGATGAAGGGGTCCGTCAAATTATAGAGGAAGGAGCCTGATTACTTTTGAATTGCTCTACCCCGGTTTTCGCTTACAAGGAATCCGACAGTAGACATAAATCCTTAAATCTCTACCAGGATACCCACGGGACAGTGATCAGAACCCATCACCTGATCCAGGATGAAGGCATCCTTCACATGGCTTATAAACCGTTGGCTCACCAGAAAATAATCGATACGCCAGCCAACATTTCGTTCACGGGCCTTAAAACGCTGATTCCAGAAGGTATATTGAATTTTATCGGGATGAAAATGCCGGAAAGTATCAACCAGGCCTGCATCCAATAATTTATTGAGACCATCAATTTCGGTTTGCGTATATCCGGCTGATTTATTATAATTTTCTTTGGGACGTGCCAGGTCTATTTCTGTGTGCGCCACATTAAGATCGCCTGTGAAAATAATGGGTTTTTGTTTATCCAAACCTGTCAGGTAATTGCATAGTGCTTCATCCCATGTTTTTCGATAATCAAGCCTTTTCAGTTCCTGTCCGGAATTAGGGACATACACATTGATCAAATAAAACGCATCGTACTCCAGGGCTATCAATCGTCCTTCCTGGTCGTGTTCATCGATATCCATATCCGGTTTATGGGCAATCGGTGATTCTCTGGTAAATATCGCTGTACCCGAGTAGCCCTTTTTCACGGCTGAATTGGCAAACCACTGGTATTCATTCAGTTCCTGTGCGATGGTTTCTACCACGTCGTTTTGTGACTTGGTTTCCTGGATACATAAAATGTCAGGTCTCAGTTCCCGTACCTTTTCATAAAAACCTTTTTTAACGGAAGCTCTTATTCCGTTTACATTCCACGATATCATTTTTAGTGATTGGCCCATAGCAATAATATTGGTTTATTGAGCACCGAAAATAAAACAATTTTTGAAAATCAAATTAACAACAGGGTTAAACTTATTGCACATCTTATAATAGTTGAGAAATTAGTTCATGAAGAGCTAATGAATCAGATAATTTACAATAACCTGTTATTAACATTTTATTCAGTTTTTGTATATCCTTTTTCTTTAGATTTGTTATGTATCAAGTATACTGAAGAAATATGAAGATCCAATTAACAGCTTTCCATTGTTATTACCATATAATGATAACCATCATGCTGATAATGCCTGCTTCCGGTGTTTTTTCCCAACAATCTGTGAAACAACCCAACGATTCAGCCTTTAGAACGGCTGAAATTCAATGGAGTCATAAAGAAAAAATTCCCCGGGATATCAAGCTGAAACCTTCCCCTTCTTTGAATAAAACGAATTTTTTCAGTGCTTACAAAAAGGCTTTTAAATTATCGGATGCCCATACATTCAAACCATTTAAATCCGATACAGAACCTTCAGGGAAAGCGCATAATCGTTACAAACAATACTATAAAAATATTGAAATTGCTGATGTTCAATACATTTTACATACTGAAAATAACCAGGTATATCATGCCCACGGAGACCCTGTTCATAACCTGAATATTGATGTAAACCCTGGTATTAGCAGTACCCGTGCGCTTCAACTGGCCTATAAATATATGAGTAAATCAGCTACTGTGGTAACAACACAAAATTTTAGTCAATCCGGTTTATCGGGCTTGCCCTTAAAACCGAATTTAAAAAGTAAACTATTGATCACCAGGCCATACAACAATGAAGGCAAGGAAAAATATCAACTGGTATATCGCGTTGAGGTCCTCACCAGTAATCCTTTAGGACGATATAACGTTGACATTAATGCACACACAGGTGAATTGGTGAATCAAATACCGACCATGATCCATGACAATATTCAAACCAAAGGACTTAGTCTATACAATGATACCGTTGAAATTACTATCTCTGACTCTTCCTACCGGGATGACTGGCAATTGCCGTCGGTATGGCATTTAGATGACTGGAAAGCCCTGGGGGATACCGGTAAAAGCTGGTGGATGGGCAACATATCATTGGGTACCAATGGCGGGTATGACAATGTATGGTACGAAGTGCTGCAAACCCAACCAATTGAGCTTGAAGGGATAAATCCTACCCTTCAATTTTACCATCGGTATTCGGTTGAACCACCCGAGAATTTCGAGGAATATGATGGCTGGGACGGCATGAATGTACGAATCTCTACCGATGGCGGAACTACCTGGGAGATATTGGAAAATCCGGTACCGGCATATAACCGTTACAGTTTATTTAGCTTCGGTTACCAACATGGTGAAGGAGTAGGTATTCCCGGATGGGCCGGTATACAGGAAGAATGGCAGCAGGTTACCATAAACCTCAATAAATTTGCAGGCAGCACCGTTCAAATCCGTTTTGCCTTTGCATCTGATCCGGGCTATGCTACAACGGATGAAGACCCTGACTTATTTGGTTGGCAAATCGACCATATCATGCTGTCAAATTCAACGGATACATTATTCCGCAATGAAGGCTCATCGGAAAATATGGAAAAGCAAAACCTTTATGAATTTGCCGATTTTATTGAAGGGCATTACCGGCTTCGTGAAACCACCCGAGGGAAGGGAATAGCAACCTTTAACGGAGACAGTATTATTAATGTAACAGAAGCTGTTGATTTTGTTGAAAATGATTCAGTAATAACCAATCAAATCAACAAAGCCGGTGTAAGTCTTCATTGGGGTGCTGCACAAACCTACGATTACTTTAAAGAAAAACACGGTCGCTTAAGCTATGACGACCAGGACGGCAGGATAATAACCTATGCCAATGTTGAACTTGAATTTGAAAGCGGAACCAATCCCAACAACGCTGCCTGGTTCCTCGGGCAAGATATTGCCATTTTTGGCCCGGGAGACGGAATTACTAATAATCCCTTTGTATCCCTGGACGTTGTTGGTCATGAAATTGCCCACGGTGTTACGGATTATGCTGCAGGCTTATTGCCAATTAATGAACCAGGTGGATTAAACGAATCATTTAGCGATATATTTGGTACAGCCATTGAATTTTATAGTGAGAATGAAGTGGGGGACTGGTTAATGGGCGAGGATTTTGGGATTGCAGGTAATGTGATCAGATCGATGAGCAACCCAAAAGAACGCGCAAATGCTGATACATACCTGGGGGAATACTGGGTTAGCACCGACGGGACACCCGCTCCCAATAACGACTATGGAGGGGTACACTTCAACTGCGGTGTACAAAACTATTGGTTCTACTTATTAAGTGATGGCGGAAGCGGTACAAACGATAATGATCAGGATTACAATGTTACTGGTATCGGGCTGGAGAGTGCTGCCAATATAGCCTATCGTAACCTTACTACCTATCTCACACCGCAATCGGGATTTATTGATGCCGCTATTTATTCCAGACAATCGGCTATCGATCTGTTCGGAGAAGAGTCAGGCCAGGTTAAATCAGTAATAGATGCCTGGGAGGCTGTTGGTATTCATTTTGGACCTTCATTGGCCACCAAAAAAGCTTACAATATTCAAATGCTGGTCAATCAAAATATCAATCGTTCCATTCAGCTTAAAAGCGCCGGTACCGAATCACTCACAATTGAAAATATAACTATTTCCGGTGATGATGTATTCAGTATCAATAACCTGCCCGAATTTCCATTCGATGTTATGGCAGATGATCCGTATTCATTTTTTGTTTCTTTTTTACCCACCAATCTGCGAAGTTATTCGGCAATGTTGACGATTACCAGCAACGATACCAAAAATCCGGTAAAAACAATAGAATTAATTGGTGAAGGAGTGAATGAATTTACTACCATTGATAACACAACCATACGTTCAGATCAAGATGGGTTATTGTTGTTGTATCCCAATCCTTTTTCGCAGCAAATAACCATACAATTTGGTGTTTCGGAAACACAACCCATTGAAATTGTTATCGTGAATTCCGCCGGCTCAGTCATAAAAAACCTTATCAATAAGAAGTTTGAAAAAGGTGTGCATGAAATTGCATGGGATGGCACAAATGCCAATCAGTTACACGTTACGCCCGGCAATTACTATATCTGGATGAAAACCAGGGATCATCATTTTGCAAGGCCCGTTACATTTCAGAAGTAAGTATCCGGGGTTTGCGTTTTATTCGGCAGTCAGGCTTGTTTCAAACTATTTTGTTATCCACCAATACCTGAAATGCATCTTCCATTGTTTCCTGTATAGGCTTGAAACTCACACCCAACTCGTTTTTAATTTTTGAATTATCAGCCTTCCAGGATACATTCACATTGTTGCGAATGGTTTTACGATTTAATGCTTTATTGATCATTGGCCCTACAATCATCAGCAACCACTTGGGCAATGCCTTTTTGGGCAGCGGATGTGTATTCCCGAATTTGGGTAACAATGCCTGACTTAGTTCCAGAAAATCGGTATTGTGGGCGGATGTTATATATCGTCCATTGGCCTCCGGGGTATATCCGGCCCGATAATGGGCCTCAGCTACATCACGTACATCAACCAGGCCTATACCATATTTAGGTACGCCAAATTTCAATGTCCCGTCTCCGAACTGTTTAAGGATATGAAAACTTTCAGATGTTGTGGCATGCGGGTTTAATGGTGGGCCCAGTACAAAACTGGGATTAATGGTTATCAAATCCCACTGAGACTGATTTTTTTGTATCTCCCAGGCTTTCTTTTCAGCCAACGTTTTGGAATATGGATAAGGTTGATAGTCTAATGAGGCAGTTGTGTTCCAATCATCCTCCGTTAGTTGCCCTGTCGGTGTTTGGTGGCAATCGATAGCATCGGTATAAATAGCGGCACAACTGCTGGTTATCACAACCCTTTTAACGGAGGGGGTTTGACTTGCCGTTTGTAACACATTTTGTGTGCCTTTTACAGCCGGGTCTATCAAATCACGTTGCGGATCTTTAACAACATTTGCAAAGGGTGAAGCCGTATGATAAACCAGCTCACATCCTTTCATGGCCTCGGTGAACGAACCTTCTGCCAGCAGGTCCGATTGGAAATATTTTATGCTGCCGGGAGCCTGTTCTGCCAATATATTTAAATGCGCTATTTTTTTTTCATCATCAGGATTACGTACAGCAGCATGCACAGTTATCCCTTCATCCAATAGTTTTTTCACCAACCAACCGGCCACATATCCTGTAGCACCGGTAACCAATACGGGTTTCGACTTGTCTGGCTGTACCATAATCTATTAATATTTGTTGATGGTTAATATGTTACACAAAGCTAATCATTAAAAATTATTCTTTTAATTTTGTGAATAGATGATAAAAAAAATATTTTCCCTTTTATTTCTGTTATTACTACCGGTATTAGTTCATACACAATATCGCCATGGATACCTTTACATGGGTAAGTTGGAAATGCAAAAACAGAATTATACCAGGGCTATTCAATTTTTTAACAGCGCCATACAAGGGTTGCCCGACTATTTTGAAGGTTATTACCTCAGGGGACTGGCAAAATATAACCTCGATGATATGGCAGGAGCGGAGAATGATTTTACCAGGGCCATTTCCTGCCTGCCAAAGTTTCCCCGACTCTATATGGTAAGAGGTGTGGCACGAGCTGAACAATTAAAGCCGGAAAAAGCCATTGAAGACTTTAACCAGGCAATCCGATTAGACTCCAATTACACCGATGCCTTTTTTTACCGTAGCATTACAAATATGCAGCTTTATAATTATGAAGAAGCCCTTGCGGACTGTAAAGCAGTAATCAAACAAAATCCTGATTACAACGGAATTTATATACTTGAAGGCCTTGTTCAGTTTTATATGGGGCAGTATGAAAAAGCAATAGCCGATTACACAAAAAGCATTCAGCGCGATTCCGCTAACCTGCGCACCTATGTTGAACGTGGTCGTGCTTATACCGAATTGATGCAAATTGATTCGGCCATGCAGGATTTTGAATACGTGTTATCCGTTGATTCATCCAATGCTTATGCCTATTTCAATCGTGCCGTTGCCAAAATGAACCTGTTGAATTATGAGGCCGCATTGGAAGATTTGAACAAGGTCATTGAGCTGGCTCCTGATTATGAACTGGCCTATTTTAACAGGGCCCTGTTAAAACGATCGGAAAACCAGGAAAATGAAGCCTTGCAGGATTTCCATCATCTGTTAAGGCAAAATCCCGACAATATGTTGGTATATTATAACCTGGGGATTACATTACACAACCTTGGCCATTTCAAAAAGGCCATAAAATGTTTTAATGCAGCCATAGAACTTTTTCCTGATTATGCTGATGCTTATCAGAAAAGAGCGCAATCGCGTAATGCGCTGGGAGATGTTAGCGGAGCCCAACGGGACTTGGATACCTACCGGGCATTAAACCAAAAGAACATGGCCAAAAGTGATACCCTAAAATATCGACAGGGGTTGGAGATCATGAGGCTAACTCGATTATCATCCGACTTTACCTCCCGCGAAGAACGAAAACACAAAATACAATATCAGGATGCTGAATTGGAGTTGATACCCATATTCAGGTTAATTACCGATGCAAATGCAACCCAATCCATTAATCGCTATTACCAAACCGGCAATTTGTACTTCCGATTCGAAAACAGAACGGTCATTAATGAGATAAATCCCGGGCGTCATGACAGTTTAAGGCAAAAAATAGATGAACTCAATCAAATAATTAATACCAATCCCCTAAATGCTGAGCTATACCTGAGACGCGGATTGATGTTAAGCCAACTTAATGAATTCAATGTAGCCATTGCGAACTTTGATACAGCTATCGTGCTAAACAAGCATTATGCCCTGGCTTATTTTTGCAGGGGAAATGCCGGTATTGGAAAAATCGACCAAAAACTATCCCGCCAATCATCAAATCTGATTAATCCTTCGGCCAATAATTCCGAATTATTACGAGCTTATTCCGATGTTATATACGACTATTCAAGGGCATTAAAACAGGATTCAAATCTTGTATTTGCCAGATTCAATCTGGGATATGCCAATTATTTAATGGAAGACTATACCGCGGCGATCAATGAATTTTCTCAAATCGCCAACCAGCTCAGCATGGCTGAGGCCTATTTCAACCAGGCACTTATTTTACTATATCTGAAGCGTAAGCAGGAAGCATGCGAAATGCTGGGTTTGGCGGGACAGACAGGACTTGAAAAAGCGTATGCCATTATTCGTAAATTCTGCAAATAAACCGATCGTAACAGTACACGAATAGAACAAATAAAATCGGGAAGCCGGTTTCCTTTGTGGTTTTTAAAAATAGGTTACTTTTGTCAATTCGTTAGCAAGCATATAATTTATGAAGTTTGGCAAAGTTAAAGACCCTGCAAACATCGATTTCTTTCTACCCGATGATCATCCTGCTACAGCACGGGTACTGTCTAAATACAAATCCGGAAAATTAAAGGTATACGTAGGTTGTCCTAAATGGAATAAAACAGACCTGAAAGGATTCTATCCCCGCGGAATTAAGGATGAACTTGAATATTATGCTTCGCAATTTAACAGCATTGAATTGAATGCTACCTTCTACAATAAATTCAGTGCCGACCAGATTTCAGGCTGGGCCAATAAAACACCTGACGATTTCCGTTTCTTTCCCAAAATGCACCAAATGGTGAGCCATTACAAAGGTCTTAATAAAGTAGATGAGATGGTGGAAGAATTTTGTAATGAAATTGCCGGGTTTGAAGATCGGCTCGGTATGGTGTTTATGCAATTGCACGACAATTTTAAATTCAGGCATTTCGACCGTCTAAAGTATTTTATCGAAAACTTCCCGGCGGGTATTCCCCTGGCACTTGAGCTCAGAAATGCCGAATTTTTTAAAAACGAAAAAAACGCCGATGAACTGGCGAAATTGCTGGAAATCAATAATGTTACACATATCCTTACAGATACGGCCGGCAGACGTGATTTATTGCACATGCGGTTAACCACACCCAATGCATTTATAAGATATGTGGGCTCAAATCATCCGAGTGATTATACTCGCTTAGACGATTGGATAGAAAGATTAAAAACCTGGAAAGAAGCCGGCCTGCAAAATGTTTACTTTTTTGTGCATCAACATATTGAAAAAGAGATGCCTATGCTGGCTTCACATTTCATTAAACTGGCCAATGAACATTTAGACCAGGATATGTATGTCCCCTGTGGTTAAATCAGTAACTATGGAATCATTTTCTTATAATGTGAATATTTTCTACATATTGAAAATAAAGTCATTCTGCTAAGTGCAGTATTCATCGGCCATTTCCCGGATTAACAAGGAAATATACAATAAAATGGTATGATTTTTCTACCCTGTCTCATAAAAAATGAGATATGGCTTTAAATGTTACGCAACAATTGATAAAAGCACATTTGGTAGAAGGTCAAATGAATCCGGGAGAGGAAATTGGTCTAACCATCGACCAAACCTTAACCCAGGATGCAACCGGAACGTTGGTTATGCTCGAGCTGGAATCAATGGGACTGGAAAAGGTTAAAACGGAGGTTTCGGTTCAATATGTAGATCATAACCTGTTGCAAACCGATTATAGAAACCCTGACGATCATGTTTTTCTGCAATCGGCCTGTAAAAAGTTTGGAATATGGTTCAGTCGTGCCGGGAACGGGGTAAGTCATCCGGTACACATGGAACGATTTGGCATCCCGGGTAAAACACTGGCAGGATCTGATAGTCATACGCCGGCAGCCGGCGGACTGGGCATGCTGGCTTTCGGAGCTGGCGGGATGGATGTGGCTCTCGCTATGGCCGGTGAACCCATGCGAATTCAAATGCCCAAAATCCTGGGTGTTAAACTTACCGGCACATTGTCCGACTGGGTGAGTGCCAAAGATGTGGTATTAACCATGCTCGAAAAATATGATGTAAAAGGGTGTAAGAATAAAATTATTGAATACTATGGTCCCGGACTTGATGCTCTAAGTGCTATGGATCGTCATGTACTGGCCAATATGGGCACTGAAATGGGTGCTACCAGTACTGTTTTTCCTTCTGATGAAGAGACCAGGCGCTACCTTAAAGCACAGGAACGTGAGAAAGATTGGATTGAAATTAAAGCAGAAGAGGGATGTGAATACGATGAATATCATGAAATTGATCTTTCCGCCATAGAACCCAAAATTGCACTTCCAAGCAGTCCTGGTAAAGTACGTAAAGTACGTGAAGTAGAGGGCAAACCCATATACCAGGCGGTGATTGGCTCATCGGCAAACCCCGGTTTACGCGATTTCTGGATCACGGCTGAAATGGTGGATGGTAAACAAACCCATGATCAGGTTTCGTTTGATATTAATCCCACCTCACGGCAGGTAATTGAAAATCTTGGCAAAATGGGCGGGTTCCTGAAACTGATACACGCTGGAGCCCGGTTCCATCAATCGGGTTGTTTGGGGTGTATAGGTATGGGGCAGGCTCCTGCCAGCAATCAGATTAGTTTGCGCACCATGCCGCGTAATTTTCCGGGTCGGTCAGGTACTGATGATGATCTGGTATACCTTTGCAGCCCCGAAACTGCAACAGCATCTGCACTAACCGGTAAGATCACGGATCCGCGTGATATGGAAAATCTATATGACATGAAATATCCCAAATATAAACGGCCTGAGAAGGAAATCATCAACCGCATGTTATTGGTTTCACCCGATGGGAAAAGCGATGAATCCCACCTGAAAAAAGGACCGAATATCAAGAGTTTGCCAACTTTTGATAAAATGAAAGATGAATACCAATTACCTGTTATCCTGAAAATGAATGATAATATTTCAACCGATGAAATACTGAAAGCAGGAGCTGATGTGCTGCCTTATCGTAGTAACGTTCCGAAGATCAGTGAATATGCATACAGCGTTATCGATAAAGAATTTGATGGCAAAGCTCGTCAAGCTCAACAGGATTATGGCGGGCACATTGTTGTTGCCGGTGAGAATTATGCGCAAGGATCAAGTCGCGAACATGCGGCTCTTAGTGTTAAGTACCTCGGACAGGTGGCTGTATTGGCCAAATCGTATGCCCGTATTGGCTGGCAAAACCTAATCAACTACGGTGTTCTGCCTTTGGAATTTATTAATATGGATGATTATGATAAAATTGAAGCTGAAGATATGATACGTTTGCTCAATATTCGCGAACAATTGATTGACAGTAATGAGCTGGAAGTAGAAAACACATCCAATGGTCAGACCTACAAAGTCACTACCGGTTTAAGTCAACGCCAGAAAGACATTATCCTGGCCGGTGGCATAGTGAATTATATCAAAGAGCACAATTAACTAAGTACTATTGAATTAAAAAAATACCATAACATCCGCTGCATGCAGGTATTTAAAAACATTGGTTCAGTGTAGCGATATTTCGGTGATTTGCGATATTGTAAGTCCAGGTTCAAAGTTCGGCTACTGCTCCAATATCTCCTTCAAATTTGCCAGGTTTTTCTTCATGTCTTTTTTAAGCATTTGTTTAATAAACGGTATCCCAATACAAATGGGAAATGGTGTGCTGCTTAAAAAAACATTCACTACCCGCGTACTATTCCCGTCAATGGATAATGTTTTGGTATAAGCCTGGCTTGTGGCTTTAAATGGTTTTTCAAATCGAATTTCCACATCATAACGATCACCGGGCGTTATATGTGTTATTTCCTGTTCTCCCTCACCAACATTTCTTTTGTTGCTTTGCCAGGAAGCTATAAATCCGACAGTTCCATCTTTTCCTTTGTATTGCGTTTTTACATGAGGATCGGCCAGCAGCCAGACACTGTAGTTGACCTGATTTTTTAATTGGCTTACATAATCAAAAACCACCTCACCGGGACGATTAATGATGGTCTCAACAGCAACGGTATAGGTCTTTTTCATAAATGCCGCTATTAGCAATAATAAAATTAGCAGGCTGCCAATGATATATACGATAATCATAATTCTTCGTGGTTAAATGATTTGTCGTAAAAATAGGATATAATTTTGTTGTAACTGCCTATTGTTATAAATTATCCGTTACCATCAATCGGAATTTAGAATTTACTTCAAATGATGCGTGGCATAATAATCCATGGCCTTGCATAGAAAAGCAGCAAATTCAGGCTGTGGCTTACCTTCCATTGTAGTATATCGTTCGTCTGTTACATACAATTGCCCAAGTCCTGCATAAGCCTCGGCCTGTTTATCAGTTGTACCTGATGTACCCCAAAATTTACGGATTATCTGGTAATGAAGGTTTATTTCGTTTTGCACCAATTCACTTTCCGGGTCTTCTTCTTTTAACAGGTACAGGCACCTGAAATTCTCATCGGCCTCTTCTTTCAACTGCGCAAAATCCGTTTTACTCATTTTCATTAATTCACTTTCAGCATGATCAATTGCCTCTTTTCCAAATTTATCAATCGCTTCATCACGATATTTTAACATTTTTTCTTTGTTTAAGCCTTCGTATAATTCTTCTGGTTGTGCCATAACTTCGTTGTTTTTAATTTTGTTAATGGTTTTGTCAATGGTCACGATCAGTTGTTCCATCCTGTATTTTTTGGCAATCAACGCATCTTTATGCGTTTTAAGTGCCTGAATCATTTTAAACCCTGGTTTATCCAGTATTTCACTGATTTCTTTTAATGATAAGTCCATCTCTTTGTAGAAAATAATTTGCTGCAGCCTCAATAATTCATTTTCTCCGTAAAGACGGTATTTGGACTCAGTACGTACCGCAGGTTTTAACAGGCCAATCCGGTCGTAATGATGCAAAGTGCGTACGCTCACTCCCGATAGATTGGCCAATTGTTTAACAGACTAGCTTATCATACCTAATCGTTTATATTCACAATACAAAATTAGGCTATGACGTTACGTCATGGTAAAAGAAACATTCAATTTTTTTTGAATTCTTTTGTAAAGATAAATTACAGAAAATGGGAGGAAAATCGAAGGAAAATGTAATTAGAACGTGAAGCACAAGCATTACCCAGGATTCATAATTTACTGCCCGCGAATATTGGATATTAATAATTGTGAATTTCACAAATCAGATACACAACATGGTGTGTAAAAAAAATGATACGTTAAGCTTTTTGAATAGAAAATGGTATATCAACAATTTCGGAATATTCCTCACCTGCTTCCAGCATGTCTTCGTCATCTTCATCGTAATACCAGTTAATAGTCACATCATTCCCGTTTTCACCGAGTTCTTCAAGTTTCATAAGAATATCAAGTATGGATTTAGAGGAAGCAGTGTTAAAGTATGACAACCTGAAATCCATGGTAGTATTAGCGTTTGGTGATTCAGCATATTCGTCGAGCCAGTTTAAAATAGGGCCAAAAAAAGTACCCACATCTTCAGGCAGTGATCTGCCATATATTTCGAAGTGCTCTTTTCCCGGATCCAGTATGATTCCGGGTGTATCCTCGCCCTGTTTAATTTTTATTGTTTCCATTTTATATCAACTGAACATTCAGATTCAAAAAAGGAGGATTGGTGTGACTGGTTACCCAACCTTTTTGTTTAAGCGATTGTATAACTTTTAATCCTCTTGAATAGGATAGTGAAAGGTCTTTAATGACATTACCTACAGAGCAATTTTCATATTCCCTGATTATGCCTACAACTTGTCTTTCAATGGCGTCTTCAATATTTTCTAATCTGAGCTCTTTCATTTTCTTGTGTGTGTTACTATTATTTACAATTGTTTTATGCCGAATCTTTAAAATACATTAAATGTACGTTGCTAATGTTATTTTGTTTTATCTCATCTTTTACTTTTTCCATTATCCAATCGGGAAGGACAATAAAAAATTCTCCTTTATGTTTACGGGCATACATTGAAAACAGTTTCCATTTATCGATATTTAAATCCTCATCCAGCTCAATTTCATAAATGTTTTTTGTGTCATTGTCAAACTCAACCACAATATCCGGGGTATATCCCTCGTCATTATCTTTCCATACGATCTTTTTTGTGAAAGAATAGTCATCTTCAAACCCGGTCTCTATTTTTTTGTGGTCTTCTTTTTTTATCTCATTCAACACAGCGTTAAGAACAAGATTTTTTTCCTGAACTGACTTTTTCATAATTACGAAATTTAATTCATTTTGTTTCTATAGAAACAAATTTAAGAAAAAGTAGGTGTGTTTTCAATAAATACAACTATTTATTTATTTCGGATATAAATAATTTGGGGCTGGGCAATACGACATATAGAGGATTCTCAGGTGCAAATCCATTTTAATCCTTAAATTTGTAGGAAAATATAATTTTTTATGGGTAATAGAAATTTGATACGGTTTGACTGGGCTATAAAACGTCTATTACGAAATAAAGCGGACTTTACGGTTCTTGAAGGATTTTTGTCTGAACTTATGAAAGATGACATTGCGATTGAATCCATTTTGGAGAGTGAGGGCAATCAGAAAGTTGATATTCAGAAATTTAACAGGGTTGACATGCTCGTTAAAAATTCAAAAGACGAATTTGTAATCATTGAGATCCAAAACGAAAGCGAGTACGATTATTTTCACCGAATGGCATTTGGGACATCAAAAGTAATCACCGAGTATATTTCAGTTGGGGAACCATACAAAAACATTAAAAAAGTATATTCCATAAATATTGTTTACTTTGACCTTGGGCAGGGAGAGGATTATGTATATCATGGCAAGACCGACTTTATTGGCATCCATAAAGCAGATAAATTGCAATTATCAACAAAACAAACTGAATTGCTGGGTGGCAAAACCGAACCATCACAGATTTATCCTGAATACTATGTGATTAAGGTAAATAATTTTGATGACGTAGCTAAAGACACATTAGATCAATGGATTTATTATTTGAAAAATAACGAGATCAAGGATGAATTTAACGCCAAAGGGATTAACAAGGCAAAAGAATTATGGCGTGTTGACAGGTTACCGGAAACAGAGCGAAAGAATTATTTGAAACATATTGATGATTTACATTACGGGGCGAGTATGACTTGGTCGATGAAAGTTGATGCAGAAGAGCGAATCCGTAAAGACGAAGCTAAAACAAACACGATAAAAATAGCAAAAGAATTAAAAAAGAATGGAGCAACAATTGATATGATAGCTAATTCTACAGGGCTATCAAAAGAAGAAATTGAGCGACTGTGAATTTTACCCGAGCCCCAACAGGCTTTATATCACATACCGCCCGCTATTTGACAAGTCTGCAAGATTTTCTGCCTATTAAATGGCCGTTGGCACAGCGTGATATGTTTTGGTGGCAAGTTGTTATCCGCCATTAAGCTTACTATAGGGTTATTTCTGTTTCGGTAATATTACTTTCCAGCATATCATCAATGGGCATCACATATTCATCTGCCCCGGTAGTTTCAATATTTAATAAACCAATAAGTTCGTTTAAACTACCCAGGATTGTCAGTAATTGTTCCTCAGGTAACTCTTTTAATCTCATGTCAAGTTTTTCATGCATTAAACTGGGAATTTCGCTTATCAGTTTATCTCCTTTGGATGTTAATATGATATTCACCACTCTTCGATCCTGATCATTTTTGGGTAGCCTGGCAACCAACCCCTTGTTTTCCAATCGGTTAACAATTCCTGTTACGGTGCTTGAATTTAAATTTAAAAATTGCCTGATTTCATTTTGCGTGCTTTGATAATTTGTTGACTTTTGCAGGAAATTCAAACACAGGATTTGAGGTATGGAAACCCCGTATTCTTTTTGAATTTTTTTGGATTCCAGGTTGATGGAACGGACTATTTTACGAATTTTAATGATTATATCAGTTGTGTTCATATCATTATAACCTCTGAGAGGACAATCGAACACAAATTTAACAATAAATTTTGTTCTATAGAAACAATATTGCAGACAACATGAAAAATGATGAAAAAATTCAGGAGCTCATCAATGCTTCCGCTCAGGTGTTGGGTGATTGTATGATGCCCGGTGGGGGAATTGTGGCTGCCAACACAAGGAAACGTAATTATCCGCGCGAAGCCAAGAATTATATGTTCGTATGGCCTCGTGACGGGGCTTTTATTTGCCAGGCCGCCGAACTTATTGACCTCCATATTTCAGAGAAATTTTTTTCGTGGTGTATTTCTGCTGAAAGCTGGCCAACCGAAGGGGTCTTCTTTAAAAAATATTATCTGAATGGCCGAAAAGCACAGCCACAATTTCAACCTGACCAGTCTGGTTCAATCCTTTTTGTTGCCTGCAAATTATGGCAGTTAAATGCTGTGAACAACACCACTTTATTGAATAAATTGGTAAGTCATACGGCTGATGGTATTTGTAAAGTTTGGAATAACAATCATTTCAAATGGGCCGCTCAGGATATATGGGAAGAAAGATTGTGCTTTCCGGACCTGGAGGAATTTTTTACTTATTCCCTGGCTACTTGTATTGCCGGACTCTCGGAGGCTTTAAAAATAAATGATAAATCGAAATGGGAAAAAACCAGGGATCAGATGAAGCAGCTATTATTATCGCAACCTGGAGCTCATTATGGCCGAACCTATGGTAAATTACCTGATAGCCGTGTGGATGCTTCGCTGCTCGGATTACTATATCCTTATAATATTATACCTGCCAACGATTCTAAATTCTTAAAAACCATTGAACTTATTGAAGAGCATTTAGTTAAAGATTTTGGTGTACACCGATATGAGCATGATGAATACGATGGCTGGGTATATCAAAAAGAGACCAATCGTAAAAAGGGGGCGGGTTATTGGCCATTGCTTAATTTTTGGATGGCCATTGTACAACATAAAATGGGTAACACCCAAAAAGCAATGTTTTATTACAACAAAGTACTGGATGATCTGAAGGAAAACCTGATTCCCGAACAGATCTTTAATAATGATATACAGGTAAGTGTTAAACCGTTGGCCTGGTCACACAGTATGTTTCTGCTTGCAACTAAAGAGTTGGGTTTAATGTAGGTGAACCATACCTGGTAAAGCAATGAGGCAGTTTCCCGGCTCAAAAACTAACCGCCTGACTCCATGAGCTTTTTCAGTAAAGGCCTTACATCCTTTTGTGATTCGACATTAAAACGGGCTGCTGTTTTAACTATTCCTACTTTAATGGTAATTGTGTCATCAGGGATTTCTTCAAAAATATATTCATCGGTCCAGTCATCACCAATAGCCACTGTAAAGTCGTATTTATTATTTCCAATTTTGGCAACCGCAGCCCGTCCTTTATTAACGCCGGAGTTTTTAATTTCAATCACTTTATTTCCCTCCAGTATGTCCAGGTTGTGGTTGGCAATTAAGCTCATAAATTCATCTTTTAGTTCTATGGCTCTCATGTTACCCAGTTCAGGGTCAACCTTACGATAATGCCAGGCCAATGAGAACGATTTTTCTTCCAGAATAGAACCGGGAGTACGATCTACATAGAACTCCAATGCCGGGCGCAGCTGTTCTTTCCAATCGGCATGCAATGTTTCAATCATTTGCCAGTCTTCTTTGGGTTCTTTTCTCCATACACCATGGTCGGTAATAAGGGTATAAGGTTTGCCTTTAAACCATTTTTCAAGTGTTTCGCGATCGCGACCACTTATTATTACCAACTCATTTTTTGGGTCTTCCGCTAATGAATCCAGTAATTTAAGGAGTTCTTTATCGGGTTTAGCCATTTCGGGCCGTTTCTGGAAACCAACCAGGGTTCCGTCATAATCCAAAAATAACAATCGCTTATTCGCATTTTTATATTTCGATAAAATGTCTTTTTCAATGGCTGTATTTATATTTTTGGAATAATGCTTTTCTTTTAATGATATGGTATTTTCCATACCTTCCACAAAATCCCTGGCCCACTTTTCTACGCTATACCTTTGTAAACGGTTTTGCATGGAGCTCATTTTTTCTTTATGCTCCTCTTCCGGCATAATCATGGCTTCATTCAGGGCATCGGCTATTTCCTCATAATTATTAGGATTGATAATAAGCGCTTCACCCATTTCTTTGGCTGCACCGGCCATCTCACTCAAAATCAAAACACCTTTCTGGTCTACTTTGGAGGCAACAAATTCTTTGGCTACCAAATTCATTCCGTCTCTGATCGGGGTAAGTAACCCAATGTCACAGGATGTGTATAAATCAATTAATGTATCAAAAGGGAACGAACGATAGAAATACCATATCGGGGTCCAGTTGATAGAAGCGTATTTACCATTTATATGACCAACGAGTTCATCTACCTCACTTTTCATTTGTTGATATTGCGCTACTGCTGTTCGGGAAGGTGTTGCCACCATAACCAGTGTTACTTTTTCTTTGAATTCGGGGTATTTATCAAGAAAATAATCAAAGGCTTCCAGTCGGTTGGCTATACCCTTTGAATAATCGAGCCGGTCAATGGATAAAACCAGCTTTTGGTCGGGAGCCATGAGGTAATGTTTATCAATTTCCTGTTGTATTTTTGACCTGTCTTTAACCGCCATCTGTTGGTGCTTCATGGCCGTATTGGCAAATTTCTCATAATCAATTCCCATCGGGAAAGCATCTACTTTCACAAACCGGTCATCCAGATTGACCTGGTTAAAATCAATGTCATAGCCACGCAATCGGCGCACAGCGCTTAAAAAATGCCGTTCATAATCGTAGGTGTGAAAACCAATTAAATCGGCTCCTAACAATCCCTCAATAATTTCATCCCGCCAGGGCAAAATCCGAAAAACTTCGTAGGAAGGAAAAGGGATATGCAAAAAGAAGCCGATGATCAGATCGGGACGTTTTTCACGCAACATTTTCGGTAATAACTGCAGGTGATAGTCATGTACCCAAACATAAGCACCTTCTTCGGCATTCTCAATAACCTGATCGGCATAAAAGGCATTTACTTTTTTATATGCCTCCCAGGTATGTTTTTTATATTCGACATATTGCGTAAAATAATGGTACAATGGCCATATTGTTTTGTTGCTAAAACCATAATAAAAATCCTCAAACAATTCTTCCTGCATAAAGACCGGAATGTATTCATGCTTTTTAAGCGCTTTGCCAATCTTTGTCCTTATTTTGCTATCCGATTCATTTAAGCCAGGCCATCCGATCCATTTTGCCGAATAATACTTATAAATTGAGCTCATCCCGGTAGCCAACCCGCCAACTGATGGAACAGTTTCTATTTCGCCTTCGTTAATGGTTACGTTCACAGGTAATCGATTAGAGATGATGAGGATTTGTTTCATTTGATGTACTTTTTGTTTGTGTTTGGTTTAGGTTTGGAAACCTGAGCCTGTTATCAGGCCCTTTTAATCTTCAGGGCAAAACCATATCCTGTTTCGACTTCGACCGCTGTATCCCCCTGACGGGTTTTCGCAAGAGCGAGGTGTGCTGTCAGGCTATCCTTCTGAGTCAAAGATTGATCATCTATGGTATAATGCCGTTAGATATACGGTTTCAATATGTAAGATAACAAATATTCCTTTTAGCAAAAGGTACATTTATCTTTTTGAATTGTTCATTTCTGGAAATTCGTAAATGCTTCTATAGAAATTAATACAAATATACTATTTTTAGCGCCTGTGAAAAATTACCATAACCGGTGTGGATTGAAATCCGGTATCTCGGTACTTATACGGGATAAAGCGTTGAAAAGGGTTATTGAAAGTTTTGTATGGATAATTTAAATTATGGCGTGATAGGAAATTGCAGAAGCGCGGCAATGATCTCTGAACGAGGTTCGGTTGACTGGTACTGCACTCCTGAATTCGATTCATCATCTATATTTGGCAAACTGCTCGATAAAAATATTGGTGGTAGCTTTGAAATACATGTAGACAAAAAATATTTTATACGGCAGCGTTATATACCACGCACCAATATATTGGTGACTACCTACAAAAAAAATGAGCACTGTTTTGAGATCATGGATTTTATGCCGCGATATATTCTGGATGACGGGACCCATTATTCACCGCCTGATTTGGTACGCTATATCCGTCTGGTTTCCGGAACACCACAGTTTCGTGTGATTTATGATCCAAAATTAGAATACGCCCGCTTCAAAACACATACAGTTATTCGACCTAAATACATTAAAAGTTATACAACCAAAGGTACTTACGACTCGGTATACCTTTATTCTAACCTCGACAAGCAAAAAATTGTTTGTAGTGACCTGATTGACCTGGAGGACGATTCGTACTTCCTGATTAGTTATAATCAGAAAATCCTGAAACAGGATACTGAAAGGTGCTATTTGAAATACCAACGCACAAAAGTTTATTGGATGAACTGGTCGGAACGAACCGTGCGGTTTAAGCGGTATAACAATGAAATATTACGCAGCGCTCTGGTGCTGAAAATGTTAAGTTACGATAAATCCGGCGCTATTTTGGCGGCATTAACCACCTCTCTTCCTGAAACCATTGGTGAAGTACGAAACTGGGATTACCGGTTTTGCTGGATTCGTGATGCCAGTATGGCCATAAGGGTACTTACTAAACTGGGGCACATGAATGTTGCTAAAAATTATTTACGGTTTATTCTCAACATCATCCCTGATAAAGACGAGAAAATTCAGATAATGTATGGCATCAATGGCGAAAAGAAACTGACCGAACGCATTATGGATCACCTCAGTGGATATGAGGATTCTACCCCTGTACGTGTGGGTAACGATGCTTATAAACAAAAACAGAACGATATTTATGGCGTTTTAATGGATGTGCTGTACCAACAATTTCAGGCATTTGAAACATCATTGCAAAACAGTGAATCGTTGTGGACCATTACCAGAAGTATTGTGCGTATTGTGAAGCATAACTGGTATAAGGCTGATCGTGGTATATGGGAGCTTCGGACCGAACAGCGGCATTTTACATTTTCCAAGGTATTGTGCTGGGTTGCCGTTGACAGGGCTATTAAAATTGCACGGCTGATTAATATGCATGAATACCTGGAAGGATGGGAAAAGCTGCGCGATAAAATCAGGAATGACGTTATTGAAAATGCCTGGAATGAGAATAAGCAAAGTTTTACCCAGGCTTATGAAAATGCCGATATCGACGCAGCAAACCTGTTGATGGAATCCTATGGATTTATTGATGCCAAAGACCCAAAATTTATAAGTACCGTGCACGCCACGCAACGGGAATTAGGAAATAACGGACTGATGTATCGCTATAAAAATGATGACGATTTCGGGACTCCGTCCTCAGCATTTACCATTTGTACTTTCTGGCTAATCAACAGTTTATATAAAATTGGTGAAAAAGACCAGGCTGAGATGATGTTTGAAAAAATGCTCAACTACAGTAATCATTTGGGGTTATACAGTGAAGACCTTGATTTTAAATCAAAAAGACTGTTGGGTAATTTTCCGCAGGCATATTCTCACCTTGCACTTATTGAAACCGCAATTAGCATAGCTGAAGGAACGGTAACCAAGGATGAAGAAGTGTTGGAGAATCTCATGTAATGGTAGTTTTTATTTACGGTAATTTAGTATCGGTCACCATTTTGGTGTAACCATTTTCTTTTTACTTTTGCGGCTGAATTTACATGGTATGGGCGATCAAAAAGAAATCTTCTTTCACGTAGGGTTGGGAAAAACCGCTTCCACCTATTTACAATACAGTTTTTTTCCTAAACTAACTAATATCAGGTATTTTCAACGATCGAAGTATAAAAGATTTCACTCCATTATTGAGCGTACAAATTATACCCGGTATTTTTTCTCCCGTGAATTTGATCGGCAATTCGAAAGAGAAGTCAGAAAAATTGCCAATTACTATCCGCAGGCAGGAATAATAGTTATTCTCAGGCGTCATGATAGCTGGATGGCATCTCAATATCGCCGTTATGTTAAAAATGGAGGTGCCAAATCGTTCGAAGATTTCTTCAGGCTCGAGGATGATAACGGGCTATGGCAAACCAGGGATGTTTATTTTTACCCCAGGTTACAGTTGCTTCAGGAGTTGTTTAGTAAAAAACCGCTTGTGTTATTTCATGATGACTTAAAAAAGGATGCCTATAACTTTTTTGACAGAATTACCCATTATCTGGGAGCTGAATACGATAAACAAAAAGTATCACTCGATCCTGTGCATAAATCATACAATACAAAACAACTGCTGGTAATACGTAAAATCAGTAAATATTTATTTTCTGATAAGAAAAAAAAGTCAAATTCCTCTTCTCCGTTTGTGAACTATGTTCGTTTTCGCTCCAAATGGTTGTTATGTCATTTAATTCTTTATGTCTCTCTGCTGCTTCCCAAAAGATGGACACCGCAGGAAGATCTTGTTTCCGCGGAATCACTTGCCCGGGTAAGAGAATTTTTTGAAGACGACTGGCAACAATGTGTTGATTTTGAAAAATCATTTTCAGCTTAATTTAGGTTAGTTGTACGATGAATTAAACTTTAATCAACCTTTTATACCCGATCATTTGAATTTTTTTCATACACGTATTTGCAGTGATTTTAAATTTACGTAAAATAATGTAATATAGTCCCTGATCGATTTTAATTATGAAATGATTGATAGATATTTACGATAGTTTTTGTTTTTTGATTGTCTGCAATTATGAGTGTTTTAGGATATTCATAAATTGTATTTTAAAATTATGTGTACAGATATTCAATTTTATAACCATCTAAATAAAATTATCATAATCATGAAAACAAACATTTTCAATAAAAGGGTATTTATTACACTTTCAGTGTTAGTTGTATTGATATTACTTTTTACAGGATGTGCGGAGCCTTATAATTTCGATTCCTGCGAACCGGAATTCGAATATGGCTTTTTAAACGGTTTATGGCATGGGTTTATCGCACCCATTTCATTTATCATATCGCTGTTTAAAGAGGATGTTGCCATGTATGCCTGCAATAACAATGGCAATTGGTATAATTTTGGATTTATATTCGGAGCCATGATTATTTTGGGAGGATCGCATGCAGGTAAATCAAAGAAATAATTTTAAGTGTAAAATCCAATATCCATATTATTTTATTCAATTTCATAACCTATGCTGAAACGGGAATGGAAGTATATAGCTGGTTGAGAAATAAAAATCAGAGTTTTATATCCTGCACATATAACTGGATGTTGGTTTTTCCCATGAAAGTATTCTCATTGATGGTATA
>JAAAOM010000033.1 GCA_009908855.1 Bacteroidota bacterium
CAATCCCCTATAGGGGAAGTCCTACGCGCTGATCCCTTTAGGGAAGCGAAGGGTGTGCGGTGGGATGAGCTCACTAACTAAACGGTATTGAATAATATATCGTCATGCGCTGTGGCTGATGCAATTGCACATAATCAATCAATCTGTAATCCGGAAGGATGATTTTTTGCTTGACACTAAACAGCATACTAAGGATATAAAAAAGAGCGGAACCAATGTCCCGCTCCATGTTTATTGCTATGATTCAGATTTTGAATAATTCATGGCTGCCTGTCGCACATAACCATTGTATCGCCATTTTGCATTTTCTTCAGCCGAACGGAATAACTCTGTTGCTTCCTTTGGAAATGCCTTTAGCAATGATGTGTAACGAACTTCACCTTTTAAGAAATCCTGGAATTTAGTCCAATCAGGCTCTTTTGAATCCAAAGTAAACGGGTTCTTTCCTTCTTCTTCAAGCATTGGATTATACCGCCATAGTTGCCAGTATCCGCAATCAACAGCGATTTTCTCTTCTTCCTGTGATTTGCTCATACCTGCTCTCAGACCATGATTGATACATGGTGAGTAGGCAATGATTAGAGATGGCCCTGGGTATGCCTCGGCCTCTCTCAACGCTTTGAGGTAATGACTTTGGTTTGCTCCCATTGATACCTGAGCAACATAAACATAGCCATAAGTCATGGCCATGGCGCCAAGGTCTTTTTTACGGATTTTCTTACCTGAAGCGGCAAATTTCGCAACGGCTCCAATAGGAGTAGCTTTAGATGATTGTCCGCCCGTATTGGAATATACTTCTGTATCCATTACCAGCAGATTTACATCATCACCCGATGCTATCACATGGTCTACACCACCGTAACCAATATCGTAGGCCCAGCCATCGCCTCCAAATACCCAGACCGATTTTTTAACCAGGTATTGATCAAGATCAGTGAGCTGCTTCACCCACTCACCTTTTTCTTTCTTCAAAGCAGCACGCACTTTGCTTGCAGATTCTTTGGATTCGTTGCCCAATTCACGAGTATCTATCCATTCCTGGAAAGCGGCTTTCGTATTATCATTGATCCCGTTTGACATGGCTTCGGTCATGATTCGTTCAATACGATCACGCATTTTGTTCACACCTGTGGCTATTCCATAGCCATATTCGGCATTGTCCTCAAACAGTGAATTGGCCCATGCCGGTCCGAGTCCCTGATCATTCGTGCAATAAGGTGTAGCGGGAGCCGAACCACCGTAAATAGATGAACATCCGGTAGCATTGGCTACGATCATTCGATCGCCATATAATTGTGTAATTAATTTAATATACGGTGTTTCGCCACATCCGGCACATGCTCCTGAGTATTCAAACAGCGGCTGTGCAAACTGACTGTTTTTAACAGACTTTTCTTTCTCCACAACCGTGTCTTTGTATGAGATATTTTTTGCAATGAATTCCCAATTTTCATTTTCCTTCATTTGTGTTTCCAAAGGCTCCATAATCAGTGCTTTTTCTTTGGATGGACATACTTCGGCACACACACCGCAACCTGTACAGTCTAACGGACTCAATTGAATGCGGTATTTATAATCGGTTAATCCTTTTCCTTTACCATCCAGCACTTCAATACCTGCAGGTAATGTGGCTGCTTCTTTCTCATCAATTAAAAACGGACGTATACATGCATGCGGACAAACATACGCGCATTGATTACATTGGATGCAGTTTTCAGCGATCCACTCAGGTACATCAACGGCTATGCCTCTTTTTTCATAAGCCGTGGTTCCGGCCGGGAAACTTCCGTCTTCACGATCAACAAATGCACTAACCGGAAGTGAATCACCATTCTGTGCATTAATGGGCTCAACCACATTTTTAACGAACGCAGGAATATCCCGTTTATCAGCTTGTCCATTCAGTGATATTTTTGCCCAGGCGGAAGGGATTTCCATTTTTTCCACTTCACCTCCACGTTCAACGGCCTTGTAGTTCATATTTACAATATCCTCACCTTTTCGGCCAAATGATTTAACAATGGCTTTTTTCATTTCGGAAACGGCATCTTCATAAGGTATTACTTCGGATATTTTAAAAAATGCTGACTGCATAATGGTATTGGTCCGGTTACCCAAACCAATTTCCTGGGCAATTTTTGTTGCATTAATAATATAGGTGTTGATATTATTTTGCGCCAGATATCTTTTTACTGCATCCGGCAGGTGATTTTTGGTTTCTTCAGCATCCCATATACTGTTTAGCAAAAACGTACCACCTTTTTTCAATCCTTTTAGCATATCGTATTTACCCAGGTACGAAGGCACATGACAGGCTACAAAATCGGGTGTTCCTACCAGATATGTAGAACGAATTGGTTTATCACCAAAGCGTAAATGGGAGGTTGTTATTCCGCCTGATTTTTTGGAATCGTAAGCAAAATAGGCCTGACAGAATTTATCAGTCGATTCACCAATAATTTTAATCGAATTCTTATTCGCGCCTACTGTTCCATCTGATCCGATACCATAAAATTTAGCCTCATAAGTACCTTCGGCTGAAGCGTTTACTTCTTCTTTAACCGGCAGGGACGTAAATGTTACATCATCTACTATACCAACCGTAAACCTGTTTTTGGGTTCTGACCTTTCAAGGTTCTCATAAACTGATATAATACTGGCCGGCGTAGTATCTTTTGAACTTAACCCGTATCTTCCACCAACAATTAATGGTGCATTCTCCTGCCCATAAAAAATATCCTTTACATCCAGGTAAAGCGGTTCCCCATTAGCACCGGGCTCTTTTGTTCTGTCGAGTACAGCTATACGCTTAACTGATTTTGGCAACACCGCTCTGAAATATTTTTCTGAAAACGGACGATAGAGATGAACCGTAACGAGTCCTGCTTTTTTACCCTGTTTATTCAGATAATCAATTGTTTCGCGAATAGTTTCACATACCGAGCCCATTGCAATAACAATTTGTTCAGCATCAGGCGCCCCATAATAGGTGAATGGTTTGTACTCACGACCGGTTATTTTGGCCATTTGTGCCATATATTCGGCTACCATATCCGGGATGGCATCATAAAAGCGATTAGAAGCCTCCCTGGCCTGAAAATAGATGTCCGGATTTTGTGCTGTTCCCCGAGTTACAGGGTGTTCCGGATTTAAAGCATTGTTTCTGAATTTTTGCAATGCCTCATAATCAATTAGTTTAGCCAACTGATCAGTTGTGGGTGCTACCACCTTTTGTATTTCGTGAGATGTTCTGAATCCATCAAAGAAATGTAGAAACGGAAGACGACCTTTAATGGCTGCTAAATGCGCAACGGCCGCAATATCCATAATTTCCTGAACACTGCTGGTTGCCAACATGGCAAAACCGGTATGGCGTGTACTCATAACATCGCTATGGTCGCCAAAGATAGAGAGTGCCTGCGAAGCCAAACTTCGGGCGGATACATGAAAAACACCAGGCAATAACTCACCTGATATTTTGTACATATTTGGGATCATTAAAAGTAAACCTTGAGATGCAGTGTAGGTAGAGGTCAGTGCACCTGATTGCAACGATCCGTGAACAGCTCCTGCTGCTCCCGCTTCGGATTGCATTTCGGTAACCTTCACCGTTTCTCCAAAAACATTTTTTCTTCCATTGGCTGCCCATTCATCAATATATTCTGCCATAGTGGAAGACGGTGTAATGGGATAAATGGCTGCAACTTCACTAAACATATACGCAATATGCGATGCAGCATAATTACCATCACAAGTGATAAAATTTTTCTTCTCTGCCATTTTATTTCGCTTAATTAAATTTTAAATTAACCTTTTTAACAAAATTATAAAAAAGCGACTTGGTTTTAATGCTTTTTAAACACATCAACCGTAATTCATTTTCATTACAAATAATGAACTGGCAATGGATAGCGAAAATTCTAATTTCTGTTTTAAACAGAATTATTCTAAATAATATTTATGTGAAGGCTGACAAATTAATAGCATAAAAAACCCCTTATCAGTTGTATCGATAAGGGGAAATAAATGTTTTAAAGGTAATAAAATTATTATTCTCCGTTCATGGATATCAGGAATTCCTCATTGGTCTCGGTATGAGCCATTTTATCACGCAGAAATTCCATGGCTTCAACAGAATTCATATCTGTTAAATAGTTTCTGAGTATCCACACACGGTTTAGTATGTCTTTCTTAATAAGTAAATCTTCACGCCTTGTGCTGGAAGCAGGAATATCGATGGATGGGAATATGCGTTTGTTAGACAGTTTACGGTCTAGTTGAAGCTCCATATTTCCTGTTCCCTTGAACTCCTCAAAGATCACATCGTCCATTTTGGAACCTGTTTCGGTCAATGCCGTTGCAATAATGGTAAGCGAACCACCATTTTCAATATTCCGGGCTGCACCAAAAAAGCGCTTTGGTTTATGTAATGCATTGGCATCCACCCCACCTGATAATACTTTTCCGGATGCCGGTGAAATAGTATTGAAAGCCCTTGCAAGACGGGTAATGGAATCAAGTAAAATAACTACATCATGGCCACATTCAACCAGTCTTTTGGCTTTTTCAAGCACAATATTGGCAACACGTACATGTCTCTCTGCCGGCTCATCAAAGGTCGATGCTACCACTTCACCATTTACGCTGCGGGCCATATCGGTCACCTCTTCGGGACGTTCATCTATTAATAATATCATAAGATATACTTCCGGATGATGATCGGCAATGGCATTGGCAACATCTTTCAATAAGGTAGTTTTCCCTGTTTTGGGTTGTGCAACAATGAGTCCGCGTTGCCCCTTACCAATAGGGGTAAACATATCAATTAGTCGTATGGATAAACCGGCACGGTTGCTACTGTCCAGTAATTTAAATTTTTCTTCGGGGAAAAGAGGTGTTAAGAAATCGAACGGTACACGGTCGCGAATGTAATCGGGATCACGTCCGTTAATTTCTTCCACTTTGATAAGCGGGAAATATTTTTCACCTTCCTTGGGCGGACGAATAGTTCCACGCACATTATCACCCGTTTTGAGGCCAAACAATTTTATTTGCGACTGCGATACATAAATATCATCCGGTGAATTCAGATAATTAAAATCAGAACTTCTCAGAAAACCGTAGCCATCGGGCATTATTTCCAAACATCCGGAGGCAGATATGATGCCATCAAATTCATAATTGCGATCACCGTTTTGATCTTGCTGGTTTTGTTGTCTGTTACGGTTTTGCGAGGTATGTCCCTCTGACTTTTGTCGCCTGTTTTCACGAAAGCTGTGCTGCGACGATTTTTTCTTTTCCGGTTGTGATTCTCTTTCGGGCTGTTTTTCTCTTTCTGTTCGCACTTCTTTTTCCGGCTGGTCTGAGTTTTGAAAATTGTCCATATTCATTTGGGCGTTTTCCGTTTCTGTTTTGGCTGTTTTAACGATTTTTTCATCGTTTTGTGAGCCACTCTGTTCACCTCCCGGGCCTACCTTTTCATATTTGGGTGTTCTTTTGCGGCGACGGGTTGGTTTTTCTTCCGTACCCGAATCTTCCTTTTTAGCGGATTGTTTATTGTTGGCTTTACTTGCTAAACCGCTTTTTTCTTTGGGTGGAGTTTCAGTGGCCGCTATGGCCTGTTGATCCAGAATTTTATAGATAAGATCTTGTTTACGTAGGGATTCAACCTTTTTAACATTTAAATCTTTAGCTATTTCACGTAATTCATTAACTAGCTTTTTGTTCAATTCAAGAATATCGTACATCTTCTTTAATTATGGGAATTTTATGATTGGTAAAATTAATTTCGAAAAAACGTTTGTTTGAGATGGGGTTCGATTAATTATAATCTGTTGGAATTAAGCTCTTGGTAATCCGTTGCAATAATAAGTAATTATGATCAAAGACCAAAAAAAAATGATTATTTTTTCTAAAAATAAATTTAATGTATATTTTTTTGTATTTTTAGCCATATAAATCAATAAATTGGGATAAGTGTCGCTTTTCCAAATCCCACGCTATACCTAAATATGTTCTTTCATCTGTAAAAACCCTAAAAGCAACGTCTAGCATGAGACAACTTAAAATTATCAAACAAGTTACGAACCGTGAAACCCCATCCCTTGATAAGTATCTCCATGAAATTGGAAAAGTTGATTTAATAACCGCTGAGGAAGAAGTTGAGCTTGCAAGAAGGATCAAACACGGAGATCAAAAGGCGCTGGAAAAATTGATAAATGCCAACCTTCGGTTTGTTGTTTCAGTTGCTAAACAATATCAAAACCAGGGACTAAGCCTTCCGGACCTTATAAACGAAGGCAATTTAGGATTGATAAAAGCTGCACAACGATTTGACGAGACCCGGGGGTTTAAGTTTATTTCGTATGCCGTATGGTGGATTCGCCAATCCATCCTTCAGGCGTTGGCCGAACAGGCACGAATTGTAAGACTGCCGTTAAATAAAATCGGGTCCATCAATAAAATTAACAGAACCTTTGCAGAACTTGAACAGGTATTTGAACGTGAGCCCTCCATCCAGGAAATCGCCAAAGCACTGGAAGTGGCACCGGAGGAAGTAAAAGAATCTATTAAAAGCTCAGGCCGGCATGTTTCGATGGATGCCCCGCTGGTTGACGGGGAGGATAGTAATATGTATGATGTAATGCTGAGTAAAGACACCCCTTCTCCGGATAAAGACCTGTTAACCGAGTCGCTGCGTAAAGAAATTGAACGGGTTTTGTCAACACTAACTTTTCGGGAAGCCAATATTATAAAACTGTATTTTGGATTGAATGGTAAACATCCACACACGCTTGAAGAAATAGGCGAAGAATTTAACCTTACACGGGAGCGGGTAAGACAAATCAAAGAAAAAGCTATTAAAAGACTTAAAAACGCCACCAGGTGTAAAGTTCTTCAATCCTATTTAGGATAATGCTTCCATTCCAATTATTGTCCTCATTGTTTTTATATTTGTAATAAATGAATTGCAACATACATTTATTACACTAATGGTATCATGAAAAAATATTTAGCGCCTTCCATCCTGGCAGCCAATTTTGGTAATTTAGCAGAAGATATTAATGAAGTTAACAACAGCGAAGCGGATTTTATTCATGTCGATGTGATGGATGGATGCTTTGTACCCAACATCTCCTTTGGGTTTCCTGTAATGGAATTATTGCAGAAAATAGCCAACAAACCACTGGATGTACATTTAATGATTGTAGAACCTGAAAAGTTTGTGATTGAATTTGCCCGACTCGGTGCACATTTTATAACTGTACATTATGAAACCTGTCCGCATTTACACAGGTTGATTGAATTGATAAAATCGAATGGTGTGAAAGCTGGTGTAACCGTAAATCCCCACACCCCTGTTCAGGTACTCGAAGAAATCATACCTTATGTCGATATGACACTGATCATGTCGGTTAATCCCGGTTTTGGCGGACAAAAATTTATCCCAACCACCCTGGATAAAGTTGCCAAATTAAAAGCCATGCGCGACCAATTAAACCCTGGTATGCTCATTGAAATAGATGGTGGTGTATCCTTGCAAAATGCCGATCAGTTATACGCAGCCGGTGTGGATGTTTTGGTAGCGGGTAGTAGTGTATTTCAAAACGGTAGTATAGCTAACAACATCAAACAATTTAAAGAAGCAGGTAATAAGTTTGCCTGAAGCATATTTTTGCATTAATTTTGTGGTCATTCCTTCATGGGGCCGACATGGTTTCGACAGCAGGTACATGGAGATGTAAGCATGCCGAGCCACGCATTAACGCTCGTTAATCAGGGATGCAACACTTTTAAACGGCGAAAATAACTACGCGCTTGCTGCGTAATCGAAGTAACAGTAGATTACCTTAATCCCGGTTCAAGGAACCAGGACAAGCTGTCTCTCTGAGACCCTTCCCGGCGGCCTCAGACCAAGAGACACCGAAAAGTTGGGATAGCCAGGTGATTGCCTCGGTCATTTGGTGAAATTTAAGAGGCTACGGTTTAAGTAGGTAGTCTGTGGCCGGCTTAAACCCGACAATAAAGCACGGACTAAGCATGTAGAAAGCATGTTTGTGGCCTGTTTGGACGGCGGTTCGATTCCGCCCGGCTCCACAAAATCAGTTTGGAGTGTGAGTATTGAGCAAGAGCGAAATACGAACACGAGAAACTGATTTTGTCCCTCAATACACAAACACCAACTCAAACTAACTCGATGTTTGATTTTGAAAAATTGGAAGTATACAAAAAAGCCAAGTCATATAACCGATCGGTTAGTGATTTCTTAGCCAAAGATACTGTTGACAAAGTTACCTATGACCAGCTCAAGAGAGCTTCTTTCAGTATCATGCTAAATATTGCCGAAGGTGCCGGAAGGTTTACCAATAAAGATAAACGAAACTTTTATGTTATCGCCAGGGGATCGGTTTTCGAATGTGTGGCCATTTTTGATTTCCTGAACGATGAACATAAAATTGATGAATTCTTTTTCAATGACTTTTACAAAGCCCTCGAAGAAATTTCCAAAATGCTCTTTGCTTTGATTAAAAGCCTGGAACGGTAATCAGTTTGGAGTGTGAGTATTGAGCAAGAGTTAATAGCAAGAGTAGCGGGCAAGAGTGAGCTACAATTGATACAAGCTTATGAAATTAATCTTCCAGAAATCCGAATTTTCCACTATTAAAATCCAAAAACGCTTGCTTTAATTCTTCTTTGGTATTCATTACAAACGGGCCATGCGCAGCAATGGGTTCACCAATGGGGTTGCCACTTAATACCAATACCACCGACTTCTCAGCTGCTTCAATTTCAAAATTTTCACCATCATTAGCCATAAGTACCAGATTATCTGTTGGAACTTCTTCTTCACCATTTACTTTGATGCTACCTTCAATCACCAACAAAGCAGTATTGTAATGTCCTGGGAAATTGAAAGCCGCTTTACCTCCTGTATTTAACTTTGCATTAAACATGTGAATGAGCGTAAAGGTAGATGCTACTCCTTTAGTACCCTTATATTCTCCTGCAATAACTTCGATAACACCACCATTTTCTGCTAGTTCATAGCGACTTATCCTGTCATTACGGATATCCTGGTATTTGGGAGCGCTCATTTTGTCCTTTTTGGGCAGATTCACCCACAGTTGCACCATTTGAAAATCGCCCCCTTTTTTACTCCACTGCTCTTCATGGTATTCTTTATGCAGAATGCCCCTGGCGGCTGTCATCCATTGAACATCTCCCTCGCCAATTACTCCGCCACCACCGCTACTGTCATGGTGAGCAACTTTACCTTTGTAGGCAATGGTTACGGTTTCAAATCCCCTGTGAGGGTGTACTCCTACTCCTCTTGGTTTATCAGCAGGCGGAAAGTGATATTTTGAATTATAATCCATCAGGATAAATGGATCCATTCTTTCCATATCAAGCCTGTACCCGCTTGGGATAAAATTGTGTACTCTAAACCCGTCCCCTACGAAATGAGGCTCTCTTGGTCTCGCTACTAATTCTACTGTACGTGTTTTCATAACTGTAATATTTAAATACATCACAAAAATACCCCATATCGGCCTCCGTTGCATTGATGTATGTTAAGAACGTTTATTGCTTGTTTTTTCGCGCTAATTCTTTACGTACGCGGCTTAACCCCTCCGGTGTTATGCCAAGGTATGATGCGACCATTTTTTGTGGAACACGAAGAAGAACATCCGGATACATTTTAACAAATGTCAAATACCTGTCTTCGGCCAGGGCGCTTAACAACAGGTTAACTCTGTTTTGAAGGTGACGTATTTGATTGTGCAGCAACCGGTTGTTAAAATCACGAAAAGCCGGTATTTTCTTTTCCAGTACCCGAATAAACTCTTCATCAATTAAAACAACTTGTGTCTCTTCAAGGGCCTGAATAAAGTATTGAGAGGGTTGATTAAAGTAAACACTCTCCCTGTCGGAAACAAACCAGTTTTCCGGGGCAAATTGCAGTATATGCTCTTTTCCAGCCGGGTCTATGGAGTATTGGCGAATTAATCCCTTTTCCACAAAAAAAGTATGACTACAAACCATTCCTGGTTGAAAAAGCAACTCATCCTTTTTATAAACGCGCCTGTTACAATCCTCTGTTAATGCCGAAATATCATTTGCTTCAACATTTAAATTCGATGTAAGAAAACTTGTGAAGCTAAATTCTTTCATTGACACTTGACATTTACGACTATGTTAACATAATTATGGCATGAGGAGTTCAATTAAATTGAGAACAGCTGGTCCATTTTCCATTTACATGGATTAAATGTGCGTTAAGCTAAAATTGTCATAACTATATCCAGATCAAATTGGATTTATACACAATCTTATCTGAACGAGGATGGTTTGACAAAACAAACCCGTACAAATGGCTGAAAAAAACATGATGTTTATGTATGGCGGCTTAAATCCGGTGGGAGAGCTAAAGATTTTGAATTTTTATCATCCAATGACCTGCCTAAAAAGGGTGTATTAAGAAAATTTACTGCATTACAAATCCTGAAGTACCCGTGACGGCATTTGAAAAAAAACTTTTTAAATCCATTTGTGAAAAATATCAACCAAATCGTTCCTTGCGATTATCATTATAAAATATTTGTTATTTTTGAACCCTCATTGGTTTTCAATCCCGATAGCTGTCGGGAGAAATTAAAAGGGAATGCCGTGAAATTCAGCAACAGTTCCCGCTGCTGTGAGCTCCGGATAATGTTTTAGTAATTTGCCACTCTTAATCAATTAAGGGGAAGGTGCTAAAACAGGAGTAAGTCAGAAGACCTGCCGATGAAACATAGATATTGCAGTCTGCGGAGAACAGATAACTAATCAGAACAATGTTTCGTTAGCCTTCCTCCTGCATTGTATGTTGCAAAATCTAAAAAACTGTGTTTATCAATAATAGTAGTCATGGTAAATAAAATACTAATTGACTTTTTGAGCCAAATTATCATGCCTGAATGTGATGTTTCGTTAACAATAAATAATTAATCAATGAAAAAAATAAGCATGAAAGACTGGATAAACAAACGATTGGAATCAGAAAAACGTGAAATGATGCCTGTTATGACATATCCAGGGTTGGAATTTACCGGAAAAAAAATTATTGACCTTGTAACCAATGGTGAAGAACACTTCAGGTGCATTGAAGCTCTGGCAAAATACTATCCGACCATTGCCAGTGTTATAGTTATGGACCTTTCTGCAGAGGCAGAAGCCTTTGGTTCAAAAATTTCCTTCCGGAATGATGACGTACCGACTATTGCTGAAAAATTATTACCTCAACTTACTGATGTGGATACATTGAATATGCCTGAAGTAGGTGCAGCAAGAACCAATGAGTATCTTAAAGCCGCAGCATTGGCAGCCAATCAAATATCTGACCGACCTACTTTTGCGGGTATGATCGGTCCCTATTCACTGGCTGGTCGATTGGCTGATATTACAGAAATGATGACATATATCATAATGGACCCTGAAAACTCACATAAACTTTTGAGAAAGGCTACTGATTTTCTGAAAGAATATGCTATGAAATTTAAACAAACAGGTGCAGATGGAATTGTGGTGGCGGAACCTGCTGCCGGACTATTACCAGCGTATATGTGCGACGAATTTTCTTCAGGATATATGAAAGAGATCGTTGACTACGTGCAGGACGATAATTTTTTGGTGATCCTTCATAACTGCGGAAATACGGTGGAATTGGTAGAATCTATGGTTTCCACCGGTGCCGGGTCATTGCACTTTGGAAACGCGATTAACATGAAAGATATAATGCCTCAGGTTCCGGAAAATATCATTGCCATGGGCAACATTGATCCTGCCGGAATTATTAAAAGCAGCACACCTGAACAGGTAAAAAACATAACAGTACAATTATTGAAGGACATGAAACCCTATCCAAATTTTGTTTTATCAACCGGATGTGATGTACCCCCAGGTTCACCTAAAGAAAATATTGATGCATTTTTCGATGCCTTACATGTTTTTAACAAATAGTGAGTATACCTAATAAGTATATACCTGACACTAATT
Organism: Bacteroidota bacterium; assembly: GCA_009908855.1. Lineage (GTDB taxonomy): Bacteria > Bacteroidota > Bacteroidia > Bacteroidales > JAAAOM01 > JAAAOM01. The sequence goes on from JAAAOM010000033.1 coordinate 12,037, forward strand.
AGATGGTACAAACAATCAAGAAACCTTCAGTCATACTGAGACCTTGATAGCATAAATGCACATTAATATAAAAAGTGACATATCAGGGGATAGCCAAAAATTGGAGCGCGTAATCGAAATTTAAATCCGCTACACCCAATTAATTAAACCTGCATGTCATGAGACGCGGAGTCGAAGTCTGACACTTATGGTGTATTTTTTGCTGTACTTTGGCATAGTAAGCATATCAATAAGAATCTTTTTAAACCCTATTTTCCAAAATCTTCAGGCAACCTGACCGCCTCGCTTCTCCTCTGTTAATGCTGAAATATCATTTTCTTCAACATTTAAATTCGATGTAAGAAAACTTGTAAAGCTAAAATCTTTCATTGACACTTGACATTTACGACTATGTTAACATAATTATGGCATGAGGAGTTCAATAATTTGAAAATTGGCAAGAAAAAATTTAAATGGGGGTCGGATTATTTTCCTGATGATAAAAAACCGATAGTCATATTTTGTTTTACTGGTAGTGATATAAATCATCTGTGTTTATTTTCAGAGTTCCTTAAAGTCTGCTAAATTTATATAAACCCAACACTAACTCACCTCTTATCTAATAGTATATCCATTGATCATTTGTAATGTCAAATTTTTTTAAAGAATATGATTATGAGTAAAAGTATCTTATACGTGACGCTTCATTTTATCACGTGCGTTTTATACGGTCAATTAACAGTTAGTTCGGAAAATAATCTTTCTACAGCACCTATATTTCCCAATAGCATTGCTGCCGATTGGGGAGATATAGATGGTAATGGCAATCCGGATATTGTGAGCGAAATAGCAGATCCCGGCACTAAATATTTAGGAACCGTAACAGATTTGTTAAGTACCGCTAATTTTACTGCACAAGATCATATTGACCAGGAAAATAACAATTTTTACGGCAATACGCTTGCCGATCTGGACGGTGACGGTGACCTTGATCTTATAACAACAGGCCCCAACGGAACTATTTATAGCCCGAATAATATTTACTATTGGAATGCTGATTCGTCCAGGTTTGAATTTAAAGGCTCAGCATATTCCATTGATAATAAGTCTTTTTATGGTCGTACCGTAGTTACAGGGGATTTCAATAACGATACCAAACCCGATGTCATGTGGTTTGGCGGCTCCAAATACTATGTAGGTATGAATGCCACAACAACAACCGATAGTATCAAGTTAAGCTCAATAACAGCGTCTTCCACTACAATAGAAACCCCCAATAATGGGAATTACTCGAGTGATACAGGTGATTTTAACAATGATGGCAACCTGGATGTAATAACCGTGGATGCTGGTTATTATTCCGGTGATTATGGTGGTTATTATCAATTGTTGTTGGGAAATGGCGATAGCACTTTTAGTTATATAAGCCCCTCAAATGGCACTGATAGTTTGAAAGCGTTTTCTGTTGCTGCCGGGGATGTGAATGCAGACGGAAAATCTGATTTTGTGCTGGTAAGGAGTGATTTATTTGATGATCGATGTGAAGTAATAATATATACACGAAACAGTGCGAATACCGGATTCGAACAAACCATCCTGGTATCCTCTACATCGTTTCACAGCCGTGGAGTGGTTATAGATGATATAAATAATGACTCCTATCCCGATATTCTTCTTCAAACAAATAATGGCAATGCTATTTCAATATTCTTAAACCAGGGGGACGGAACCTTCCCGGCGACAGAGGAGCTTACATTTTATCCTTCTGATAGGGCCATGTTTTTTGTTCATGACGTGGATGGCGCAGGTTATAAAGATGTTATCACCCTTGATTATTCAAGCATTACCTATTATTCATTGGGGCTTGAACCGGACAAGCCCGTTGCTAATGATGGTGAGTACAAGTATGATGGCACGGAAAAAAGCGCTTCGGCCGATTCACCATCCGGTGACTCCATAGTATGGTATACCAACTCTTATGGAAGCACCACAACTAACGCGCCAACAGCAACTAATGTGGGAACATATAGTGCCTACGCAGCTGCCAGGGATACGGCAACCGGATTTGAAAGTTCATCAAGAACGTTGGTCACCCTCACCATCGATAAGGCACCTCTCTCAGTAACCAATGCCACTGCCGCCGACAAAACATATGACGGTAATACGGAGGCTGCGATATCCGGAGCCATACTGGAAGGGGTAGTCGGTTCGGAGGATGTGTCGCTGGCAAATGATGCTACAGGTACTTTTGCTTCCGCCAACCCGGGTACAGCCATTGCCGTTTCAACATCCATGACACTTGAAGGTGCCGATAAAGGCAATTATACCCTGTCTCAACCAGCCCTTACAGCCGATATCAGTGCCAGGGAACTGACAGTAACCAATGCCACTGCCGCCGACAAAACATATGACGGTAATACGGAGGCTGCGATATCCGGAGCCATACTGGAAGGGGTAGTCGGTTCGGAGGATGTGTCGCTGGCAAATGATGCTACAGGTACTTTTGCTTCCGCCAACCCGGGTACAGCCATTGCCGTTTCAACATCCATGACACTTGAAGGTGCCGATAAAGACAATTATACCCTGTCTCAACCAGCCCTTACAGCCGATATCACAAAAAGACCGCTGGGAATTAAAGCTGATCCGAATCAAAGCAAAATTGTCGGGACAACAGACCCTGACTTTACTTATACCATTACAAGTGGTAACCTGGTAAATGGCGATAAGCTGTCCGGGAAGTTAAGCCGTGAAAAAGGTGAAACGGTTGGCTCTTACCAAATTAAACAGGGGACACTCAGTGCCGGTGATAATTATGAGATATCATTTGTGGGTGCTGAATTTGAGATAGTAGCCGCTACTGATATCAATACCCATGAATCCAATAATATCCGCTTTTACCCCAATCCAACCAACGGCATATTATATGTTGATACTGAACAGGCCTATATCAAAGTATTCGACATGAATGGAACATTGATATTCGAAACCCAATTGAACCGTTCCAGGAAGATTGATATTAGTAACACTTCCCCAGGTGCTTACTTAATCCTTTTAACCACTGATAACGGCGTAATAAAGCATATAATTATGAAAAAATAGTGGTAGAAATGTAATTAGACAATGTATTAAACCCGGATTTTTTCCGGGTTTTTTAATGCTTTATTGTGAAACCTACCTTCATTAAACCATTTATACCTGGATTCAATATGCTATACAAACCGTGAAATAAATTTTGCTTTTTATAAATACTCTGTCATTGTTTTAATCCCAACAAACGAAGTTAAGCATGTCATGCAAAATGGATTTTCGCACCCTTTTTCAATTACTGAAGACGGAATAAAATATGTACTGGCCAAGCAAAAGAATATAACACAAAAAGATATAGAAAGGTGAAATACTACTTTATTTTTTTATTAACTTTAATTAATACACCACCTCATTAAACTGTTAGCTTATATCTGTTCGATTCCTCAATTTAAAGGATAAATGACTTGTTTATGCAATTAATAAGATTTATAACATCATAAAAAAATTATCTATCAGCCAGAAATTGATGCTCGGAATTGCCGGTCAGGCAGTATTTATAGCAATGCTTGTGTTTATTGTTTTAAACCCAGACGGGGAATTTACCCTGATCATTGGTTATGGCAAACCAGGGGGTGTGCAATGAATAGGCCGGGTGAGCTGCTAAGAAATGACGTATCATCTTCATTTCGAGATAATTAATCCACTTTATTTCAAAATCCAACCTGACCGATAAATAATACATCTATCCGGGTCCCAACGACAACCTCGCGAAGCAATCCGATTCAATGGTACATACATAAAAGGAAATCTTCAGTCACCCTGTGCTCTTTACCTTCACAAAGTAACTTTGGCGGAGACAAGTATATCATCAATCAATGCAATTGATCCAGGAAATTTCAGGCATTAAATAATAAATGATATAAATATCCCTATTTATTGGTATACCATTTATAATACCGTGTGTTAATATTGCAGTTTAGAATCATTATTAATAACAAAATGAAAATTATGAAAAATTTACGCCACTTTAAACCACAATCACTTTTAATACTGGCGCTGGCTTTAGCCTTGTCAGCCTGCGAAGACAACGATTCAGATACAGACCCAAACACCTATACCATCCCCGATACTTATACTTTCTCCGATGATGAAGGAAATAACACCGTAAGTTATCAGGGACAAATAGACCGGTTGAATCAGTTAAGTGAAATGAATGACCTTATGGACGAGGCAACCACCGGAACCATCGACGCTCAGGACCTGAAAGACATGTATGCCAATACTGGCGACGACGGCAATGGCAATTTTTCATTCACATCCTCAAAACAGCTTAAAAACAAGACCTTTGGCGCCGGTGTCGATGCATCGACCCAGGAAATGTTTGAAAACTTTATGGATAGCCTTGCTGCCAATAGCGAAAGTTTTGATCAGACCGCGGCCGAAGGAGTTGCAGGAATTGCCTCCAGTGGTTCCGGCAATTATTTGGTGAGCGCCAATGGCATTGAGTACAAACAACTCATTGAAAAAGGACTTATGGGCGCCGTTTTCTATTACCAGGCGGTTTCGTATTACCTGAGTGATGCCAAAATTGGTGAGGGTGTTGATAACGAATCACCTTCCGATCCGGAAGCCGGCAAATACTACACTGCCATGGAGCACCATTGGGATGAAGCATTTGGTTATTTTGGTGTTCCCGTTGATTTTCCTGCAACCTTAACCGACCGTTTCTGGGGAAAATACACCAACAGTCGTGATGAAGCAGGGTTAATGTCGTACGACAAAAGCGTAAACAATGCCATGATGGATGCTTTTATCGCCGGAAGAGCTGCAGTATCCAACGACGATACGGATGCCAAAAACGAAAACATCCGGATCATCAGAGAAACCTGGGAGTTGATCTCAGCCGCACAGGCCATTGACTATTTTGAAGGGGCACAAGCCAACTTCGGTTCAGACAATGCCAAGTTTCTTCATGAACTATCAGAGGCCTGGGCATTTACCAACACCCTGAAATATTCACCTGAAGAAACCCGGAAAATAACCAATGAAAAGGTAGATCACATTTTAAATGACGTGATCGGTGATAATTTCTGGGAAGTTACTTCACAGGATTTATCAGATGCTATTGACGAAATAAAAACGGTTTATGGATTATAGTACCCTATCAATTTCACATACCAAAACAGACAAAGAGCCGGGCGCAAAGTTGCCCGGCACTTTGCGTTTGATCAGCCGGTTTTTTTTCATTTTAACGGTATGTTTATTTACCATTACCAGCTGCGAAGATGAAGAAACCAATACCGGGTCGAATGAATTTGATCGAAGCACAATGCTTGCTAATTATGCGCATAATATTATCATACCCAATTACGCAACACTTAATAACGCAGTAGATAGCCTGAATAAGGCGATTAATAATTTTACTTCATCACCGGATACCGTGAAATTACAACAACTGCGTGAAGCATGGTATAACGTTGCCATGAACTGGCAACATTGTTCAACCTTTGAGTTCGGCCCCGCTTCCGATGTATTGCTTCGGGCCTCTATGAACACATTCCCGACGAATGTTGACCAGATCAACGATAACATATCCTGGGGAAGCTATAACCTCGAAACGGCGGGTAATATTGATGCCATTGGCCTTCCTGCACTCGATTATCTCATAAACGGAGTGGGTGAAGATGATGAGTCCATCGTTTCAATGTATATGAATAATGATCAATCGGAGAACCGAAAACAATACTTAGCTGATCTGGCTGCGCAAATGCAATCCAAAGTATCTGCTGTTTATAACGATTGGGTAACAGATGGCGGAAATTATCAGAAAATGTTTATTGCGTCCGACGGTATGGATATCGGCAGTTCGGTAGGACTATTGGTGAACGAATTAAATTTCGATTTCGAGATTATTAAAAATGCCAAAATCGGCATTCCGCTCGGTGAAAAAACGCTTGGTTCACCCCTGCCCCAACATGTTGAGGCCTTTTACCACAAGCAGTCAGTCGATTTTGCCGTTGAACACATCAAAGCCATTGACAATATTTTTAATGGCAGGAGTCGTGCAGGCATTGACAGCACAGGCCTCGACGATAATTTAAATGCGCTGGATGCAAAACACAGCAGTGGTATACCGCTGGCTGAGGCCATCAATAATCAGTTCGACGACTGTATTTCAGCCGTTGAGTCGATCCCTGATCCCTTGTCAGAAGCCGTGGAAAATAACAGTACTGTTGTTGATGCAGCGCATACCGAGCTAAAAAAACAAGTGGTATTGCTTAAAACAGATTTGCCCTCTACCCTGAGTGTTTTAATCACTTATCAGGATAATGATGGTGATTGACCCATTTATAGCTATGCACGCATGAAAAATCTCCAAAAACAACTTGATAAACAAGTCTATATTGCACCTTTGATCACTTTCAGGGTGCTTTTTGGATTTATAATGCTGGTAAGCCTTATACGGTTTATGGCCAATGGCTGGGTTGATCAACTGTACGTTGCACCCAAATTCTTTTTTACCTATTACGGTTTTGACTGGGTTCAACCGCTGAACGAAACGGGTATGTATATCGTTTTTGGCCTGATGATAGCCGCTACTATAGGTATCATGCTTGGGTCATTTTACAAAACAGCCATCACCGTTTTTTTTATTTGCTTCACCTATGTTGAGCTGCTTGACAAATCGAACTACCTCAACCACTATTATTTCGTAAGTATCATTTCCTTTATTATGATCTGGCTTCCGGCTCACCGCTTCTTTTCAGTTGATGCATTGCGAAATCCATCCATCCGCCGGACACAAGTTCCTGCATGGTGTACAGGTAGTATTAAACTGCAATTGATAATTGTTTATTTTTTTGCCGGATTGGCCAAAATCAATAGCGACTGGCTTTTAAACGCCTTGCCATTAAAGATATGGCTGCCAGCAACCAGCGATTTGCCCGTTGCAGGGCCTTTTATGGATGAAGCCTGGGTGGCCTATTTGCTTAGTTGGTCCAGTTGTTTGTACGATCTGTCCATCCCCTTTCTCCTGTTGTACAAAAAAACAAGGCCCTATGCTTTTATGGCCGTGATCGTATTTCATGTACTTACCAAAGTATTCCTCCCGGTTATTGGTATGTTTCCCTATATCATGATTTTGTCGACCACCATTTTCTTCCCGGGAGACAGACATAGAAAGATATTCACAACCATTCAACAATGCTTTGGCCGATTACAAAAAGTACCGGATACAGAATTGCATTTCCGTGCCATTCATAAAAAATCTTTAACCAGTCTCTTTGGACTGTTTTTTATGCTCCAGCTATTACTGCCGATACGCTATTTGCTGTATCCGGGAAACCTTTTTTGGACGGAACAGGGATATCGTTTTTCCTGGCGTGTGATGCTCATGGAGAAAGCAGGTACGGTCTTCTTTTACGTAAGAGACCCGTCCACAGAAAATGAGGCAGAGATCACCAACCGCGATTATTTAACCCCTTTTCAGGAGAAAATGATGGCCACACAAGCGGATATGATCTTACAGTATGCCCATTTAATCAGGGATGAATACAAAAAGAAAGGTATTAAAAACCCCGAGGTAAGGGTTGAGTCCTATGTGTCGTTAAACGGCACTGGAAGCCGGTTATTTATCGATTCAACCGTGAATCTTGCGGCTGAAGAACGTGGTTTCAGGCATAAAGATTGGGTATTACAATATTAATTATTTGTTGACATGTTTATAAAAACAATAGCAAATTAATGGATAAGCAACTGAAAATTATACCAGGTATCCTATTACTACTATTTATTCTGAGTGCTTTAAACGCGCAGGAATACTCAGTTACCGGAAAGATTATTGATCAAAAAACCGGAAAGGGGCTTGAAGAAACATTTATAAAAGTCGAAAACCGGTCAAAACAGCTCATTACAAATTCGAACGGGTATTTCAGTATCCATCATTTAAAACCCGGCATACATAAAATAACCATTTTTGCCTTCGGTTATGAAGTTGTTGTACGCGAGATTGAGGTACAGTCAGAAGATATCGATGTAAATATTGAAATGAATGAGCTTGAAGAGCAGCTTGCGGAGATATTTGTTGAAAAGAGCCGGCAGGATAAATTTGGTATGGCCCACCTGCGATCCGTTGAGGGCATGTCAATTTATGCTTCCAGGAAAAACGAAGTTGTGTTGCTGGACAATATCAATGCCAACAAGGCCACAAACAATAGCCGCCAGATTTATGCACGGGTTCCGGGCCTCAATATCTGGGAAAGCGACGCCGCGGGCTTGCAATTGGGCATAGGCGGACGGGGTTTAAGCCCTAAACGAACCTCCAATTTTAATACCCGCCAAAATGGCTATGACATAAGCGCCGATGCCATGGGATACCCTGAAAGTTATTATACACCACCGGCAGAAGCACTGGAAAAAATTGAAATCGTACGAGGGGCAGCTTCGCTTCAATATGGCACTCAATTTGGTGGTATGGTAAATTTTGACCTAAGAGACGGGCCTGCTGATAAAAAAATGGAATTGACATCACGGCAATCAGTAGGTTCTTATGGGTTGTTCAATTCCTATAACAGCCTGGGAGGTACCGTTGGTAACCTCAACTATTACACCTGTTATCACCACAAACAAGGCAATGGCTGGCGACCGAACACCTCCTTCGGGTCCAATACAGCGTTTATCAATCTTGGTTACACCTTTTCGGAGAATTTATCCATCGGGATTGATTTTACGTTTATGGATTACCAGTCTCAACAGCCCGGCGGACTCACAGACGATGAATTTAGAGAAGACCCGTCGCAATCCAACCGCGAACGAAACTGGTTTAAGGTAACCTGGAACCTCCCGGCGTTTTGGCTCGATTACCGGTTCAGCCCAAAAACCAAAATAAACCTGCGTACCTTTGGGTTAATTGCTGAAAGAAGCTCTTTAGGTTATTTGGGAAGGATCGACCGGCCCGACCCCATACCGCTTATTAACCGCGACCTGATATATGGCGCATTCAATAACTGGGGGACAGAATTGCGGTTCATGCAGCATTACAATGCCTTGTTCGGCAAACGAGCGGTGTTGTTGCTCGGAAGCCGTTATTATATCGGTCATACAGTTAATAAACAAGGTTATGCCAATGATGGATACGGGGCAGATTTTACTTTTCTTCCCGATGAAAACCTGAAATCTTCCCACCAGTTACCCAGTACCAATTGGGCCTTTTTTGCTGAAAACGTTATTCACCTCTCACCCAAACTGAGCCTTACACCAGGGATTCGATTTGAATATATCAATACCGAAAGCAACGGTTATTATAATGAATCGCGTAAAGATTTCGCAGGCAATGTTATTTTAGAGCTCCAACACAAAGATAGTTTGCAAAAGGAACGCTCCTTTGTACTGGTTGGATTAGGTGCCAGCTATAAACCGAATGAATCGATTGAGCTATACGCCAACCTTTCCCAAAACTACAGGGCTATTAATTTCAATGACCTGCGCATTGACAACCCCAACCTGCGTATTGATGAAAACCTGAAAGACGAGAAGGGCTACAATGCCGAAATAGGGATGAGAGGAAATTACCGAAACAAACTGTCGTTCGATGCCAGCCTTTTTTACTTAAAATATAACAACCGCATCAATGGTATGAACACCAAAGACACTGTTGAGATTGCTACCTATCGGTTCCGTACCAATGTGGGAGACTCCAGGTCGGTTGGCATAGAAACGTATATGGAGGCCGATCTGACCAGTATTTTTAAATCCGAAACAGCGTTAAACCAGTTTTTACTATTTTCAAATTTCTCAGTCGTTTCAGCTCGGTATGTTCAATCAAAAAGGCCCGGTGTAAAAGGCAATGAAGTTGAATTTGTACCGCCTGTAACACTCAAAACAGGACTTACATATCGCAGAAAAGCCTTTTCCATTACCTGTCAATATGCCTACACGCATGAACATTTTAGTGATGCCAGCAATGCGGCAGAGGTAATGACTGCTACCAGCGGATTGATTCCATCGTATGCCGTAATGGACCTGTCGGCCCGTTATACTTTTAAATTTTTAACCCTGGAAGCCGGGATCAACAATCTTACCAACGAATCGTATTTTACTTTTCGTGCCACCGGTTATCCCGGGCCCGGAATTATCCCCTCCGAACCACGTGCATTTTATACCACGCTACAGATTAAACTATTTCCTCTTTAATTTAATTAATGTGCATGAAAAAATAGTGGGTATGAACGCATGGACATTCTATAACCTCAATGATTGCCGGGTTATGCAAAAAGACTTTGGAATCTTAAAAATTCCTATTTTAGCTGTTTAACTAATAAACCAATGACAATGGGTAACAACAAGCTGGTGCAACGCGAAACTTTGATCCCTTTTATTCTGCTAACAAGTTTATTTGCCTGGTGGGGGCTGGCCAACAACATGACCGACACACTGCTGGCAGCTTTTAAAAAAATAAAAAGTATGTCTGATTTTCAGACATCGCTTATCCAGATGGCTTTTTATGGCGCCTATTTTTGTTTTGCCCTGCCGGCCGCCATTTTTGTTACCCGGTTCACTTATAAAAGCGGGGTGTTGCTCGGGCTGGCATTGTTTATCATTGGTGGCTTGCTGTTTTATCCTTCCAGTATCAGCATGCAATATGGGCACTTCCTGGTTTCACTTTACATTTTGGCCGCCGGATTGTCTGTGTTAGAGACCAGCGCCAATCCCTATATTTTGGTTATGGGACCACCCGAAACGGCTACCCAACGACTAAACCTGGCACAATCGTTTAATCCCATTGGTTCCATATTGGGTGTGTTAATCAGCAAGGTTTTTATTTTGTCAAACCTTAATGCGGTAAATAAGGCGGAACGAATGGCAATGCCTGCCGAAGAACTCAGGCATATCCAGTCGGAAGAATTGACCGCCGTGATGAATCCGTATGTTACGGTGGCCTTCATTCTATTGATTGTCTGGATTGCGATTGCATTTCTTAAAATGCCCCGTGAAAAGGATACGCGTGATGTAAAAATAAAGGCTTCTTTAAGCCGGTTGCTAAAAAACAAAAATTATATGCTGGGTGTCCTGGCACAATTTTTCTATATAGGGGCACAAATAGGTATCTGGTCGTATACCATACGATATGTCATGCAGGAACTCGGGATTAATGAAGCAGCTGCCGCCAGCTATTACCTGGCATCATTGGGGTTATTTGCCCTGTTCCGGTTTATTTCTACCCTGTTAATGTCGTACATTAAGCCTGTAAACCTGTTGGCACTATTATCCGTAATAGCCGCATTGCTTGTGCTAATTGTGATGAATATCGGAGGTATGACCGGTGTTATATCGTTGGTGTTAATATCAGCATGTATGTCGCTGATGTTCCCGACCATTTACGGACTGGCCCTTGAAAATGCCGGTGAAGATACCAAAATTGGCGGATCAGGATTGATCATGGCTATTTTGGGAGGAGCGGCATTAACGGCTGTGCAAGGAATTGTATCGGATAATGTTGGAATCAACTTCGCATTTATTGTGCCATTGTGCTGCTTCCTGGTCGTTTTCGGTTTTGCTTTTGTTAAAATGCGTGAAATTAGAAATGCATAAAGTATGACATGAATAAAATCTTAATTCGTGCCGAACTATCAGTGCTCAAAACATTCGCTTCTTCAAGTGTGCTAAAAACCGGAAATGGGGATGAATTAACAGGATTGAGCCGTATTATTGATTCGGAATTAAACCAATACTATGTACCCTATGGATGGTTGCCAGGTATAAAAATATACAAGGTATACCATATTCTTTCAACGGATTAATATTCTACCTTCGGTCATATTTATTGCAAAGGTCTAGTGCACAGAAAAAAGCAGAACCCACGTATAACTGTGAAACAGCTATTCAGAAACTTATACATTCAGCTGTTAATGCCGGCAGCAATAATGCATTTAAACACTTCTGACATTTTTTTTGCTTGTTATTTCATTGTTTTTAAGGCAGCGCAATCGAACGCTGCCTTTTTAATTTAGACCCATTGGCTATTTCAACCTCAATTTATGCGGACTGGATCTTGGAACACGTTCAATTACCTTCCCGGCTTCCGGATCGAGTTTTACGATAACCATGTACCATACTACTTTGCCATCAAAACTGTTGGTCAGTTCATCCACTGCCAGATCCGTTAATTCCTCAAAACTTATCTCGCCGCGGGTTTTGAGGGTGTTTAAAATAAATTGGCTAATTGCATCGTACCGTCTTTTGAGAATGTTTACCCCTTTTTTGCCTTGTGGATGGAGGGTGGTTATTTTTTCTTCGGTTCGCATTTTTAACGAAATTATTTTATGTATGATTGCCGATATTCAAATTTGATTTTTTTTATACCGGTGGATCAATTGCGTAAGCCCATAAATGATCAACCTAATCACTGAAATAAACACGTAGATGGTCAATGCTACAATGAATACATAGTGCAAGCTGGTATATATTTCGGTCCACTTATTTGATATCGTAATAATGGCATATATGTTCAATATGAGTGCAACAATCAAACAAGCCGTAAAAATCAACAATTCTTTTTTCTTAGCCTTAGCGGTTATAATTGTATCTCTCATCTTAATTTATATTTTATATTGTTCCGGAAAATATACAGTTTGATGTTTCTCAATGGCTTCTTCGCCCATTAATGAAGCTATACTGGCATAAAAGCCCTGACGTGTAATTTCAGTATCAATGTGATTTTTACGTATGGATTCAACAAACGACTTTAGTAACATATCGGTTCCATCTCCATGCGGATCATTAGGGATAATTGGTTCACCGTCTCTATCAATCGCTGTTTCGGGCACCCAACTAGTGCCTCCTAAAGGAGTAGCCTCAAAAATACCATGCTCAATATTGGTAATTAACTGAAGGATACCCGGTGCCGGAGGTGGTGTTTCAGGGTAGTATTTGTTTTTTTCGAGTTCCATGGTTCCTAAATGACCTAAAATTTGTTCATCCACACCATATAGTTTATTGGAGGTAAGACAGTCGTAATTGAGTTTAACCCCCGATTGGTAATTATAAACCAAGCTTACGTTGTCACAAACTTCTCGTCCATCTTTCCAAAAATTGATACTACCTGAGCCCATAACCGATGTCGGAAAATCTTTCAATATCCAATTGCTCACCTGTATCTGATGAGATGCAAGTTCGGTCATAACTCCCGCACTATATTCTTTGTATAGTCGCCAGTTTAACGTCCTTTCCAACTCCGGGGAAGGTATTTCTCTTCGCCAATCATTGTTGCGATGCCAAAATGCCCGAATATGGGTAATTGTTCCCAGTTCTCCTTCATCTATGCGTTTTATACCATCAAGATATCTTACATCAAAGATACGTTGATGACCGATATAAAGCAACTTACCGGTACGTTCCTGTGCTTTTACCATTTTAAAACAATCTTCATAATTTCTGGCCATGGCTTTTTCACACATAACGTGCTTACCTGCTTCAAGCGCCTCAATGGTAATATGAGCATGCTGATATAATGGAGTTGCAATCACAACCCCGTCAATCTCATGCATATCTAAAATATGTCTGTAATCGGCCAATGCATTTTGTTTATCTACACCACTTAGTTTAATGGCTTCTTTAAGATGTGGGGGATAATTGTCACAAACTGCCGTAATTTCAACGCCGGGTATATACTTCAAATGTTCAATTAACAAAGTTCCTCTGACACCTATACCGATCACGCCCAGTTTAACTATCCTACCAGGGTCATGCACTGGTTCAGCGCCAAATACCTTAAACCAGGGTAAACTTGATAAGAAATAAGCACCACCGGCTAAAATCCCAAAGTTTTCAAGAAATTCACGTCTACCATATGTTGAAATGTCCGTCTCTCTTTTTTTATCGTTACACTTTGCCATACCTACAAAATTAATGAAAAGAATTTTATTGTCATTTTGTTACATATTCTTACTACTTAAATTGTAAAACGCCTGTTAACATTCATTTCAAATTTCATCAACGCTATAAGTAATTATTTCGGGGGGGGTATTGTGATAAATTATTTCTGTTATAAGCGGTTTACAGTCAAAAAATTTTTTCAAAATACGTTTTTTCTCAGCTAAATCATCGGTGAGTAATAAAGACGTGGACAAGATTTCTGAATCAATGGCATTATTGGTAAGCGCACATACCATTTTGTTACCTTTTTGTATTTCTTTGGTTTTGGGGTTAAAGATGTGCCATAAGGCCGGCTGATTCGATGTTTCAATATCTCGTTGAAGTCCCGAAACCGATAAAAACTGATTATTTAGTTCTATTGTACAAGCACTTTGCGAAGGGCTATATATGTTTTTTATACCGATAGCCCAATTCTTACCAAACGGATGAGTACCAATACCCATAATAGAGCTGTCGCCAAAATTTATAAGTCCGCTGGGTATTTGATTTTCAGAAACCATATCCGAAACCCGTTGCAGAGCCAATCCCTTACCATACCCACCAAGGTCAATAGCTACATGCTCTGAAGTAAATTTAATGGTCCGCTTTGAAGGATTTGTAATAATGCTTTCATTTGCATTGATATTAAAATCAAATGCATCATCTAATTGACTTGTGTTTTGCCCTTTGATCATTTTAAACACTTTCCCGTTAGAAACATCAAAATATCCCAACGTTTTGGCACAATATTCCTGACAGGATAAGATTATATCAAATATTTCCTGGTCTACCGTCAGTTCTTTTTGCGAAGCGTATTGATTAACCAGAGAAATAGAACTATTGGACTGATAAGTAGATAACTTTTGTTCAATACGTTTGGTTTCAGCAACAATAGAAGTATATAACCTCTGTGCAGTATCCTTTTCAACACCAAAAAACACCACATCGAATCTTGTTCCCATTGCTTTGAAAGTGTTATGGTAATACTTCCCTGGTTCCATATTGATATATTAAGTTGGAACAAAACACTCAGTGATTATTCTTAAAATAGTTACTATTGTGTTTTATGCTTTTCAGTTTTATATTTTACTTTTACTTGATAGGGAGGCCACAATGCAATAAATTAAGAGTACACACTGACCATGTGACGCTTAATTTATTGCAGAGATTATTCTGCTTAAACTTTTAATTCCCATCCCGGCTCATATTCCCTTGACCACATTTGCATGGCTTGCCCATCGTTACGGATACGGCCGGTTGTGTTATCAATGTATAGTGTTCGGCCTACTTCTTGTGATATATTACCCAAATGACAATACAGATTGCTAATTACCCCTTCATCAATGGGGGAATTCAATTTTGCCCCTTCCCGGATACCATCAATTAAGTTGTTAAAATGCAGTACATCCAGAGGACCGGAGCCACTGATATTAATGGTGGCTGATTGACCTTCTGCCTTTCGTTCCTTAACCAGGTTATTATCCATATCATAAAGTTTATAGATGTTTCTGTCCATCACCACGGTACCTTTTGTACCATGTATGGAAACACCACGTGACATGCCGTAAAATTGCATTGGATTACAACTTTTACCTTCCCAACTGATTATTTTATTGTCCGAGAACTCAAAATTCGCTATCTGCGTATCATAAAATTCCCAATCATCATTAAAATGATACCTGCCTCCATTGGATGATACTTTATCAGGATAATCAACCTTTAAAGCCCAACGACAAATATCTAATTCGTGTATGGCATTGTTGTTGATTTCACCTGTACCCCAATTCCAAAACCAATGCCAATTATAATGCACAATGTTATCACGATATTGTTCACGGGGGGCCGGACCCTGCCAAAGCTCCCAATCGAGCCATTCAGGCACCGGCACCACTTTGCCATACCCAATTGAGCCTCTGTTATTAGCATAAAAGGCCTTTCCATAGTATGCTTCTCCAATAATTCCGTTATGAATATCATTAATAGCTTCAATGGTATGAGGAGCAGAACGTTGCTGATCACCCATCTGGATCAAAGGTTTGTATTTTTTCATGGTTTCAACCAGCAACTCGCCTTCCCGGGGGTTATGAGAGCAGGGTTTTTCAATATATACATGTTTGCCTGCCTGCGCGGCCATAACAGTCATAGGAGCATGCCAATGCTCTGGTGTGGCAATGGCAACTGCATCCAGGTCATCATTTTCAAGAAGCTTGCGATAATCTTTTACAGCTTTAGGCGTTTTGCCGGTATACTTTTCTACCATTGCGGCTGATTCTTCCAGAACCCGGGAATCAACATCACAAACATACCCTACCGAAGCGTTCTTTGCATCAATAATGGCTGATACAAGTGCTTTACCCCTTCCGTTTAGCCCTACTACTGCAAAATTTACATGATCATTTGCCCCAAGAATGTTTTTGGCTGATGCTGCTGCTGACAAATGATAAGCTCCCAAAGTAACACCTGCAGCTCCTAAACCTGATTTCTTAATAAATTCACGTCTTGATTTATCCATTTTTTATTAATTAAGTGGGTTATTTAATTGTTTTGATTTTTATACTCCTAAAAGCCACTCTATTGCCATGATCCTGTAAGAGTATATGCCCTTTCTCTGCTTTTCCAAAGTTTTCCCATTTGGCATACTTACTTTCAGATACAAGCCTGTTAAAATTCTCGCTAAAACGGTCGTATTCCAATACCTTGAAATTATTCAGCCAATGCTCAGCGTGTTGTCCGTCAGATTTCACAATGGCAAAGTTCCATTGTCCCACACCGGCGAACCGTTTATTTTCCGCTTTTTTTAGGTCATAAAGCGAGCTTAAGGTACGGCTCCCTTCATGATTACCAAGTTTGGCATCCGGATGTCTTTGATCATCCAATATCTGATACTCTAACCCAATGGCTGATCCTTCTGTTTCTTCATCTTCAGTAACGTAATACTTAATACCGCTATTTGCCCCTTCGGTTATTTTAAACTCCAGTTTGATTTCAAATTTATCATATTCACTGAGGGTAACAATATCACCACCATGTTCTGCTTCCCCTCCTCCTGATTCTTGTACAATAAGTTCGCCATTTTGTACGACCCAGCCAGTTTTAGGAAAACTATCTCTATGCGCGCCACGCCAATTTTCAGTACCCTTACCGTCAAATAATAATTCCCATCCATCCTCAATTTCGTTTTTTGTAAGTTTGTTAACCAAACGAGATTCTTGAGGGGCCGTTGATTCAAGCATATAATTTTCCGGATTTTCTGTGATTATTCGGATGTTTCTCCATTTCATGGCATCCCCTTCCTTGCCATATCCTTCATGAACACTATGAACCTGTAGTCCTATAAAACCTACATGATTCATTTCATCCAGGATATTAGCTGCAGATATACCGTTTACGTAAGTACGGATGGTATCTCCAATGGCTTCAATGCGTATTTTATTCCATTCTCCCGCTTTATATGCTGACCGGGCTTTGGTGTTTAGCGTAAGAGGGTATATCCAGCCGCGTCGGGATTCATCGTAAATACCTCCTGTCCATGCCCTGTCAGAGGGATCAATTTCGCATTGGTAACCATGCACCCGGCCATCTTTATAATCGGGTATGCTATTACTACGAAATTGAATGCCTGAATTTAAATTACCTTGTCCTTTTACTTCCAATTCGAGAATGAAATCACTGTAGTTGTTATTCGTACATAAAAAAGTGTTTGGTGTATTGGCTATTGCCGTGCCCACAATCACTCCGTTTTCAACGTTATATGTTGCTTCTCCGCCTTTACGTTTCCAGCCCTCTAAGTCGGTGCCATTGAAAATATCAACCCAGGGTTCTGGATTATTTGTACATGAAATACTCAATAATAGTATTGATAGCAAATAAATACTTCTTTTAATGTTGTGCATATTCATAGTTTTATGGTTTAAATTAAATAACAGAGAACTATATGTGTTATTTATCAATTGATTAACTAGAGGCTTATAGATTTATAAACCATAAATAAACATTTTTTTTATAAATTCCAATTTTGACTATCCTGAATTATCCCTATGTTTTTCATAATAAGTTAAAGCCCCTTAGGGATAGCTTGTAATGGTACTTCTTGCAATCAAAAGCTTTAGGCGACTTTTTTCAATGGTGGTGGGCAGAACCACATTTACCGCAGACCTTGATCTGCTTAAGGCTGTAATTTTAATAAGTGCTGTACAAATTTCATCTGTTTATTACCTGAAGGTGGCAAAAAGGTACGGAAAACCGGAAAGATGATACTGCAAATAGGGCCCCAGGTTTTTAAATAGTCCTGCAACAACGCTAAATGACATGATACAATCATTAAATGAGGTGCAACATTGATTGAACGACCGGCGCAAACCGTTAAACCAGGTGTAACAATGATTGAATGACTAAATTAAGTTGTTAAACGAGGTTGGCATGTTGTTAAACGGAGTTGGCTTTTTATTCAATGCATTTCCGAAAAGGCTTAACAATGCTTAATGTTAACTGAATGATATGGCATTATTTGAAAAAACCGGTCAATCTTCGCCCAACCTTGAAATTTACCGGTAGCTATATTTGTAAATTTTGTATTTTGTTGTGAACAAATTCTTCATATTTAATGGGCAAAATAGTTATAAATGCAATAACGATATAATGATGTTTTGCCTGCAATAGCAGCAGAGTGATATAGCAACAAAAATTCTGATTTGATTTTGATTAAGTAAACTAATTGGTTAACTTTACGGAATGATTAGAAAGATAATTGCGTACAAAGACAATTTTGTGAACTTCTATAAAAGTCAAGATTTACAAGTTCAGGAAAAAATTGAATATGTACTTGATTTGGTGAGATTTGAAAGACAAGTACCGAAAAAATTTTACAAATTACTTGAAAATACAGATGGGATTTGGGAAATAAGAGTAATAACGACTTTTAAAAGCATTCGGATTCTGTGTTTTCAAGATAAAGGTAACCTAGTAGTGCTGACAAATTGCTTTCTAAAAAAATCGCAGAAAACTCCAAAAAAGGAGATAAAAACTGCAGAGAATTTGAAAAAAGAGTATTTGACAGATAAATACGGAGGATAAATAATGAAAAATGTTACTGATTTCGAGGACTTATTAAAAGACAAGTATGGAGAAAAAGGTACTCCATCAAGAGATAAGTATGACGCTGATTCTCTATCTTTTAGATTAGGAATTATGCTTAAAGAGGCGAGAAAAGAGGCGCAAATTACCCAACAGGAACTTGCTGCAAAAACCGGGACAAAAAAAAGCTATATCTCACGGATTGAGAGAGGTCAAAGTGATATCCAGATTTCGACTTATTACAAATTGATTGAGATGGGATTGGGTAAACACCTAAATATTTCGATTGGATAAAAAGCTACAGCAGGCAACACACGGTATAGCCAATAAGGGTTTCAATGGTATGCGAAGGTTTGTAGTCCGCTTCAAATTTTCGTGTAACTTGATAGGTGATTAGCCCGCAATCCCTTACTGGCCATACCCCTGTCCGTTGGGCCATTTCTTGAATTTCGCAGCGAAAGAAAAATTGCGGGAGAAATGAGTATTGAGTATAGATTTTCTATATTTTTTGGGTTATATTTGTACAGATTAATGTACGTTAAAATGTATTGTCATGTTAACAACAACGATTACAGATTTTAGAAAAGATATAAAAAGATATCTGGATAATGTTACTCAAAATTTTGAGACTTTGATTATAAATCGGGGAAAAGATACTGGAGTCGTGATAATGTCATTAGATGAATATAATTCGTTATCAGCTACCCAACATGAATTATCTAGTAAGGCTAATGAGAAAAGGCTTGATTCAGCAATAGAAAAATTCAATAATGGTTTATCATTTGAAAATGATTTGCCTGAGTGATGAAATATGTATTTGTAGATGAGTCTTGGGAAGATTATTTATATTGGCAAAATACCGATAAAAAGGTTGGTAAAAAAATAAATAAACTGTTGAAAGATATTGCTCGCCAACCTTTTTCAGGATTAGGAAAGCCAGAGCCACTAAAATATAAATACATAGGATTTTGGTCTCGTAGAATTACAGACGAACATAGATTAATTTATAAATACCGAGAAAATGAAATTTTAATTGCTAAGTGTCGATTCCATTATGATTAGATGGTTAATTTTCATGACTTTTCTACTATCTATTGGAGTAAATAATCAGGATAAATTATTAGAAATTGTGAAGTTTATAATACAAGAATTGTTTTAGATTAGATTCTTAAATGCATCTTTGGAGGCTGAAACACAAATAATGCCTTTTTTCGAATACAGAATAACATTAATAATTGTAGAGAAATGAAATATAATTTTGTACTTATATAAAGCGATGGTGAAAGCGGCTTCTGGGTTTATGCCCAACGTTAGCAAAAATGCCGTGAGAGCGTCGTACAAGAAAAACCACCAGTAAATTACCATATTGGTAACATTTTCGTATCTTTATCAGTAGATTGATTACGCATATAAACTATTTGAGACAGTGGGTTTTTATTAGATTCATTGGTACGCACACAGATTATAATAAAATTGACGCAGAAAAAATTTGATTGCTACGAATATTAAAGTGATTAAAAACGAGGATGATTACCAAAAAGCTCTTGAAAGATTTGAGGTGATATTTGATGCCGCGATTGATTCTCCCGAAGGAGATGAAGCGGAGATTTTAAGCATCTTGATTGAGAAGTACGAGGATGAGCATTATCCGATTGGACCACCTGATCCGATTGAAGCGATTAAGTTTCGAATGGAGCAGATGGATATGAAAAAAAGTGATTTGGCTAAGATAATTGGATACAAAAGTAGAGTTTCCGGGATTTTTAGCAGAAAGCGTAAATTGACTTTGCCGATGATACGTAAGCTGCATGAAACTTTAAAAATTCCATACGAATCATTGATTGCAGATTACTAATGGCGCATTTTGCTAATCGAGTAGATGGCTGACAGGATTGTAGCCCTGCCGGTGCAACTTTCACAACTTGTCCCGCACCTTTGGTCGGGGCCACCTACCCCAAAAGCTTTCGGGAAATCACGTATACGCCGATTCTCCAAATCAAAGGGAAATACTAACTTAAAAAGTTAGAATACCTGCTTTTTCAAGCGGGTATTGCGTAAAAACAGGAGAGACGGAATGATAATACGCAAGAAGTGATTCATAGACCCGTTTTTTTCAGCCTGCTAATGGAGACGCTCACTCCCCGGATAAAATGACAAGCGCCCTAACACCTTGAAATAGAATGGAATATTATTTTACACTAAAAGTGTAAACCTATTTAAACAAAAAGGCCAGGAGGTACGTGTTATTTAATATTCATTTGCACGGATAAATAGAGAACCTTTCGCTGAATACTCTTCCCAAGTGATAGGTTTATGTAAGACTGTTAAAATAAAAGGATTTGTAACGCCAGTGATTTATAGTAATGTTTATTACTTATTGAGACAAACAGCCAAGCATGACAAAGTGATTGTTAATCTTAAGCAATTACTAACAATTACAGATATCTTGAATATGGATAGAGAAGTAGTGAGCAATGCCTTAAATTCCCGATTTAGCGATTTTGAGGATAGTTTACAGAATTTTGCAGCAATGAAAAATGGGGAAATTGATGTAATTCTGACACGTAATTTAAAAGATTATAATAAAAGTGAGATTGGGGTATTAACACCAGAATCATATATCAAATCGATTATAGCCAGCCGCTAATCGAGCAGGAAGTCGCCCGACATAGCCTGGTGGTGCATCGCTCACAACTTGTCCCGCACCATTGGTCGGAACCGAGATTTTTGTTGAGCAATCTGATAGGTTCAAAGCGTATGCAAATCGCACGATCCAAACCTATTGTTCAGCGCAGCGGATGCCATACTGCCTTCCGTTAAATGACGGGCGATTGAAAATATCATACTACTCTTTTAAGCCCGGATAAACACATATTTTTATTTAAAAAGGCGGGTTATCATCAAATCCCGTGTTGAAATTCAGGTCATTATTCCCAAAACCACCATCGTTGGATTGATCTTCGTTCATTTTAGAACCTACCGTGAATGATTGTACGGCCTGGCTGTCATCAAAATCATCGAGTGGTGCAATTTCATCATCTTCCAGGTCGGTAAACTTGGCCTGCTCATCTTTGAAACGCAGCACAACATCACCAATAGCGCCGTTACGGTGTTTGGCCAGAATAATATAAGCCAGTCCCTGCAACGAATTGCCATTTTCATCTTCCAAAAAGCCGTATTTCTCAGGCCGGTGGATAAAGGTTACCATATCAGCATCCTGCTCAATGGCGCCTGATTCGCGTAAATCGGATAATTGCGGACGCTTGTCCCCGCCCCTCACTTCAACCGAGCGGTTAAGTTGCGACAAGGCTATTACCGGCACATTCATTTCTTTGGCAATACCTTTCAGCGAACGGGAAATCGTACTTACCTCCTGCTCTCGATTACCACGGGTTTCAGGTGTGCCGGTCATAAGCTGCAGGTAATCGATAATCACAATATCAATGGTATGTTGTCGTATTAACCGACGCAGTTTGGCACGCAGCTCAAAAATGGAGATACCCGGCGTATCATCAATATAAATAGGCGCATCTTCCAATACCTGTACTTTGTGTTCAAGCATTTGCCATTCAAAATCTTCCAGTTTACCATTGCGTATTTTTTCAGATCCTATGCCTGTTTCAGCCACAATTAAACGATTAACCAATTGAATGGATGACATTTCCAGGGAAAAAACAGCCACCCCCCGGTTATGCTCAACGGCCATGTTACGGGCCATGGATAATACAAAAGCTGTTTTACCCATAGATGGACGGGCGGCCACGATTACCAGGTCAGAGGGTTGCCATCCACTGGTCATACGGTCCAGCTTGGTAAATCCCGATGGCACACCGCTCAGGCTATCCTCACGTTTACTGGCCTCCTCTATTTGCTGAATAGCTTCTTTGAGTATTGAATTCAGTTTCGATGTTTGTTTCTTAATGTTTCCTTCAGCGATGTTAAAAAGTTCACCTTCCGAAAAATCCAGTAAATCATTCACATCAATACTATCATCAAATGCCCGACTTTGTATCTCTGAAGCAACCCTGATCAATTCACGCTGAATATGTTTTTGGGCAACAATTCGCGCATGGAAATCGATATGCGCCGCAGAGGCCACTTTGTTTGAAAGTTGGGTAATGTACACCGGTCCGCCAATCTCATCAAGCTCTTCACTTTTGCGCAATTCCTCAGTTACCGTTAAAATATCGATGGGCCTGTCCTGGCTGGCCAATCTAATAATGCCCTTAAAAATTTTTTGATGCGTTTGGTTATAAAAACTCTCCGCCACCAAAATATCCAACACATCGTAAACCGCATTTTTTTCAAGCATCAGCGCCCCCAAAACAGCCTCTTCCATGTCAATTGCCTGGGGTGGCATTTTGCCAAAATCAAGATTTACAGGATTTATCGCCGGCTTATTTGTTGGATTTGTTCGCGCCATATCAGTGATTTTATAAAGAGCCTCAAAAGTAGTTATAAACCTACCCTACATGCAATTTATTTGCCGGTTTAATGTTCACAATATATAAAGTGTTATTATGAACAAATTGTTGATAAAATATTTACACCAAAAAATGACTTCTAACGCATCCCGATTAATTTATGCAGCTGCAAACTCAGGCGCCAGCGATTATTGCTGTGCTTATTCATTTGTGCAACCAAGCGCATACTGTCTTCTATGTTCATTATGCCGTTTTCTTCAAGCGGACTGATAAAATGATCTGTGGCCTGTATTTTGGTTTCAAGAGATGACAAATAGTCAACATTAAGTTTATCATTTACTACGCGCAATTCATCGGCATAAAACTGGTTTATATGCTTTTTGGGTGAAACGGTTATGTAATCAATTTGTCCGTTGTATCGTTCCAGACTGATGGTGCCATTGGTTTCGATGGCAATCCAATAGGCTTTTGCTTTGAGTGCATTTAAAAGTTCGTTTAATGGCTGGGCGCTTGGTTCACCACCGGTTAGTAATATCGATTGACAGGGATATTTGGCTATTTCCTCCATAATTTCTTCAACTGTATATTCGGTATAAGGGTGATAATTGGTATCGCACCAAACACAGGATAAATTACAACCGGCCAGGCGAATAAAAATAACTTCTTTTCCCTGATTAAAACCCTCACCCTGCAGACTGAAAAATATTTCGTTTACTCTATACTTCATAAATAGCAACGTTTCCCTGGCTTTCCTGTACTTTTACTTTATAGCAGTTGGTTATTTGTTGGCATATCCATTGGGCAATATTTTCAGCAGTGGTATTCACGGGCAATACCTTGTTCAGGTCTTTATGATCCAGCTTGTCTTTAATATTATGCTTTATTTCCGAAAAGTCGACTACCATTCCGTTATGATTCAGTTTGTCGCTTTTACAATATATGGTGATCAGCCAGTTATGCCCATGGGGTTCGGTACATTTACTTTCGTAGTCCAGTATTAAATGGTGGCTGGCAGATATTTCGAATGTTTTTTCGATGTAAAACATGGTGAATGGTATTAAATTTTGTTTTCATATTCCAATGGGTCCGGGTATCCTGCTTTCTCAAAAGCCTGCAATCGCAATTGACAACTGTCGCAAGTACCGCAAGGTTTATCATCGCCGCGATAACAGCTCCAGGTTAGGCCATAGTCCACACCCAGACGTATACCCAGCGTTATTTCCTGGTCTTTATTTTTATACATAAAAGGTGCATGTATACGGATGGGTTTATTATCCTCTACCGCACAAACTGTTCCTTTGTTAATCGCAGCCTGCATGGCATCAATAAATTCTTTACGGCAATCAACATATCCCGAGTAATCGACCTGGCTTATTCCTGTAAAAATATCATAAGCCCCGATGGCCTCGGCGTATGAGGTAGCGATGGATAGAAATATCATATTCCGGGCAGGCACGTATGTAACAGGGATATCTTTATGATCTGCTCTGTAATCAGGTACATTAATGGATGTATCCGTTAACGCAGAGCCTCCCCAGGCCGATATATCAATTGAAATAATTTGATGATTGGAAATATTCAGTTTATGAATTGTCTTTTCAGCAACATCCAGTTCCCGGCTGTGCCGCTGGCCGTAGCGAAACGATATGGCATGAACATCATATCCTTTTGAGCGGGCCAGGTATAATACGGTTGTAGAGTCTAATCCTCCTGAAAAAAGTACAACTGCTTTTGGTGCCATTTTCTCCGGTTTAATCAGGTAATATCCCATACTTCAATTCAAAACCGGGGAAAAGATTTAAGAGAAAGTAAATCCTTTCATGTGCCATACACATCTCTCGGCCCTAGTTTTGTTTATAGACAGGATGGGATTTCGAACTGTCTTTTATGTGGCAAAGTTAATCATTTAACTGACTTAACGACAATACTGATTTAGTTGACCACAATTTTTTCAATGTATAATACTTTGGTGTCATCAACAATTTCTAACATATATATGCCTTCACGGGTTAACAGGTTAGAGAATGAATTGGTTGATCCGGATTTTAGCGGTCGGGAAATCAGTTTATTGCCATCCAGACAAAAAACTAATAATCGGGCTTTTTTCAGCCGACCTTTAAGAGTAACATCTACATTTCCGGTTGATAAGTCGGATTGAACAGACAATTGTTCCGGTCCAATGTGATTATTATTAGGATTTAGTTTTTTCACTGCTTTCTTATTAACAGGTGTTAACTGGTTAGCCGAATTCATATCAGCATCACCGGCAGCAGTACTTTCGATAAATGTTTGTGCATTAATCGTTAATACACAACATAATAAGAGAAGTAAGGGGAATACATTCTTTTTAAAAGAAATAGGGGCTTGATAAACAGGTTTTTTTTTAGTCATAGGTTCAAAATAACTACAGCTCAAACAAATAATGTAGTAAAAGAGTTCAAAGAATATTCCTATTGAGGTGCAAAAATTGAAAAAAAACAAGGAAATATGGGGCACAACTACAGCAGGAAAAAATGGATAACTAAAATGACGTCACATACCAGATTTAATCCCGGAAATCTATTTTTAAAGATAAAGTAAACCACTATCAGTATGATAAAAATTTCAGTGAAAATAGAACAAATGACGGGCTGGTTACAATGAGTTTCGGCCAGTTTCACAAATATCTTACTGTAAGGGAGATCGCACCAGGCATTAGTGTCACTACAAAGTTTTTAAGGGGCATCAAACTCCAACAAATCCCGGCAGGGTCATCCATGAGCAAAGGCAATGAGAAGCAGGACTACCGGGTGTTCGGGTTTATATTCAATCAGTAGTTGAAATATTTAATGACCTATTATAAAAGACATGATAACTACCAGGTCATAAAGGAAATAGTAGGAAAATTAGATATAAGATAAAATGTTCAAGCATTTTAGGCTAAGATATAAATTTCTTATCCCTGGTTTTTAGGTTTTTAAGTTTTAAGATCATTATCTATTAAGTAATGTTCGGACAGATATGAATATAAATACAACAATTGAATTAAATTAGTTGCAGTATATACAAAGCAAACCCCGGAACAAACTAATGTGCCGGGGTTCCATATTCAATTGTGAACATACCTATTCATATTCGATAAGCATCGCACCTTTGGAGATTCTGTCGCCGGTGGCTACATGAATTTTCTTTACCTTTCCATCATAAGGAAACATAATGCGATTCTGCATTTTCATTGCTTCCAGGATCAACATTTCATCACCTTCTTTTACTTCCTGACCTTCAGCAACAAAAATTTTCTGTATCGTTCCCGGAATTAAGGCATTCACTTGTTTACGATTGGGTAGTTCCCATTTTTTTCTTTTTTCATATTTGGTAGTGAGCCTGGTTTTATATTTTGTTCCATTCACTACCAGATTTTTACAACGTATGTTACCCTTCCCACATTCGCTCTCAATGGTTTTATTGCTCACAGTGGTTACAGGTTGTTCTAATGTTTGTGTACTCATAAGTTATACAATTTAGAATGGAGGTATACCATGTTTTTTTCTGGGCATAGATATTTGCTTCTGTTTAGAAACGTCAATACAATGAAGCAGTACTTTTCGTGTTTCTTCCGGTTCTATTACCGAATCGATGTATCCCTTAGCTGCTGCTACATAGGGGTTTGCAAATTTTTCTTTATATTCCTTTACTTTTTGTTTACGCATTTTTTCAGGGTCTTCGGCAGTCGTAATTTCTTTGCGGAAAATTATATTGGCAGCTCCTTCAGGCCCCATCACTGCAATTTCGGCAGATGGCCATGCAAAAACAAAATCAGCCCGCAGGTGTCTTGATCCCATAGCAATATAACCACCACCATAAGCCTTACGAACAATAACCGTAACCTTAGGAACAGTAGCTTCGCTATAGGCATATAATACTTTAGCTCCGTGGCGAATCACGCCGGCATGCTCCTGATCAACACCCGGTAAATAACCTGGTAAATCTACCAGGGTTACAATGGGTATATTAAATGAATCGCAGTAACGTATAAAACGGGCTGCCTTATCCGATGAATCAACATCCAAAACGCCGGCAAGCACCAACGGTTGATTACAAACGAACCCAACCGTTTCGCCATTCATACGACCAAAACCGATTACCATATTAGACGCCCATAATTCCTGAACTTCAAAGAAATCAGAATTATCAACGAGTCCGCGAATTACATTTCGAATATCATAAGGTTGCGTAGGATCACCCGGTACAATATTCTCAACCTTGAATTCCGGCTTGGGGTCTTTGGGTGCATACACTTTTGATTTTTTATCGTTATTGGGTGGTATAAAGGACAGCAAGCTCTTGATCTGTTCAAAACAATCCTTTTCATTTTCGGCAAAAAAATGTGCATTCCCGGTCATTTCACTCTGCACCCGTGCACCCCCAAGTTCTTCCATAGAAATTTCTTCGCCGATAACGGTTTTAATAACTTCAGGTCCGGTGATAAACATTTTAGAGATGTTGTCCACCACAAACACAAAATCTGTTAAAGCCGGTGAATACACCGCTCCCCCGGCGCATGGGCCAAGTATAACGGATATTTGCGGTATTACACCAGACGAAATTGTATTTCGAAAGAAAATTTCACCATATCCGGCCAAAGAATTAACGCCCTCTTGTATGCGTGCACCACCGGAATCATTAATTCCAATCAAAGGCATTTTCATTTTCAGGGCATGGTCCATGATTTTGGTGATTTTACGGGCATGCATACTCCCCAGTGATCCGCCTGCAACAGTAAAGTCCTGTGCAAAAATACATACCGGACAATAGTCAATTGTTCCGGTTCCGATAATAACGCCATCTCCATGCAATTTCTTCTTATCCATATTGAAATCACGTGCGTCATGCTCAACAAATAAATCATATTCGTTGAAGGAGTCTTCATCCAAAATAGAAAGAATTCTTTCACGGGCTGTTAGTTTACCCATGGCCATTTGTTTTTCAATGGCCTTTTCACCTCCCCCCATCTGAACTTCTTCTCTTTTTTTCTTAAGCTCCTGGATTTTTCTCTTTAAAGGCATAACATGTCAATTAAATGATTTTAAGCTACTGAATAATATGACTTTTATATCCCCCTGTCAAATTATTATGACTACAACGTTACGAAAACAAAACAATTTTTAAAAATTTTTTAAATAACTATATGAGTATTCCAAAATTAAAATATTGTACATCAACAAATTGAAAATTAAAGATTGATCAAATCTAAATAATATCAAAAGTCTACTTTGGTGCCAATTTGTACAGTATTATTGCCACAAAGGTAAAAATAATATTGGGCGTCCAGACTGCCAGCATAGGACTAAAAGCCCCGCTAATAGCAAATTGTGTTGAAAATTGCATAAACAGAATATATGTAAAGCCAATTAACATCCCCAGGCCTATATGCATACCGATACCACCCCTTACTTTACGGGATGAAACGGATACACCAATAACCGTGAGAATGAATGTTGAAAAAGGAAAGGCAAACCGTTTGTATTTCTCCACCAAATAGGCCGGTATATTTGGTGATCCCTGCATGCGTTGTTCGTCGATAAAATCATTCAACTCACCCAGGCTCATGGATTCAATTACATTATCCCGTCGTTTAAACTCTTCGGGATGCATATTTAAGGTTGTGTCAATATTTCTGCCCAGCGTTAATTTTTGTTCGCCCCCGGGAAGATAATCCCTTATCCAATAATTGTATATTTTCCATTTGTTAGTTGTTGTATCCCAACGAATATAATCGCTCAGCAATTTCGACTTCAGATTACCATTCTCAAAATATTCCATGGAGAATTTATATCCGGTATTGCTGGCTGTGCTGTAATTATCCATATACACAAAAAGACCGGGTTCAATTTGTTTATGAATATGCTTTTCGGTAAACCGGCGTGGTGATGAATGATAATATCTTTCCTCAAATTCAAATCGCTTTTCATTGGCATGCGGAATGGCATAATTATTCAGGATGATGGCCATAATGGTAATCACTGTAGCGGATACAAAATAGGGAACCAACATGCGTCTGAAACTAATGCCATTGCTAAGAATCGCAATAATTTCGGTGTTATAGGCCATTTTTGAAGTAAAGAAGATAACTGAAATAAGTGTAAACAAAGAGCTAAATAATACCGCAAAATAGGGTATAAAATTCAGGTAATAATCGCGTAAAATAGCTTCTAACGGGGCACTGTTTTCCATGAAATCATCGATTTTTTCAGAAAAATCGAAAATGATGGCTATACCAATAATGAGTATAATGGCAAAAAAGAATGTCCCCAAAAACTTTTTTACAATAAATACGTCCAGTCTTTTAATTCCCCGGTTCATCCCAAACTTATTATAAATTTTTCTTTCATGGCCAAATTTAGCATGTTACAGGCGGTTTTCAAGCTTAGGAATCATTTTATGCTTCCAATCCTCAAAAATTCCGGCTTTAATTTTTTCCCTGGCTGTTTTTACCAATTTCAAATAGAATCCCAAATTATGCACACTGGCAATTTGTGCACCCAACATTTCATTCGAAACCACCAGGTGTCGCAAATAGGCTTTTGAGAAATGGTCAACAAAGGTTGTACCATTCGTATCTATGGGCGTAAAATCACGCATCCACTTTTTATTCTTTATGTTTATAATGCCGTCTGCGGTAAATAACATTCCGTTTCTTCCGTTACGTGTAGGCATTACACAGTCAAACATATCTGTTCCCATTGATATGGCTTCCAAAATATTAGCCGGTGTACCAACCCCCATTAAATAACGCGGTTTATTGTCCGGTAATATTTCATTCACAATTTTTAACATGGCATACATATCGTTAATGGGTTCTCCGACTGATAACCCGCCAATGGCATTTCCTTCCAGCTCCATAGAAGCTATAAACTCGGCTGATTGTGTTCTTAAATCGGGATATACACTACCCTGCACAATCGGAAACAGAAATTGCCTGTGTCCATAAATATCAGCAGTATTCTTAAACTGATTGATGCACCTTTGTAACCATCGGTGCGTAAGCTCCATGGAGGTAATAGCTTCTTTTTTACCACAAGGAAAAGGTGTGCACTCATCAAATGCCATGATAATATCAGCACCTATTATGCGTTGGATATCAATAACATTTTCAGGGGTAAAAACATGCCTTGAACCATCAATATGAGATTGAAAATAGGCGCCCTCTTCTTTTAATTTACGATTATCAGACAATGAAAAAACCTGATACCCGCCACTGTCGGTTAATATCGGTTTATCCCAATGCATGAAGCGATGTAAACCACCGGCTTCTTCCATCACCTCCATACCCGGGCGTAAAAATAAATGGTAAGTATTACCCAAAATGATTTGCGCTTCTATATCCTGCTCCAAATCGCGGTGATGTACACCTTTCACTCCGCCTAATGTTCCCACAGGCATAAAGATTGGTGTTTCTATTTCTCCATGCCCGGTACTAAAAACCCCGGTTCGTGCAGGGGATTTATCATCAGTAGCCAGTATATTAAAATATGAATTGTTCATTTCGCCGGCAAATATACCCTAAATTAGCAAATCCTCCACTTGTATGAAGCATAAAACCAATTGGGATAGCCTGTTTAGATTTCGCCACCAGCAAGGAATACGCCAAATTATGAAAATCATGCTCTGTTGATTTTAGGTATACTTCCAATGCATCAAACAATTATCAGCGATATTACCTCATATATTGAGTGAATGAGTTGTGAATAAGTTTTTAGGTTATTGGCACCAGGATTTTGTTCGGTATCAAAACATTTAATAAACTTGTATAAATGTCGTTACGGTCAAAAAATTTGTCACAACTACCCTTTTACCTGCCTAAAGGGCGCAGTGCAAAGACCACCCTTAAAGAGTCGCCCCGCCCACATAAAGTGGAAGGATTAAGGGCGTTGGCAAAAATTTTAATTATAGACAATCCTTAACTGAACGACATTACAATGTGTATCTAAATAAGATGAATGGAGATTTACTACCAAAATATACTTCGTGATCCAAATCAGTTCTTACTGACTTTGTTTACGCTTTTTGCATTTTTCCAACTGCTATATTATTTTTTTTTATACACCAGGTTGGCCTTTAAGAAAATAAGTAATGACCTGCCCAATAATTTTCCGCCGATATCGGTAATCATTTGTGCAAAAAATGAGGCGGAAAATCTTGGGCTTCATCTGCCCAAGGTGCTCACACAGGATTACCCGGATTTTGAAGTTATTGTTGTTGATGATTGCTCGGAGGACGAAACAGACATGGTATTGGCTGATCATAAAAAGCAGTTTTCGCATTTAAAAATCACCTCCATTTCACCGGACCGAAAATTCACCCATGGTAAAAAACTGGCCATTACCGTTGGTATAAAGGCAGCTACCCACGAATGGCTTGTATTTACGGATGCAGATTGTTACCCGTTATCAGATCAATGGCTTCGGTATCTGGCCCGTAATTTCGATGAAAAAACACAAATCGTACTGGGTTACAGTGGTTTTCAGCCAAGAGCCACCCTGTTGAATAACTATATTCGTTTCGATGCGTTTTTTATTGCCCTCCAATACCTTAGCTACGCCTTAAACAGAAATCCTTATATGGGAGTTGGCAGAAACCTGGCTTATCGAAAATCTTTGTTTTTCAAACATAAAGGATTTGCCAAACATTATCATATTTTATCAGGTGATGACGACCTGTTTGTAAATGAAAATGCCACAAAAGATAATACAAAGGTTGAGATACATCCGAAAAGTTTTACCCGCTCTGAAATGAAACCAACATTCAGAGAATTTTTCAAACAAAAAATGCGGCACTTTAGCACCTATAAATTATATAAACCGAAACATAAATATTTGCTGGTAACAGAACTGCTTACACGTCTTGGCTTTTACGGCTGTTTCGTGTATTTAATGACAATGAATTTATTTGTGTACGAAGTGTTAATTATTTTTAGCATAAGGTTTTTCATTCAATTTATTATTTTTACCACTTCACAAATGAAACTAAAAGAAAAACATATTTGGCCCACATCGCCAATTTTTGATGTTATATCTTTGTTTATTAATTTTGGAATTGATCTGAATAAACGACTTAGAACAGGAAGAGGACAATGGCAGTAAGTACAAATTTATCTGATAAAGCGCGACTGGATTATGAGCTGGTAAAAAGAGCTGCCAAGGGAGATCAAAAAGCATATGCCGATCTGCTTGGAAAATACCGGGATGCCATCTATTTCATGCTTCTCAAAATGGTTAATAATCCCAGTGATGCTGAAGACCTGACAATTGAAGCATTTGGAAAGGCATTTAAAAACATCCAACAATATACACCCAACTACGCTTTTAGTACCTGGTTATTCAAAATTGCATCAAACAACTGCATCGATTTTATACGTAAAAAAAAGGCCAACATGATATCGCTGGATGAGCATGATGATGAACAGGATCGTGCACCAACCGATATCCAGGCTTCATCGTTAGACCCCGAAGAAAGTCTGATGAAACAACAGAAAGTTGATCTGATGCGGAGTATAGTTTCCAAGCTGAAACCACGATACCGCAGGTTAATTGAATTAAGGTATTTCAAAGAATTGTCATACGAAGAAATATCTGAAGAACTTGAATTGCCTATTGGTACGGTTAAGGCACAGCTTTTCAGGGCGCGCGAATTGCTTTTCAATATTTTAAAAACATCCAACCAAAAAATATAAATTGGCATAGGCGGGTTTCTATTCATGGAACTAATTCATAAATATTTCCCACATTTAACAACCAGGCAGGTCGAACAGTTTGAGCAACTGAAGCCACTTTATACCGACTGGAATCAGAAGATCAATGTAGTTTCGCGAAAGGATCTGGACAATTTATACCAAAACCACATTTTGCACTCCCTGTCCATTGCACGATGTTATACATTTAATAAAGGGCATACAGTTGCTGATGTGGGAACAGGCGGCGGTTTTCCAGGCATTCCACTGGCCATTATGTTCCCCGATGTAAGTTTTACTTTAATTGATGCCACGGCAAAAAAATTAAAAGTGGTGGAGTCGGTAGCCCGTGAAATTAACCTGACAAACTGCCAAATACGCCATAATCGGATTGAAAATATACAGGAGCGTTATCATTTTGTTGTTAGTCGTGCGGTTACTCAATTTCCGGTTTTTGTAAACTGGGTATGGCGAAAAATTAAACCACAAACCAGCCATTTATCCGACCGGGACAATGGAATTTTTTATCTGAAAGGCGGTGATTTTGAACAAGAAATCATCAATTACAAATGGGTGCAGGTTAAATCGGTATCCGATTATTATCAGGAAGATTTTTTTGAAACCAAAAAAATCATTTACCTTCCAAAAAAATAAAATTTATTCTATTGTATGCAATATTTATTTTATTACCTTTGCAACCTCTAAAAATCAGATGATAGACGAATAAACACAATAATGTCATGAAACGAACATTTCAACCATCCAGGAGAAAAAGAAAGAATAAGCACGGTTTTAGAGACAGAATGAAATCCGTTGGTGGAAGAAAAGTACTTAATGCCCGTCGTGCAAAAGGCAGAAAAAAGGTTTCTGTTTCTGACGAACCCCGTCATAAATGCTGATAAACTTCGGGAGGTTATTCCTGATTTATGCTTTCCAATGGATTTGATATTTATATTTTATCCAACAATTCACAATGGCTTTGGTCAATTAATGTAATACGATTGCGATCATTTGTTTTAGGTCAACAAAAAAGTCCATTTTAACTCCCTCCGCATTTCAACCTTACCCCGGGTCTTATATTAATAATTGATTTATTCTCTTATTTTACAGGTAAAAATTATATTTGCAGTTAACATGTTTTAAATAGCTGATAGGTATATCGAATTCGCAGGGCTTTCAATTAACATTGTAGATAATTCCTTGCAGGATATTGGATTTATATTGGTAGTCATCAGCTTACATTAATCAGGGCTCAACATGTACGGCAATTATAAAACAGGTATCGTAATACCATGCTTCAACGAACACAAACGATTGAACGTAGCATTAATAGATGATTATATTAAAAATACATCGGGAGTAATGCTGCTTTTTGTCGATGATGGCAGCACAGATAATACAAAATCGTTATTACAACAAATTGATAATGAATACTCTGCAGTTTCATGCTTTTACCTGGATCAAAACCAGGGCAAAGCAGAAGCAGTACGACAGGGGATAAACCATCTGTTACAAAATGGTCTTACGTATGTCGGGTATTTTGATGCCGATTTTTCTACCCCCCTTAGTTGTATCAATACATTTATTGAGATACTCGAAGATTCGAATGAGCAGTTATCAGTAGTAATCGGATCGCGCGTTAAAAGGTCAGGATCAGAAATCAGCCGGAAGTTATCCAGACACATAATAGGAAGGATTTTTGCAACCTTAATTTCCTATACACTTGGTTTACCCGTTTATGACACACAATGCGGTGCCAAGATATTCAGGCGCGAAGTGGCCGAAAATGTATTCAGTGAAAGATTTCAAAATCGTTGGCTCTTTGATGTCGAAATATTCGCAAGGTGTATTATTAAACTGGGGTATAAAAATACCAACAACATGATACTGGAATACCCCCTTGAAATATGGAAAGATGCAGGTGATAGCAGAATAAAATTCAAAGATTCTGTTAAATTACCATTTGCTTTATTAAAATTGTATGTAATATTCCATCATAAAATAAAAAAAATAAAAATAGCCGAGGCCAACCATGACAAAAAAACAAAAAAAGGTATCAAAAGCTCCCGGGCGTAAACCATTATCCATAATTTTCAATGTTGAATCTGAAGCAAATTTATCATCGGTTCAAAAAACCATAAAAAATTTCAGCAATAACATTGAAAAAGAAGACCAGATAATTGTATTAAGCGATGTGATTCAGCAATCAGAAAATCAGGATGCTGATAGTCATACCGCAAGTACGCAAAACATTAGCTATTTAAACATCTCCTCCGATAAAGAATTATTACATACCATTAATAATGAGCAGATTATGCTTGTTACAGGCGAAAGCCTTCATGCTGAGCTTACATTAAACGAAGTAATACACCAGAAAAAAGAAATTCATGAAGGCATCCTTTATTTAAATTATTCAAATACCGGCCTGATATATGACAAAGCTCCAATACTGATATTCAACAAATTATTACTGGAAGAACACGCCGGTATAATCAAAAACTCGGCCGGATTTCATCGCACAATATTGTTTATAATTGACCGCAGTGTCCGGAATATACAATCCGGAATCTTGCCTAAACAGTCGAATGTAAATTTCAATTCAAAAATCAGTATTGGGCAATGGGCAGGTTCGTTAAAGTTATGGTATTCATGGCTTGTAACTGAACCGGTAAAGGAAATTTTTATCCAAAAAAAAATAGGTTATGGTAACAACGCACCCATATTCAGACTGGCATTTTTGGTTATAGCCATCACTTCATTGGCCTTTATGCTAATATTCTCGAAAGACGCCGGAATATCAGGCGATGAACCGGTAAATTATGAGCATGCCGAATACGTTTACAACTATTATGCCGAAGGTGACAGTGCCGCCTTGCACACACCAAAAACCAAATTGCAATATTATGGCCAATCATTCGACAACTTAACTTACCTTTATAATCATATCACCGGTAGTGATAATCCATACCGAAGCCGTCATTTTTTTAACTCACTTACCGGTTGGCTGGCTATGTTATTCACCGGGATACTGGCAATTTATTTAATGGGTTGGCGAGCCGGCGTGTTGGCATTTTTATTAATCGTTTTTTCACCCCGATTTCTTGGACATGCCTGGAACAATCCGAAAGACATACCATTTGCCTTTACCTATATCCTATGTTTGTTTTATCAGATAAAACTATTAGCCGAATTGCCGAAACTCAAGTATTCAACACTTATTACATTGGCCTTTGCCATAGGTTTATCGATAAGTGTGAGAATTGGAGGATTACTTTTAATCATATACCAGTTTTTATTCCTGGCCATTTATGCGGTAGCTGTAAGACCCTATAAAAACACGCCCAAACCATTAAATAATTTTATTAATACCGGGCTACAGTTATTAGGTGTTAGCGTAATTGGTTATTTCCTGGGCCTGGTCATGTGGCCCTATGCACTGGAAGACCCGTTTAATCATCCTTTTGAAGCGCTTGAAATGATGACTAATTTCTCTGCCAGCTTAAAACAGGCCTTTATGGGAGATGTTATTTGGTCGGACAAGGCACCCTGGTACTATACACCTATTTATATATTGTTTACCACACCCATTGTTATAATAGCCGGTATGGCGATATTTGCGATTTTCGTGTGGAAACATCCACGTAAAAAACTATTTCTTAACTTATTTGTAGCATTTGCATTTGCCTTCCCCATTGTATATATCATTTATCGTGGGTCGAATGTATACGGAGGATGGCGTCATGTACTATTTTCATTTCCGCCCTTAATAGTGATCGCCAGTGTCGGTCTAAACGAGTTGCTTAACAGGTTTAAACCAAAATTACAGCCCTATCTACTGGCTGTTGTAATATTATCAATGGCCTTGCCTATTTACCATACCTTTAATAATCATCCCTATCAGTATGTTTATTTCAATCAGTTTGTAGGTGGCGTAAATGGTGCTTATGGCGACTATGAAATGGATTATTATTACCATTCCCTAAAAGAAACAACCGAGTGGGTATTAGAGAATAAATTGGATGAAGCCAGTATAGACGATAAGCTGGTGGTTGCATCGAATCATTCATCGTTAAGCGGTAACTATATCAATAAACATCGCGATAAAATTTCCATGCCTTATATCCGATATTACGAAAGAGGAAACACAGATTGGGATTATGCTGTTATAGCCAACAGCTATATCAGTCCATACCAGCAAGAAAAAGGATATTGGCCACCGGCCAATGCCGTATATGAAGTTAAAGTTGGAGATGCGGTTATTGGTGCGGTTATTGAACGCACAGACAGAAATGATTACTATGGTTACCAGGCGATGAGAAACAGAAACTATAGCCAAGCCATCGTACATTTTGAAAAAGCATTAGAGGCGAATCCAAATAATGAAGCAGCCCGAATAAACCTTGCTCGGATACTAATTGAGCAGAACCGACTGAATGAAGCGCAAAAGATTGCTCAAAAAACGCTCCAGATTTATAAGGACTATGACAAAGCGCTGAATCTGCTTGGTACGGTCTACATGAAAAAAGGAGAGTTTGAGAATGCGTTGGGAACATTCAATTATTTGCTAAAAATAAATCCTAAATATACCACAGCCTTTCACAATATCGGTGTTATTCTTTTAAATCAACAAAAATTAGATCAAGCACTTACTTACTTTCAAAAAGCCATTGATGCTAATCCGCGTTATAAGCCTTCATACATGGGCATTGCGCATATTTTGCGTCAACAAGGCAGAAATGAAGAAGCACAACGCGTGATCAAAGCCGCCCAAAGTATACAATAAAACATGAACAGAATAACACGGTATATCATAATTGCGGTTATAGCGGCCATTGTGGGGTTTATTTTATGGTATTTCCAGCACATTGTAGCGTATATATTAATCTCCGGTGTTTTATCGTTGGTTGGTAGACCCATTGTAGATATGATGGGACAAATAAGAATAAATCAACGAAAAATTGCGCTCGGGCTGAGAGCACTTTCCGCTTTGATTATTTTGTGGCTGATATTTTTTACTTTTTTCAGAATATTTATTCCCCTGGTTGCCAACGAAGCCTATGCATTGTCAAATTTAGATGTTAATAAAGCAGTTGAAAGTCTTGAAGTACCTATCGACAGGTTTGAACAACTGGTAAATAAGTTTTTCGTTTCCGATTCGTCGTTTTCATTGGAGGATTATTTAACACAAAAAATAATATCAGTGCTCGACATTTCAATCTTATCAAACTTCGTAGGTTCGCTGGCAAGTGTGTTGGGTAATATATTTGTAGCCATTTTTGCCATTTCCTTCATCACCTTTTTCTTTTTGAAAGACGAAAATTTGTTTTCAAACGCCATACTTGCCTTTGTACCTGACCATGAAGTATCACAGGTTAAACATGCGCTCAAATCAACCCGCCGCTTACTTATGAGGTATTTCATAGGTATTGGCGGGCAAATTACCGGGATTATCATCCTTGTTACTGCCGGACTAAGCATTGTTGGCATCGAATTTAGCAGGGCATTGGTAATGGGGTTAATTGCCGGTATAATGAATGTAATTCCCTACTTAGGCCCTGTATTAGGTACTACCATCGGACTTGTTTTGGGAATAGCCGGTAATCTTGATCTCAATTTTTATGATGAACTGGTTCCGCTAACTATTTACATGGTCCTGGTATTTATTACGGTACAACTAATTGACAATACACTTTTTCAACCGCTCATTTACTCAAGCAGTGTAAATGCTCATCCACTGGAAATATTTTTGGTTATCATGATTGCAGCCAGTTTAGCGGGTATAGCAGGTATGATTTTAGCCATACCCACCTACACCATACTGCGGGTTTTTGCAAAAGAGTTTTTCAGCGAGTTTAAAATTGTTAAAAAATTAACCCGGAATATTGAATAAGTTTTTTTTACATTCACCGCCGATATCAATATATTTACGGGTTTAATACAGGATTGAGCAAAATGAAAAGGCTTTTCATCATATTTCTTATGATTATACTTACCAAAACTATTATGGTTGCTCAACCTGATTTTATAGCTGATACATTATCAGGCTGCGATCAGTTAACCGTTACTTTTACCATTGACACCGCCACTGTTGATTTGGATACAATTACAGCCGCCCTATGGCGCTTCGGCAATGGCTCCGGAAATAATAATATTTATCCGCAACCTGTGCAATACAATGTATCCGATAGTACACAACAATTTGATATAGCACTTTTTTTAAACAATGACACCCTGAATAACAGTATCATTAAAAACGATTATATTACCGTCCATAAAACATACAATGCCCGCTTCTATATTCAGGAATTAAATGAATTAAACGCCTCTTTTTCAACCGTTCCTCAGAAATGGACGGACCCGTCAGCAAATTATCAGTTTAACTGGAATTTCTCTGACGGAACATCATTATCCAATGGTGTTAATAAAATTGTTCACACCTTTAGCGATACCGGCTCATATAACATTTCATTAAGGGTTACAGATGACTACGGCTGCACCGCTCAATTCGACACCACGGTTGTCTTAAATGACAGTTACGACTTCCCGAACATATTGATCACAAGCAGAAATGATTATATATTATACGAATACAATAACACCATCCCTATTCATTTTCAGGTGTTTACCAGAAGTGGAATTAAGGTGTATGAATCCAATGCACCCGCAATTTACTGGGACGGCAGAAATTTATCCGGGCAATATTTAAATACCGGTATCTATTATTATCTAATTCAATCGGACATGCAATCAGAGACTTTACAGCATAAAGGATTTATTTATATTGTATCAGATTGATTGCTTTAAAATTTTATTAAAAAACCGAATTTTTTAATTTATATGCAAGCATTACCAAAGCCTATTATTTTTAACACTTTACAATAAGTCCCGTTATTATTGGATTAAAGGATCGTATATTGGTCTAAATTATTTTGAAATAATAATATTTGCAGACCGATGGCTAGTTTTTTCTATTTTTGGGACGGCTTAATTAAATTGAATCAAGTTCTATATTAAATATAAAATAATTGCTATAAGAATGTGTAAGGCAAATTGTTTCAGAGGATTATATTTAACGGTATTAAACATTATATTATTCATTTCCCCTTCCATATTCAGTTATGCTGCAGAGGCGGATACGGTTACCACAACAGATAATCAGGATTCTTTAACACATATTATCAACAATCAGGCTGGCACCCATGATGATCATAACGATTATTACCAGGGTAATACCCATGACGAACATCATGGATTTGATTTAAATATGAAAAAAGCCGAAAGGATTTTTTACGGACTGTACCAACAGGAAGGAAACACACAATCATGTGCAAGTTGCCATAATACCTTTGCCATCGACACATTCAACTGGAATCCTTCAGCACTGGATATAGCAAAACTGTATGTAAATAAAACAGAAGATGACCTGGCCGGTACATTACTAAATCCAACCGGCAAGGTTACTTCCAAAGCACACGCCAATTATAATTTTAGCGAAGAACAAATTCAATTATTGAAAGGGTTTCTGGATAAATATTCAGCCGAGCATGAATCCTTACCAAGCAAACCTAATATTACACAAACACTTATATTTATAGGAATTACCTTGTTGTTCTTACTGGCATTGGTTGATCTGCTTTTCACCAAAAAAGTTCGTCTCAGGGCCCTGCATTTAATTATTATATTGTTCTGTTTGGTTTACAATACCCGTGTAGTTGTTGAAGAAGCTATTGCACTGGGTCGCCAGGAAAACTATCAACCCGAACAGCCAATTAAATTCTCCCATGAAATACATGTTCAACAAAACAATATCGATTGCAGGTATTGTCATAGCACTGTTGATTTCAGTAAATCGGCCAGTATACCACCAGCCAACACCTGTCTTAACTGCCATACCTTAATAAGGGAAGGCAGCCATTCGGGAGCATTCGAGATAAACAAAATTCACGAAGCCGTTGAAAGCGGACAACCTATAGAATGGGTTAAAGTACATAACCTACCCGACCATGTATATTTCAATCATGCCCAACATGTAGGCGCCGGTAACCTCGATTGTGCCGATTGTCATGGAGTGGTTGAAGAAATGCATGAAGTTCGTCAGGTAAGCGACCTTTCGATGGGCTGGTGTCTGGACTGCCACCGAACCAATGAAATACAGTTTACGTCAAATAAATACTATGCGGAATTTGAAAAACTGCATGAAGACCTTAAAGCTGGAAAGATAGATAAAGTAACACCCGAAATGGTGGGTGCTACCGATTGTATGAAATGTCATTATTAATGAGAATTTTTTAAACCATTATTTTAATGGAAAAACAATATTACAGAAGCTTAGACGAGTTAAAGGTTGATCGGGAAAAGGTGAATGAAAAACCCGTGAAGGAATTTGAAGCAGAGAAAGATGTTCTTCTTGATCTTATGGAAGAAAATAATTTCAACACCTCCTCATCACGACGGGATTTCTTAAAAGTATTTGGATTTAGTATTGCTTCAGCCGCCGTTTTAGCCAGTTGCGAACAACCTGTGCGCAAGGCAATCCCTTATTTAAACAGGCCTGAAGAAATAACTCCGGGAAAAGCAAACTATTATGCCTCCACATATTTTGATGGCAATGATTATTGTAGTGTACTCGTAAAAGTGCGAGATGGACGACCCATTAAAATTGAAGGAAATACCCTGTCATCTGTAACCAAAGGTGGTACCAACGCACGCACACAAGCCTCGGTTCTGAGCCTGTATGATAACGCCCGATATAAAGCCCCTGCCATTAAAGGTGAAGAAACAACATGGAAAAATATTGACCAGGATATTCAAAACCAGCTGAACCAACTTACACAAAATAAGGAAAAAATCGTTCTCCTTACACCAACCATTATCAGCCCGTCTACCAAAGCTGTGATTGAGCAGTTTCAGCAAAAATATCCCACAACACAACATATACAATATGATGCTGTTTCGGCAAGTGGTATATTAGATGCCAATAAAAAAACATTCGGACAGGCTTTCATCCCGTCTTATCACTTCGAGAAAGCAGCGACCATTGTCAGCTTTGGAGCTGACTTTTTAGGATCGTGGTTATCACCTGTTGAATATACCAAGCAGTATGTGCAAATGCGAAAACTGGATGAGGGTGAACAAAAAATGTCTCATCACATACATGTTGAAGCAGGCATGTCGTTAACCGGTAGTAATGCCGATAAACGCATTATCGTAAAAAACTCCCGACAGAAAGCTGTAATTGCCAATGTTTATAACCATTTACTGGCACTAAGCGGCCAGTCCACATTTAATGCCCCTGAGACATCTGTTGATACCAAAGCCATTGCCGAAGAACTTTATAAAAACAGGGGTAAATCGCTTGTTGTTTCCGGTTCCAATGATACGGATGCACAAATGATGGTTAACGGAATCAATCAGTTATTAGGTAATTTCGGAAAAACCATTGATACTTCCGTTCACTTAAAAATTAAACAAGGTATTGACCAGGAAATGGAATCCCTTGTTCAG
Organism: Bacteroidota bacterium; assembly: GCA_009908855.1. Lineage (GTDB taxonomy): Bacteria > Bacteroidota > Bacteroidia > Bacteroidales > JAAAOM01 > JAAAOM01. The sequence goes on from JAAAOM010000033.1 coordinate 54,664, forward strand.
GAAATGAATGAGGGTACTGTGGGTGGCGTAATTATGTGGAATGTGAATCCCGTGTATGACTACCCCGGAACAGATGCTTTTTCATCTGCTTTAAAAAACACAAAGCTGCGCGTATCACTGGCCGAATCGAAAAATGAAACAGCCGAAGAAACGGAATATATTTGTCCGGTCAACCATTATTTAGAAAGCTGGAATGATGCAGAAATAAAAACAGGCCATTATTCGCTTGGCCAACCTGCCATTCGTCCGATTTTTAGCACACGCCAGGGGCAGGAAAGCCTTTTGAGATGGACCGGATCAAATACCGAGTACCATGAATATTTAAAAAACTACTGGACCGGTAATCTATTCCCGGCATCCGGATATTTATCAGCCGATAAATTCTGGACCGATAAATTACATGATGGTATTTACGAAACCGATCAATCTGAAACCAACATAAATGGTTTTTCGTCCAACGCAATAGTGAATGCTGTTAGCCAATTAAAAAACGAATCCACTAAAAATATTGAATTAGAGCTGTATCAGAATGTAAGTGTGGGAAATGGTACACATGCCAACAACCCCTGGTTACAGGAATTACCCGACCCGGTAACCAAAATTTGCTGGGATAACTATGCAGCCATATCCCCTAAGCTAGCTGAAGAAATGGGTATTGAAGATAATGACCTGATTCGTATTGATCAAAAACCCATTCCGGCCGTTATTCAACCCGGTCAGGAATATAAAACCATTTCTGTTGCACTGGGCTATGGCCGGCAAAAAGCAGGTACAGTAGGAGAAAAAGTAGGTGTAAATGCATACATTTTTTCGCGGTTTGCTGATGGTCAACGGCTTACCTGGTCAACGGTAAAAGAAGTGAATAAAGCCGGGGAAAAATACCCTTTGGCACGTACACAAACGCATCATTCGATGGAAGGCAGAGCCATTGTACGCGAAGCTACCCTTAAGGAATATCAAAAAAATCCTGCTGCCGGAAATGAATTACATGAAAAAATTGAATCACATCATAAAACATTATATGATAAACACGAATTCCCGGGGCATCACTGGGGAATGGCCATAGACCTGAATTCATGTACAGGTTGCAATGCCTGTGTAGTTGGATGTTCGTCAGAAAACAACGTCCCGGTTGTTGGCAAAAAGCAGGTATTGATGGCCCGTGAGATGCATTGGATTCGGATTGACCGCTATTATCAGGGCGATCAGGAAAATCCGTCGGTTGTGCGTCAACCGGTTATGTGCCAACATTGCGATAATGCACCTTGTGAGAATGTATGTCCGGTTGCAGCCACCACGCATAGCAACGAAGGTATCAACCAAATGGCTTATAATCGTTGTATTGGTACTCGTTATTGCAATAATAACTGTCCTTATAAAGTACGACGTTTCAATTTTTATGATTATACAGGAGCCGATGCATTGCCCGGAAATATAGTTGATCCGGCCGAGATGACGCTTGACCTGAAACGCATGGTATTAAATCCGGATGTAACCATCCGAGCCAAAGGGGTGATTGAAAAATGCTCATTCTGTGTGCAACGTATCCAGGAGAAAAAACTGGATGCCAAGCTGGAAAACCGGCAGTTGGGCGACGGAGAGATCAAGCCTGCCTGCGCACAGGCATGTCCTGCTGATGCTATTGTGTTTGGCGATTTAAATGACGAAAACAGTAAGGTATCCAAGATATTCAAAGACCAGCGAAGCTATCATTTGCTTGAAGAATTGCATACATTACCATCCGTTGGTTATTTAACAAAAATCAGGAATAAAGAAGAAGCATAATCATTTTAAATCTAAATACGCATGTACGTATCTCCGGTTAGAGAACCATTAATAAAAGGGAAAAAGGACTATAATAAAGTTACAGAAGATATTACTGCTCCCATGGCAGGAAAGCCATCGAAATATTGGTATATGGGGATTGGCTTATCACTGCTTGCTTTGTTGGCAGGCGGAATAGGAACGGTTATTACCATTTGGTATGGAATAGGTACCTGGGGGCTCAACAAAACCATTGGATGGGGTTGGGGAATTACCAATCTGGTATGGTGGATTGGAATAGGTCATGCCGGCACCTTTATATCTGCTATTTTATTGTTGTTCCGCCAAAAGTGGAGAACCAGTATCAACCGATCAGCCGAAGCCATGACACTTATGGCCGTTACATGTGCCGGATTTTTTCCGCTTATTCACATGGGGCGATTATTACTTGGTTTTTTTATCATTCCTTATCCCAATACACGCGATTTATGGGTAAACTTTAATTCCCCCCTTTTATGGGATGTATTCGCAATTTCAACATACGGTATTGTATCCCTATTGTTTTGGTATACCGGCTTAATACCAGATTTGGCTACGATGCGTGATCGTGCTACACATAAAATTAAGAAAGCAATTTATAATTTATTAAGTTTCGGATGGACGGGATCGGCAAGACATTGGAGCCGTCATGAAACTTTAAGTCTAATCATGGCCGGATTGGCAGCACCCCTGGTTCTCTCTGTTCATACCATTGTAAGTTTTGATTTCGCCACATCCGTAATCCCGGGTTGGCATACCACTATATTCCCGCCATATTTCGTATCAGGTGCAATATTCTCGGGTTTTGCGATGGTATTAACACTGATGATTGTTGCCAGAAAAGCACTGAACCTTGAAGATTATATTACTGTGAATCATGTGGAGTCCATGAATAAAATTATTATAACCACAGGTTCAATTGTTGGAATTGCTTATTTAACAGAGCTCTTCGTTGCATGGTATTCAGGTGTGGAATATGAACAATATGCCTTTATGAACAGAGCATTGGGGCCTTATGCCTGGGCTTACTGGATTATGATGACATGCAATGTGATCACTCCGCAATTGTTTTGGTTTAAAAAAATCAGAAGAAGTTTAATCGCCACATTCATAATTTCCATTTTTGTGAACATTGGCATGTGGTTCGAAAGATTTGTAATTATTATAACTTCGTTGCACAGGGATTTTTTACCATCAAGTTGGTCGATGTATGCACCATCGTTGGTGGAAGTGGCTTTATTTATTGGTACGCTGGGATTATTTTTCACCCTGTTTCTGCTGTTTATCAGAGCATTCCCAATAATTGCAATTGCGGAAGTAAAAAGTGTATTGAAATCGTCAGGAGAAAATAAGAAACATTCAAATCATGAATAATCAACAATATATAACTGCTTATTATTTAGATGATGATGACCTCATGAAGTCGGTGAAGCATATCAGGGAAAAAGGACTTTCGATTAACGATGTACTTACTCCTTTCCCGGTTCACGGATTGGATAAATTACTGGGTCATCGTCGTTCGTACCTGCCTCAGGTTGGATTTATCGGTGGCGCGATTGGTGCTATATGTGGATTCTATTTTCAGTATTGGATATTTACCGAAGCATATCCTTTGAATTTTGGAGGTAAACCATTTGCTTCAATTCCCTCTTTTATACCTGTAACATTTGAATGTACCGTGCTTTTTGCGGCTTTTTCAATGTTTTTTGCATTTTTAATACGGTCTGGTTTAGGGTTGGGGGCACAAGCAAAAATTCATGATGAAAAGGTTACTGACGATCGCTTTATGGTGATTATTCCGATTGACGAAAGCAATCGACAGGATAGCATAAACCATATTGAAGCTGTTTTAAACGAAACAGGAGCCAAAGAAGTTAAAGTAAACGGATAGAAATTATTTTATAAACATGGAGCATAAACAATTCCAATTTAACAATAAAGTTATAATCCCGTCGGTTTTATTGCTGATTTTAGGTATTCTGGCAGTAATCGGAGCATTGGTAACTGATATTCCACGCGAAAGAATCATTGCCAATCTTCATTTAAATAATGTCTATTTCCTGGCATTTGCATTATGTGGATTATTTTTTGTGGCCGTTCATTCCATAGCAGAATCCGGATGGCATACAAGCATTCAGCGTATTCCTGAAGCCATGGGAATGTTTGTGCCCTTTGCAGGAATAATAATGCTTGTTTTGTTTATTTTCGGCAAACATGACCTTTTTCACTGGACCCATACCGATCATCTCGATGAAGTATTGCTTCACAAACAGCCCTATTTAAATTCAACATTCTTTTATATCCGTTTTGTTGTTTATTTCCTCGGTTGGGGGCTGTTGGGATATGCCCTTCGTAAAAATTCATTGCTGTTGGGTGAAACCGGAGACATTAAATACTTTAACAAGCAAAGAACTTTTTCGGCAATATTTGTGGTGTTTTTTGCTATTACCAGTTCAACAGCGTCATGGGATTGGTTAATGTCTATTGATGCCCATTGGTTTAGCACGCTATACGGCTGGTACATATTTTCCAGCTTATTGGTAAGTGGTATGGCTGTGATAACATTATTTGTGCTGCTTCTAAGACGTATGGGATATTTACCACATGTGAATATTGAACATTTGAATGACCTGGGACGGTATATGTTTGCATTTAGTATATTCTGGATGTATCTGTGGTTTTCTCAGTATATGCTTTATTGGTACGGTAATATTCCCGAAGAGACAGTTTATTACTATGAACGATTAAATAATTTTGAGAACTATTTCTTTATAAATATCATACTTTGCTTTGCAGCACCTTTTTTGATTATTATGCTCCGTCAAATGAAGCGCATACCGTTTGTATTAGGTATAACATCTGTGATTATTATTGTGGGACACTGGGTTGATTTTTATCAACTTATTATGCCCGGTTCCATTGGTGATAAAGCAGGATTTGGAATGTTGGAAATCGGATTGACACTGGGGTATTTTGGTTTGTTTGCATTGTTTGTATTCAGGGCATTGTCAAAAGCGCCCTTAGTTCCAAAGAATCATCCGTTTTATAAAGAAAGTCTGGAATATCATACCAATTATTAAGATTATGAAGAATGTAAAAATATATTGGCTGTTTATTTTCGTAGTTACGCTTTTGTGTTCATGCACCGATGATCCTGAGCATCCTGGCTATGCCTATTATCCTGATATGGCTTATTCCCAGGCTTATGAAACACAGTCGGAGAACCCTTTGTTTGCCGATGGTAAAACCATGCGCGAACCGGTGGAAGGCACCATACCTCGAGGTTATGCACCCTTCCCATACGAAAAAAACAATGATGACCGTGCACTTGCAGGCCAGGAATTATCGAATCCCATGGAGGCGACACCCGAAAATATTAAACGTGGCAAGGTAGCTTATGGTTATTATTGCCTTCAATGTCATGGCGATCAGGGAGATGGCCAGGGACATCTGTTTACCAGTGGTTTGTATCCTTATCCGCCCGCAAGTTTAATCAATGAGCGCATGCAAAATGCTCCTGACGGAGAATTCTACCATGCCATTACCGTTGGCTTTGGTATTATGGGCGCGCATGGCCATATTGTAAGACCGGATGATCGTTGGAAAATTATTACTTACATCCGTGAGGTTCTGCAGGATCAGGATAATTCGTAGGCCTGATTTATAAACTTATATTTTTCAGTTAACAATTGCATTGCGATGCATTGGTGGTAGTAAACCTTGCTTTTGTGCCATGAACATGCCATGCGAACTGCTTCTAAATGAGGTAATGTATTCATTGCAAGGTAATAAATCACTTAATTTAAAATACCAACCTAACCATTAAATAATACATCTATCCATGTCCTGTCGACTGCCTCCCGAAGCAATCCAATTCGATGATACAATCATAAGATTGCTACTGCAGGTGGGCATTTTACCTTGATCATTGGTATGGTGATACCTGATTTTGTACAATGAACATGCCTTGTGATATGCAATGACGTGATGCCGTCATTACATATCAATGGATATTATTCATTTAATATCATCACCGGTTTAATACCTGCCCGGCCGGCTGAAATAATATTTATCATGTAATAACCTGGCTCAAATCCGGATATATTTAACTCATATAGTTGCTTTCCGGGCTTTAAGGATGTTGTTTTCTGAACAACGCCCCTGGTATCTAAAATTTCAATTTTTGCCTCTTTTTCTAATTCATTGGCAAATGATACATACGCCGAATAATTAATCGGATTGGGATACACCGTAAATGATAACTCATTTCGTTTATGGGTTGTATAAGGAATATCTAACAAACCTTGTGGCTGATAGGAAGCAGCCTGATAAACCAATTGATTGCTCTCATCCTGAACAAATGCAACAACACGTAAATTTTTCACATTGTAAACCGTCTGATTTACCTGGTAGGAATACCCAATGGTAGCTGAATCACCAATTGACCAGGGATTTAAGAAGTTAGTACCTGCAGAATTGGGTTCCATCGATTTAACCACCTGCCTGAATACCTTATCACCATTAATGCCTTCAACATCATCTTCGTCGATCACTGTTTCAATAATGACAATGTATAATGTTATATCAGCACTTGTGAAATTACGTTTGGCCTTAATAGTAACATCACCGCTTATTATGTTATTCGATTTAGAACCTGTAATTTCAATACCAAACGCTTCCTCCTTCAGGCTTTCTGTAAGTAAGGCAGCGGCGTTCCAGGGATTGCCCGGAAAAGAATATTCCATGTTACCATTTATAATTGAGAAAGGGATCAATTCATCATCAATGTCATAATAATAAACACGGTCTCTGGCAACCTGCGGATTGTCCTTATTAAGCGGGTCTTCTCCGGGTACTTCAGTGTGATACTGAATATCGATCACATCTAATGGATACTGATCGGTGATGTTATCAACCAGGTTATCGGCATCAAGGCTGTTATTGTCGGCGCTGTTGGTAAAATGTTCCAATAACACCACCCTGCTCCGTTCGCCCAGCCAGAAGTTGTCAAAAGCAAAACCATCAGCCGAACCTGTGCGGTTCACGGCACCATAAGCCATTCTGAATTGTACATATTCTTCACCATTCAACACATCCAGATTACTGCGGGCAGGATCACCCCAATCACTATCGTTACCGGACCAACCCATGGATGATCCACCGGGTTCTCCGTCAATTTCGTCAGCATTGTACCATTTAATGCCATTGTCAACTGACCCGACATCTGTCCATGTACGCCCATTATCTGTTGTATATTGAAGAATAACACCGTCCCTGTCATTGCTTTCAAAATCCTGCCAGATATTCATCTTTACCATAGGTCTTTTGGTGTTCTCGAAACTAAAGCATGGACTGGATACCCAGGATTGTTCATTTGCCTGATTAGCGGATACAGATGTATACCATGCCCTTGAGGTATCATTGATTAATTGGCCACTTGGCTCGCCCAGTGTCCAGCTATTCACTTCCGAAGATGATGAACTCATCCATCCGGCCGGATTAGCCGATTCGAAGGTTTGTAAATAGCCTTCTTCTGTAAGGGTAATCAGCGGTTTCAATGTAATATCCTGTGATATGCTGTCTTTACACCCATATTCATTACCTATGATCAATTTCACATTATAGGATTCGATATCTTCAAATGTATATGAAACCTCCATGTCAGTAAGCACACTATCCCCAAAAAACCATTTATAATCGTTAATATTTACCTGGCCGGTGGATGTATTGGTAAATTCAGTAGCATCACCGTTTGTATAACAATTGTTTTCTGTATAGAATCCTGCTATAGGAATATCACTTATAACCAAATTTTTGATTTTTGATGCAGAACAATTATTAATAGTTGTGGCCGATAGTTCAATGTTTCTCGGGCCGGCTTCGCTGTAATAATGTGAAGGACTAAATTCCGGACTGAAATTAGCCGATCCGCTGTTGATATCATCAAAGTTCCAACTCCAGGAGATGATCGAATCAGTCGAAACCGTTTCATTGATAAAATTAGCCTGCGCATTGTTTGCAATATCCACACAAATATTATCCAGTGAAAAGTCAATATCCGGTATCGGATTCAAATAAATGGTTTCATCCGCTTGTCGTTTACAACCGTTGCTGGTGGTGTATATGTAAGAAATAACCGATGAATCTTCGCCCACCTGTGGGGGTCTGAATTCAAATCCACTACCGATATTACCAAATACCCCCTGGCCTTCAAAAAAGGCACTGGAATTATTACCGATTAATGTAATATTGGTTCCGTTTTCACATACTTCCTGTGGTAAATCAGTTATGATCCATATTGAATCAACATATTCAACTTCAATATCTTTGGTGAGTTCAAATGTATCATCATCAAAATAAGTATAGGTAATAGTAAAATTGCCATCTTCCAACATACCAGGAAAAATGGTTGCTGTATTATTGCCATTATCCACCAGTCCTTCATTACCTGAAATACTAAAACTTCCTGTATCCTGTGCTGTATTTACACCATTCACAATAAACGGGTCGTCATTAAAACAGTAAACATCTTTTTCGTTTTGTATCACAATATCTCCATCGGCACCAATTACAAAAACAGTGTCGGTATCACTATTGGTACAGGATGTATTCGGATCGGTATATTGATAATTTATATAATGGGTTGGTGCAAATTCATAGGCTTCCTCCGGTGAGAAATATGAATTCCCGCCATCCATAATAATGCCATCAGAACCGGAGAATGTACCACCGGTAGGAGAGCCTGTAAGCAATACATCCTCACTGGTAGCACTATAAATACTTTCTAATCCTACGATTTCCACTTCCGGTAATTCATTGATGGTTATTTCACCCGAACCGTATGCCTCACCCGGACAATATGCATCATTCATTGCTGTAATGGTATAATTTCCCTCCAGATAGGCTTCGAGGTTATACGTACCGGATGCTATATTGTTAATAGTATCGAAAGGAACACCATCGATGGCATAAGCGAAACTATAAGGAGCAGAACCATTAAAAACAACTGTTATTTCATCGCTTGTGTCACCAACGCATATAGCTTCACCATCGAATATAGTGGCAAAGGGAGAATCCCGGTGATCAACAATACCCAGGCCGGATGTTGTACCACCACCACAACGTGAATCGGAAAGTGATGTCAATACATAATTTCCTTCCTGGTGCGCATCAATATAAATTGTATCGCTTGTTATACCGGTTATGGATTGTGGATTTGTACCATTTATGGTATAGGTTAAGTTCCACGGGGCCGCACCTGTTAAAGTAATCATCAGCTCGGCTGTATCCTCCTCACAAATTATTTTATTGCCATGAATGGTAGCCGTAGGAGTCGGAATTTGGTTAATGATTGCCTGCCCGGAGACCTGACCATCGCAGTTATCATCACTCATGGAGATGAGTTCATATAAACCGGGCGTAGTAACCTGGAAACTATATGGATCACTAAATACATTACTGCGGGTTATGGTATCCTCATCGTCAATTGAATATGTGAACGAATAAGGCTGTGTACCCTGGAAGTCCAGATTAATCACTGCGGTAGTTCCATCATCACATATAGAATCGTTACCACTCATTACAGCACTGGCCAGTGGATATTTATTAATGGTTGCCTGGCCGCTGACAATTCCCGGACAACGATTATCATTCATTTCTTTTAATCGGAATGTTCCTTCATCACCAGTTGTAAACTCAAATTCAGAAGTTGCATTATCAGTAACACTGGTTGTATCTGTTGCACCTACTTTGAAATATTTAAAGTCGAACGGTTGGTTACCATTAAGGCTTACTGTAATGGTTGCCTGTTCACCTTGACATATAGTGGCATTGCCGGCTATTTGAGCGGACGGGATGTTATAAAAGTCAACCTGAGCATCCCCGGAAACCGAACCTTCACAATGGGCGTCAGTTACTGTTACCAATTCATAAAGACCCGTATCGGATACGGCAAATTGATGGTTAGTGGTTTGTATCTCATCTTCGATAGAGAAACTGGAACCGTTACGTGAATAAGTAACACTCCAGGGAGCCGCACCTGTTAAATTAAGAGATAATACTGCAGTAGCCGAACCGCTGTTACATATGGTATCATCCCCTGACAGGCTGGCAGATGGTGTATTCCAAATATATATATTCCCCGCCCCACTGGTTGTTCCCATTGTGTACAAGTCATCCGATACGCTAACCAGGGTGTATTCTCCAGCTTCGGTTGCCGGTATGGTATAAGGAGATGAAGTTATTCCGGATACTGTTTCAGTATCACCATCTATTGAATATGTAACCGACCAGTTTGGTGTACCGGTAAGGATAATTTTAATGCTATCGGATGTTTCACCAGGACAAATAGAGTCATTACCTGAAATAGTTGCTGTGGGTTCTTCACCAGTAATTTGGCCTGAAAACGGACTAAACACCGCGCTTCCGGGAGATGTGCCGGATTGGGCTTCAGGTATAACCCTAAACTGAATATACATATCCTGATCTGCACCTATTAGAGAATACGTTATATCAGTAGCACCAGCTATCGGTGTGCGATTCGCCTGGGTACTATCCGGAGATCGATACCACTGAAATGATGTCGAGGACACATCTTCAGGATCACCTTCCGGATCGGAGTACTCATAAAAAGCCTCGAGTTCTGAACCGACTGCCTGAGTGCCGCTAATTGACAAATTATAAGCAACCGGTCCGGCATTGCTAATGGGACCTTTTCGAGAGCTATATACGATTTCACCGGGTGTTAAACCATCATCCGCACCTGGGATCACTGCGAAACGAATGTATTTTCCTTCATCGTCATCATCCAGTATATAGATTTGCTGATCGGCATTGGCAATTTGTACTTCGTTGGTGCCACTCCCATCATCGGCACGATACCACCTAAATTCTGTATTTACTTCATCGTCTCCTTCATCATCGTTATATGTATAATCGCCCGATAAGGCCTGGCCCACCGTAAGGGTTCCGGTATATGAAACGCCCGTGACATAAGGTGGATAATTAACATTGCTTACGGTCAACGGATTATCCATATCCTGCTGATTGTTACCGTGAACCAGGTTCCAATTGGCATTGAGGTCAACTTCGTAGCTATTGCCCATAGCATCATTGGTTCCGTCGTTATCAAACAATGTATCCATAACATTGCGGTCGTTGCCGGTTACAGCAATTGTAAAACTGGTGAGGGAAGTTATATCTTTGTTTGAGCTTGAAGAGAGTGTTCGTGTAAGACCTTTTTTTCCGGTAATCGTAATTTCCGAGACATCAATATCATCGTTTCCTCCTATTCCGTTTGTTGCCAAGTGATTAGCGGTGAAAGATAACACACCGGTGCTCACGTTATAGGCAACATTTGATATGGCAGGAGTTGAGAGCATCATTATTTCTAATTGGCTGTTATCAGGGGAAGCAGACGTTCCGTTCCAGTCGTCAGCCAATTGTAATTCATAGGCTTGCGCACCGGATGATGTCAATCCTGTGGCATCAAACAAACCATTTAAATGGGCCACATTAATGCCCGACAATGTTATAGTGGTTTGGGAAGCACCACCAGGTGTGGCATTGGGCGTTGAACTTAGCGTGTAGGTGGTTGCTCCTACTGCAAATGTCATATCACCTGTTTGAATATCTTCGCCTGTATTGAATTGTCCATACAGGGTGAGCTGCTGACCGGATGCGTTATATCGCGCACTATCCAGTCGTGGCAGAGCATCGCCAACAGGGCCGTACCAGGAACTAAATGCTTGTTCACCTGGTGTTTGTCCATCATCAGCACCTGGTGTAACTGCAAACCTTACAAATTTTCCGTTGTCTGCAGCTACCAACGTGTAGTTTTGTGCATTGGCGCCGGTAATTCCGGCCGAATTCGTACCGCTTCCATCATCTGCACGGAACCATTGATACGTAGAATTCTCTTCAAGGTCCCCTTTAAAATCATTATAATCATAACTTCCGGTTAATTCTTCATCCACGTTATATGTACCGCTAACCATCACATTACTGGCAATGGGTGGAAAATTGCCATTGGTCACATTTAATGTATTGCCGATATCCTGTTGCGGATTGCCATGAACCGCATTCCAGCTTGTTGCAAAGCTAATGGTATAATTATTTCCGTCTGCATCAACTGTTCCGCTTTGGTTAAATAAGGTATCCAAAACAATTTTATCGGTTCCGGTAATGGATACGTTAAATCCGGTTAATGAGTCAATATCAACATCTGTTGAAGTAGCTAAAGTATAAGACTGTGTCTGCTTACCGATGATAGTTATTTGTGAAACATCGATATCATCCAGGCTATTGCCATTGGAAGCCAGATTGGAAGCTGTAACCTCTAATTGGCCGGCATTATAGTCGTAACTAACATTCGTAACTGCGGGACTGGTAAGTGAAGTTACATCCAACGAACCCGAATCAGCTGATGCAGCTGTACCATTCCAATTATTCGACAATTGTATTTCATAATCCTCCATACCGGCTGACTGACTGCCGGTTGCATCAAGCAGGTGATTTAACCGGGCCAAATCCATGTCTGATAATGTAAATGTTACGGTTGATTCTGTTTCGGGTGTAACGGAAGCCGGTGTTGTGGTTGACAAGGTATAGCTGCCTGAGGCGCCAACAGCAAATGTGATTGATGAAATTGAGATAGCATCTGATGTAGAAAACTGGCCATTAAGCGTCAATATCCGGGTTGAAGCATTATAAGTAGCATCATCCAAACGGGGTAGTGCTTCACCAATCGGGCTGGTCCAACTGCTTAATACTTCTTCGCCGGTAAGCTGATCGCCGGTGGTGGCAACCGGTGTTACACCAAATTGTATATACTTATTCTCATCTGCCTGTACCAGCGTATATTCCTGTTCATCGGCAGCGGCAATGGCTGTTCGGTTTGTACCTGTGCCATCATCAGCCCGATACCATTGGTATATGGAGCTGCCTTCGGGGCTGCCCTCATTGTCATTATAGGTATAAATGCCATTTAATACCTCACCAACATTCTGTGTCCCTGTTACTCCAACACCCGTTGCAAATGGTGCAAAATCACCATCAAGTACGGACAGCCCGATACCCAAATCGGCAGTTGGATATCCATGAACAACGTTCCAGTTTACACTGAAATCAATTGAATAATTATTGCCATCCAGGTCTTGTGTACCCACTTTATCAAATAAATCATCCAGGGCATTTCCGTCACTGGCGGCCATGGTAATTGAAAAACTGTCGACTGTGATAATATCAGTATCCCCGGTTGTGGACAAGGAATATGGATTACCATCCTTACCGGTTATGGTAATTTCCGAAACATCAATATCATTATTGACTATCTGATCGGTAGCAAAATTACTGCCTGAAACGCTTAAAATTTGATCGTCATAATCGTAAGTAGCTGAAGTAATTGTGGGGGTGGTAAGATTAAGCACTTCAATACGACAGGTGTCTTCAGCAGATACTATACCGTTCCAGGTAGCGGCTGCCCAAATTTCATAGCGTGTGCCTAGTGATGATAATGTATCTGCCTTATCGAAAAGGCTATTTAAATGAGATACATCTATTCCTGTGATAGGAATTGTTATCGGACTGGATGGGGTTAAACCAGTATTCACGTCAGATGTACCGAATAATTGATAATCAGTATCCGAATGTATGGTAAAATCGCTTGCATCAATATCAGTAGATGAAGCAAATGTTCCGTATAATAAAAGCTCTTGTGTATTAGAATTATAAGTTGCACTATCCAACTCGGGCTGCGCCATTGTAATTTGTAAAGCACTAAATATTAGCAGGGTATATAATAAAATCGCTCGCATGGGTATATCGGTTTAAAATGATGGGTATAACACTTCACGCTACAAAGATTTAAAATTTGCGTGAATAAATTATCCTTGTTTGTTAATATTTTGATTAATACACATATAATGTATATGAACCCTTATATCAGGTACTGGAGAATAATAAATATTTCTGACACAATGGAATAAAGCGGTTATCTCCTACTTTCCGGCATTCAGCTCAGCAATTTTAACAATTACCTCCGTGGCTTTAACCATTGATTGTATGGGAATAAACTCATAGCGCCCATGGTAATTGTGGCCGCCGGTAAAAATATTGGGTGTAGGTAGTCCTTTAAAAGACAGGCGTGCCCCGTCGGTTCCCCCACGAATAGGAGATATTTTTGGTGTGATACTCAAGGCTTTCATGGCTTCCTGTGCCAGCTCAATAATATGCATGACCGGCTCTATTTTTTCGCGCATATTGTAATACTGGTCCATCATAATAAGTTTTACTGTGTTAGAGCCGTATTTGATATTCAAATGGTCGATAATTTTGATAAGCAGGTCTTTTTTATGATCAAATTTTTCTTTGTTATGATCGCGGATGATGTATTGCATGGTTGTGTATTCCACATCACCGTCAATTTTAACCAGGTGATAAAAGCCTTCATACCCTTCGGTATGGGAGGGTACTTCATGTAACGGGAGCATGCCATTTAACTCGGTGGCAATAAGCATGGAATTAACCATTTTATTTTTGGCCGTACCGGGGTGCACATTTCTTCCCTGAATAGTAATTTTCGCGCTGGCGGCGTTAAAATTTTCAAATTCCAACTGGCCAATTTCTCCGCCATCCATAGTGTAAGCAAAATCCGCTCCAAATTTCCGAATATCAAAATGATCGGCGCCGCGACCTATTTCTTCATCCGGTGTAAAGGCAATACGAATTTTCCCGTGTTTTATATCGGGATGATTGATCATAAATTCAGCTGCCGAAATAATTTCTGCTACCCCGGCTTTGTTATCAGCGCCCAATAAGGTAGTACCATCGGTAGTAATCAAATCTTTACCTATGTAACTATACAATGCCGGGAATTCCAATGGAGACAGATTAATATTTCCTTTTTGATTGAGTAACAATTTATTGCCGTTGTATTTCTGATGGATAAGGGGTTTTACGTTTTTGCCTGACATATCGGGTGAAGTATCGATATGAGAAATAAAACCTATAACGGGTACATTATGATTGATATTTGAGGGTATGGTGGCCATAATGTAACCATTTTCGTCCAGTTCAACCTCTTCAAGACCTATCTCTTTAAGTTCTTCGCATAACATTTGTGCAAATTCGAGCTGCGTTTGGGTGCTGGGGATTGTATTTGCGTCTTCATTAGACTGCGTATCAATTTTAACGTATTTCAAAAACCTGTTAACGATAGCATCTTTCATAATAACCTGCGTTGATATTTATCAGATGAAAATAATAAATTATCGCTTATAAATGAGCATTATGCTTTGAAAATCTATCGGAATGAGAAATTTGGTATTAAAAATAAATGTATTTATTGAGGATATCTGTAAAATAGTCTACATCCATATCATAAGATAAATATTCATGAATGCCATAAGAAAAACAAATTTCTTTTTCATCCTGTGTAGGCTGATCGCTGATATACAGGAAGGTATGCCCGGGTTGGTTTTTTTGGTCAATAATTTGCTTTATAAGCGACATTTGTTGGCCTGCATGGAAGAAAAACAGTTGTTTACAACCTGAACGCAAAGGAGGAAAATCGGTAAGGCTGTAATATTGAACTTTGCTGTGCTCCGATAACACATTCATAATTGGTTTGAGCCATTGTAAATGATGAAGGGAGCAATAAGTATATACGATGTTCTCTTTTATGGGTGTTAGTGCAGCTTCGCGATTGCCAACATGTCCGGATAACGGCAGTTGAATTTTAAATACCGACCCCAGCTTATTTTGTGAGCGCAATTGCATATTGCCATTTAAAAATTCAACATATCCTTTGACAATGGACAACCCCATGCCTGTTTTCATTGCTCCCTCATTTTGAAGGGTAACAAATTCAGTTGGTTGATCATGCCTTTCCAATCTGTTTCGTTGCTGACGGTTAACACCTTTTCCGGTATCGGAAGTGTAAATATTCAGTAACCCGCTGTGGTCCATGTAATAACCAAATTCGATATATCCGCTCAGGGTATTTTTAAAACTATTCGACAACAGATTAAGCATAATCTGCTTAATTTTCCCTTTGTCGGCATAAATATAAACTGCTTTATGATCTATTCCTTTATGACAGGTGATTTTTATGTTTGTATGTCTTTTGGTTAACAATTGATTTTTGCAATAGAAAAGAATGTCATCGAAGGTTTTATTAATATCAAATTGTACTTCATTCAATATCATTTCGCCTGATTCCATACGTGCAATATCCATAACCTCCTCAAAGGCATTTAGCAGATTTTTACCGTTATCCCTGATAAGCGTGGCATATTTTTGTTTTTTTTCTTCGGGTAAAGACGGTCTGTTTAGCAGATCAGCAAATCCCATAATCCCGTTCATGGGTGTGCGAATTTCATGAGACATGCTGTTTAAAAAAGCCTTTTTCAGACGGTCTGACTCATCCGCTTTTAATTTGGTTTCGTAATACCTGCGCTCAATTATGCGGGCCCGTGTTTTATTATGAAATATAAGTAACAGAAAAAGAACCTCATTATCATTATTTAAAACCGGATAGTATTGGTAATCAAACCATTCCTGCTTTCCTTTAGGTGTACGAACAACAACCTCTTCGGATATGTATTTGCCCTTGATGGCATCATTGGTACATTGCAAATATTTTTTTAAATGGCCGGTTGCAATATAACGATCAAATATTTCGCCTGGTTTTGGATAATTATTGTAATAATTAAGCAACAACTGTTTACCATTGCTATTGGCAAGCTGTAATTCACGATTGGTATTAATTAAAAAAACTCCGTCCTGGGAAGTTTCGATGATGGTATTCAGCACATGGGCATAGGATTGAACAGCAGTATGCTGTGCATCCTTAATATTGATGAGCTCAATACCCGAAACTTTCGGTTTCTGTGCGTAAAAAAATAATCTTATATCATTGTTTTCACTGTCTTTGGTAACAATAGCTATAGCATTATCGTACCACTCACCCGAACAGCTAAGTAACTGAGGTTCTTCAAAATTAGAGGTATTAATCACCGGAAAGTGAAAATTGTAACTACTGGTATTTACCAATGCACTATATGGCTTGCCTGTAAACTCATCGGTTAATGTATTAAAAGTATTGGATTCAAAATTTATTTGTTTTATAACTAAATTATCTGACAGGGTAATTATTCCGATATTATATTTGTATAATGAAGAAAAATCTAATGAATTATATTGCCCCTGGTTTTCCAAACATTTGATACGATTTTTTAAGATAATATTCTCTGCCAATGCCCAAAGGTAATTCTCGCAATGTTCCATATTTTCCGCAACCCCTTATCAAAAAAGTAAAATTTAATATAATATGCAGCTATTTACGCATTAATACAAAAAAGGATTCCAATTTTACACGACCATGCAAATTTTATTGAGTAAATCTTTAAATATTTTTGATCATCTGGCTACAGAAGAGTATTTATTAAAATCGTATAAAACCGAATTTTTAGTAATCTGGCGCAGTTCGCCGACGGTTGTTGTTGGCAAACATCAAAATTTATATGCTGAGACCCATTACCCCCATATTCACCGAAATAAAATAACGCTGGCCCGGAGAATATCTGGCGGTGGTACGGTATATCATGATGAAGGGAATATTAATTTCACGTTTATAAAAAATGGCGAAGAAGGTAAACTCGTTGATTTTGAAAAGCAAACCAAACCCATTATCCGTTTTTTAAATCAACTGCACGTAAATGCATCGTTGGGTAAAAGAAACAATATTTTTATTGATGGCCTGAAGATTTCGGGTAATGCAGAGCATATCTATAAAAAAAGAATTTTGCACCATGGAACTCTGTTATTTTCAGCAAATTTACAGGAACTGGAAAATACGCTTATTACGCATGAAGACAAATTTACAGATAAAGCGGTTAAATCGGTTCGCGCCCGGGTAACAAATATCAATAACTACCTGGCTCATCCGATATCAATTGATGCATTTATATATAAGCTTGCCATGTCGTTCATGAATGAAGAGGTTGCCAGCGATTTTTTTGAGCCAAATAACCCGGATAAACAGGCCATTGAGGAGCTAAAAAATAAAAAATATATTACCGCAGACTGGATTTTTGGCTATTCGCCGAAATACCAATTCACAGGAAGATTCCGAATCGACGATACCCAATATACCTTCCGGCTAACTGTTGAAAAGGGAGTTATAAAAATGATTGAATCTGATCATCCTGATTTATACCGGGTACTTAAAGATCAACCCCACCGGTTTGATCCTGTTAGAAAAGGGGTAAAAAAGCTGTACCCCTATCTTACAAAAAGTAAACTGAATGATGTTGTGTATGCCTTCTTTTATTAGATTTTTACAGATAGTGTATTAAAACACAGCCCCATTTTCAAATGCCCCATCATCACTGGCTTCCTCTTCACCTTCGTCAAGGGGCTCAAGGCCATATACTTCGCCTTCCATGTAATACCCGGGCATTTCACCATAACCGCCCCGCGTTTCCTCATGGGTAACCAATATATACAGCCCTTTTAAATTCGCTGCTTTTTTCTGCATACGAATGGTTGCACTTTTTTTGGCAGCCTTTGGTGTGCGACTCGGTGCTGATGCTGCCGATATGGCTCCTCGTTTATATAAGCCGTCAATATCTTTTTCTTTACGGGTTAACAACACAGTTTCCCACTGGTAGTCCTCGATCATCTGAAAAATAGGTTTATTAAATTGTTCAATTTTACCTGAACTGTATATTACTTTTTCCACCTGTTTACGCTCAATGGTATAAACCTCATCATCGTTCGGCATAATAAAACTGATGTAGGAAGGGGTAACTTTAGTAACATCAACAATCAATTTTTTACCCCCCAGCTTAACAATGGTATCACTCGGCTCAACGTTTTCTTTGCTCTGTGCAAAGGAAGACACACCAATTACAACTCCAGCCAGTAATGCTATTAACTTCTTCATATTCAATGTTTTATTTTACCAAATAAGGTATTTACAAATTACTAATTATTCACAACTCGTGCAAAATCATTTTACAAAATAATAACCAAAAAGGATGCCAATTTACCGATTACTGCCCCTGGTCAAAAAATAAAAGGCCATTAAAAACATCGAAAGTTTCAGGTAAAAGGTATTGGTCATTAGAATTCCGCCACCCGTAAATACCTCAAAAACAATCAGCAACATAATTATTAACGAAGACAACACTGTTAAATGATGCCGTTTAACAAATCCGCCCGCAATGAGCAAAAAGGCAAAAACAACGTAAAACAGTGACATGTAGAAATAAATATCCCTGAAATTAAATTGCAGAAAAATAAATAAATTCTTGTATAATAGCAGTATACCCAGAAATAAACGTAATAACCACTGCGAAATGCCGCTTAACGATTTAACAGGTTTCATTTTAAAATCTTTTGAAGGTTTATTCAACAAATATATACAGTACTCAACAGGAATAAGATATATTTGGCCTTATTTTTGCAAAAAACACCATCTTAATAATATTGACCTTGTTCATTCTTTGAAATTAACAACGCATGATCCAAAAAATAGTTTCAATTTATGGTTGGATTGCACTTTTTATTGTGTTAATCATATTGTTTCCTCCATTTTTGCTTATTTATATCGCAACCTATTTATTCGACCCCAAATTAAAAGTGCTGCATGGTATGACTACTTTCTGGGCATTTTCATTTTTAAGCGTACACCCTTATTGGCGTGTTAAAGTTGAAAATAAAGAAAATTTCGAGTCAGGCAAAACGTATGTAATGATCAGCAATCATCAGTCATTCGTAGATATTCTTTTGGTTTATCAAATTAATAAATATTTCAAATGGGTATCGAAGGCTGAAAACTTCAAAATGCCCATTGTTGGCTGGGTAATGAGCATGAACAGATATATATCGGTACATCGTGAAAGCCGCAAAAGTATTCTCAAAATGATTGAAGACTGTGGAAAGATGATCCGTAAAGGTGCTTCAGTTATGATTTTCCCTGAAGGCACACGTTCACACAGCGATCAAATGCGAAATTTTAAGGAAGGCGCTTTTCAAATAGCCCTGCAACAGAAAGCACCCATTCTTCCTATAGTATTGTCTGGTTCAGCACGTGCCCTGCCCCGTAAAGGATGGGTGTTTCCTAAGACCAACAGGATGAAAATGAAAGTATTACCTGCTTGGGAATATGACACATTTGCCCATTTGGATGCCGGTGAGCTGGCCCGAAAAATGCGGGAATTTATGGAAAAAGAACTGCAACAATTAAACTGACAGGTATTGACATTCCAACAAACCATACGTAAACTAGGTTATTTGACTGATCAGAAAGGAATTCGGAATCGATATTTACGTGAGCAACCCAATTGGAAAGAACATATTGACCAAACCCGACAATTCATACAATCGTGTATTGAACGACATAAACCATTGTCGATAGCCATTTTGGGAAGCGGTTGGTTGTTGGATATTCCTGCAGAATGGCTGGCACAAAATAGCAAAACCGTATATCTGATAGATGTTTTCCATCCTGAACCCGCACAACAGCTACAAAAAAAATATAACCATGTTATTCTCCTTAGTCTTGATCTTTCCGGATGCGCTGAACAAGCATTGCATGCCGGAAAAAAGTTAACGGGAAAGAAAAGAGCTTTTGAAAATATCCGGCCAAATATTGAGTTAAAATTACCGGTTGACTACATGATTTCAGTAAATCTGCTTGATCAGTTAGATACTATTTTACTCGACTACTTGAGGAAAAAAATCAGTATATCGGATTGGGAAGCCTGTCAATTCAGTCAAAAAGTACAGGCCGCGCACCTACAATTATTAACCAAAAACAATTCGTCTATTGTCTGCTCAATAAAAGAAAAACGCTTATCCATGCAACATGAACTAAAGGAGGAAAACATGTTGTTGCAAGTTAAGCTGCCGGAAAAAAACGCCAAACGATGGTCCTGGCTTTTTGATACCAACGGTAGCTATTATCCCAAGCGCAAAACCGTATTTGAGGTGATGGCAATGGAATTGTAATTATTATGGAATGTTTTATATAATCCACTTGACACCCGATGAAAAATAACTTGATAAACTATTACCAAAGACGAAAATCATTTGTTGAATTTCGACATAAGCGGCTCCGGAGAATATCAGGCCGGTTGGCTTTAGCCAGGCTGATTATGTTCCTGTTATTACTGATATTTATTTACCTGGCTATAAATATCAATGGATGGTTTTGGGCAGCTGCCCCGATCGTGCTTTTGTTATTCGTGTTTCTGGTAAAGAAAAACGGGCAAATAAAAGAATATATACAAATATACGATCAGCTGCTTTACCTCCATCAACAGGAAATAACCTGTCAGCAGTATGATTTTGAAAGTTACGATGATGGCAGGGAATATATGGATATGCAGCACCCCTATTCAAGCGACCTGGATATTTTCGGACGCAAATCACTTTTTCAGTTTATAAACCGAACCCAAACTATTTGGGGCAGAGACAGATTAGCCGGTTATCTCACTTCATTCACAACCATACCTGATGAAATAACCATGAGACAGGATTCCATCAACGAATTATGCAAATACATCGGTTTGCGGCAGAAATTTTGGGCTTATGCCTGCTATTACAAAATGGACGGGAATGAATACAACCAGCTGATTGATTTGCTGAACACGCCATTGGGTGTTGTAAACTCCAAATTTTTCAGGTTCTGTAGAGCCATTCTGCCACTTCTGTTCCTGATTATATTTGTATGTGCCATGCTGAATATTTTACCCTGGCAGCCGGTGCTTTTGCTGTTTGGGGTAAACTGGATTATCACAGGCATGTATATCAAAACAACCAATCAGAAACATAGCAGCCTTGAAAATCAAAATCGTCGCTTTGCAACGATACTTGATCTGCTGGCACTCATACAGGTAAAATCATTCAACGCAAAAAAGAATGTTGACCTAAAAAACAAACTTTTCTCTGATCAACATAATAGCCGGAAAGAGCTGTTGAGATTTAAAAAAATTGTTAAGGCATTTGATTTTCGACTAAATATTATCATGAACCTGATATTAAACGGAAGTATTTTATGGGACTTGCAGTGTTTAAATAACGTGGAAAAATGGCGCAGCCGGTATTCAAAAAATATCCCCGTTTATTTTGAAACCATTGGTGAGTTCGATGCCATGTTTTGTCTGGGTAATTTTGCCTTCAATCACCCCGGGAATAATTTCCCTTCTATATCGAATAAATATTTATTTCATGCAACTGACCTGGGACACCCGTTAATCTCTCCTGAACAGAGGGTGAATAACTCGTTAACCATCAACCAACAAGGACTGTTCATTATAGTTACCGGTGCCAATATGGCGGGAAAAAGCACTTTTCTGCGTACCATAGGCATCAATCAATTACTGGCCTGCAACGGGCTGCCGGTGATTGCTTCTCATTTCAGCTTTACACCCATGCCACTATTCACCTCTATGCGCACAAAAGATTCATTGGGTGAGAATGAATCATACTTTTATGCCGAGCTTAAAAGGCTGCATCAGTTGGTTGAATTAATCAGTCAGGGAACCCGACCGTTTATAATGCTGGATGAAATCTTAAAAGGAACAAACTCAGCCGATAAATTGAAAGGCAGCATCGCCTTTTTAAACCAACTCATTCGAAAGCAATGTACAGGTATAATTGCCACCCACGACCTGGCTCTGACAGAGCTGGAAAAAGACTACCCTGATCATATCCGTAATAAATGTTTTGAGATACAAATAGAAAATGGCAAAATGCATTTCGACTATAAATTGTTGAATGGAGTTACGCAACACATGAATGCATTGCTTCTAATGAAGCAGATGAATATTATTTCCGATCAATCCTGAATCATGCGCCCTTAGTATTCAGGTTCCTTCTTATTTTTCTCATACAATGGCATCAAAACATGTAATTCTGGTATACCATGCTCTAAAAATTTCCTGAATACCCTGCCAAACCAATATGAGAAATATTTAATTGAATAAGTGTGCTCATTTAAATTAAAGCATTGGATGCAACTACGAATTCACATAGCGAATAACTATTTAACATAATAAAATTAAAACCACCGCACTATTCGTTCAGAAAATTTGAATAAAAATATATATCAACATTTTCTTAACAACGGAAAAAACTTATTATTCAATCATTTAGCTAAACACAAAACAAACCGACTGCAATAATCCTGTTAATTACCGGTTGATAAACAAATATGAGCTCCAACTTGCTTTTATATATCTTTGTGCAAATTGATAAGAAATTATGAGCGCAGCGGCAAACTATTCGGAAGAGAGCATTAAAACCTTAGACTGGAAAGAGCACATTCGCAAAAGGCCGGGCATGTACATCGGCAAGCTGGGTGATGGCTCATCCCAGGATGATGGTATTTACATACTTATTAAAGAGGTGCTGGATAATTCCATTGATGAATACATGATGGGGCACGGCAAAAAAATCAAAATTGATATTGAAGAACACCAGGTTACCATCCGTGATTTTGGACGTGGCATACCCCTGGGCAAGGTGCTTGATGTAGCCTCTAAAATGAATACCGGCGCCAAGTACGATTCCAAAGTATTTAAAAAATCGGTAGGACTGAACGGAGTTGGTATCAAAGCCGTAAATGCCCTGTCCAGTAATTTCACCATTGAATCAGCCCGTGAAGGTGAATTAAAAAGGATACTTTTTTCAGAAGGAAATGTAATTGAAGAATCACCCAACGAAAAAACCAATGAGAAAAATGGAACCAAAGTAGTTTTTATACCCGACGAGTCAGTTTTTGGTAAATACCGCTATTTGCAGGAATACATTGAGCAAATGGCGAAAAATTATGTATACCTCAATGCCGGTTTAATAATCGAATTAAATGGTGAGGCCTATCAATCGAAAAACGGATTGCTCGATTTGCTGGAAGACAATCTAACACAGCCAAGTCTGTACAATCCAATACACATGAAAGCCGAAGATATTGAAATTACTTTCACGCACGGAACAGGATATGGCGAGACCTATTACGCATTTGTAAACGGGCAGAATACCACCCAGGGCGGAACACATTTGTCAGCCTTTAAAGAGGCGCTTGTAAAAACCATTCGTGAATTTTACAAAAAGGATTTTGACCCATCCGATATTCGTACTTCTGTTATAGCAGCTATCAGCATTAAAGTGGAAGAGCCGGTATTTGAATCGCAGACCAAAACAAAACTTGGTTCCAAAGACATAGGGCCGGAAGGCCCCTCAGTTCGTAATTTTATACTTGATTTTGTAAAAACATACCTTGATAATTACCTGCACAAGCAGCCGGAAACGGCGGATATTCTGCTTAAAAAAATCCTGGAATCGGAAAAAGAACGAAAAGCCATATCCGGTATCAAAAAACTGGCCCGTGAGCGTGCGCGAAAAGCCAATGTACATAATAAAAAACTTAGAGACTGTAAGATCCATTATAATTCCAAACATGACCGCCGGATGGAAACCACCATTTTTATTACCGAGGGTGACTCGGCCAGCGGTTCCCTTACCAAAGCACGGGATGTTTACACCCAGGCTGTTTTTAGCCTGAAAGGCAAACCCCTGAACACCTATGGATTAACCAAAAAAATAGTTTACGAAAACGAAGAATTTAACCTGCTGCAAGCAGCACTGGATATTGAAGAAGACATTGAGAACCTGCGTTACCACAATGTTGTGATTGCCACTGATGCCGATGTGGATGGCATGCATATCCGACTGCTTTTGATCACCTTCTTTCTCCAGTTCTTTCCCGATCTTATTAAAAAAGGGCATTTATACATATTGCAAACACCCCTTTTTAGAGTGCGCAACAAAAAAGAAACCATTTATTGTTACAACGACCATGAAAAGGATGCGGCCGTTAAAAAACTAGGTGCCAATCCGGAAATCACCCGATTTAAAGGGCTTGGTGAAATTTCTCCCGATGAATTCAAACATTTTATCACCAATGATATCCGCCTGGAGCCGGTTAGAATTCGCAAGGAGGATGATCTGTTGCACATGCTTGATTTTTACATGGGTAAGAATACACCTAACCGGCAGGAATTTATTATTGAACATTTACGCATCGAAGAAGACCTGATAGCATAGAGTAAAAAATAATGAGTACAGACAATATTAACCAGCATAACGACCCCGAAAAAGATAATATTCAACATTTTGACAGCCCGGGAGACGATGGCGCAGGAACCGGTGATGATGACAAACATGTAAAAAAGATTACCGGTTTGTATAAGGATTGGTTTCTGGATTATGCATCGTATGTAATACTGGAGCGTGCAGTGCCTCATATCAACGACGGGCTGAAACCCGTTCAACGCCGTATACTGCATTCCATGCGGCGTCTCGAAGACGGACGCTATCATAAAGTGGCCAATATAATAGGCAATACCATGATGTTCCATCCCCACGGCGATGCATCCATCGGCGATGCCCTGGTACAAATGGGACAAAAAGAAGTGCTGGTTGACCCACAGGGTAACTGGGGTAATACCTTTACCGGAGACGGAGCCGCCGCTCCGCGTTACATTGAAGCACGGTTATCCAAATTTGCACTCGATGTGGTGTTCAATCCCAAAACCACCGAATGGAAATTATCGTATGACGGTAGAAATAACGAACCCGTTACATTGCCGGTGAAATTTCCTTTATTATTGGCACAGGGTGTGGAAGGGATAGCTGTTGGCCTGGCATCCAAAATATTGCCCCATAATTTTAATGAACTCATAGATGCATCCATTGCCCACTTAAAAGGCAAAGCATTTGAATTGTACCCCGATTTTCCTTCCGGTGGTTTAATTGATGTGTCGCGTTACAACGACGGTCTCAGAGGTGGTGTTGTGCGTATACGTTCGAAAATAAGCAAGCTCGATAATAAAACCCTGGTTATAGAAGACATCCCTTATGGTAAAACCACCACAACACTGATTGATTCGGTTATCAAAGCCAATGAAAAAGGGAAAATAAAAATCAAAAAAATTGACGATAATACAGCGGAAAAAGTTGAGATACACGTTCATTTAGCCCCCGGTATTTCATCGGATAAAACCATTGATGCCTTATACGCATTTACCGATTGCGAAATACCAATTTCACCAAACGCCTGCGTAATTGAAGATGAAAAGCCAAAATTCCTGGGTGTATCTGATATTCTGAAACATTGCACCATTCAAACCAGGGAGTTATTAACCAAAGAGCTTGAAATACGCAAAAGTGAGTTGCAGGAAGACTGGCATCAGGCGTCGCTGGAAAAAATATTTATCCTCAATGAAATTTATGAAGACATTAAGGATTGTAAAACCGAAGAAGAAATTCTTACCGCCATTGATGAAGGACTAAAGCCCTTTGTTAAAAACCTGTGGCGAGAAGTTACACATGACGATTTGGTGCGCCTGTCAAACATCCCCATCAAAAGGATATCAAAATACAGCTCCTTCAAAGCCGATGAGTATATAAAACGCATTGAAGAAGAGATAAGTGAAGTTGAGCATCACCTGAATAATATCATTCCATACACCATAAAATGGTACGAGAATATTAAAAAGAAATACGGCAAAGGAAGAGAACGCAAAACAGAGATTCGTAATTTCGATGTGATTGAAGCCACCAAAGTAGTGGTAGCCAATGAAAAACTATATGTCAACCGCAAAGAAGGATTCGTTGGCATGGGCCTTAAAAAAGACGAATATGTATGCGATTGCTCTGATATCGACGACCTGCTAACCATTCGCAAAGACGGAACCTACAAAATTACCAAGGTAGCTGATAAAGATTTTGTGGGCAAAGATATCATTCATGTCTCGGTTTTTAATAAAAACGACAACCGCACTATCTACAACCTTATTTACAGAGATGGATACAAAGGTGCAATTATGATAAAAAGGTGTGCCATTACAGGCCTCACCCGTGATAAAGATTATTCCCTGACAAAAGGAACCGAAGGGTCAGAAATACTGTATTTATCGGTAAACCCGAATGGCGAGGCGGAAATTGTGAAAGTTTACCTGAAACCACGCCCCCGGTTGCGAAACCTCATTTTCGAGGCCAATTTTGCAGAACAGGTTATCAAAGGTAAAAATGCCGCAGGAAATATCCTTACCAAGTATGGCATTCATAAAATCGTTCTCAAAGAAAAAGGAGAATCAACATTGGGTGGACAAAACGTTTATTTCGACAAAGATGTGAATCGTTTTAACCATGACGGAAACGGTGACTTATTGGGTGAGTTTAAGGGCAATGAAAAAGTAGTAATTATTACCGATGGTGGTCAATACCGTACTACGGTACCAGATACTTCACAACACCTGGAAACCAATATACTTAAAATTGAAAAATTTGATCCGGAAAAAGTATATACAGCCGTTTTTTATGATGCCGATCAACAATATTATTACCTGAAACGATTTACACCGGAGGCATCCGATAAATTAATTGAATTTATCGGAGACAACCCTGAATCAAAGCTGGTAGCGTTATCCGACCAGGTATATCCACGGTTTGAAATTACTTTTGGCGGAAAACATAAATCCCGTGATCCGGAAATTATTGAAGCCGATGACTTTATAGCCGTTAAAAGCTACAAAGCGCGGGGTAAACGATTAACTACTTTTGCGGTGAAAACCATAAAAGAACTGGAACCCGTTAAATTTCCTGAATCACCCAATAATGCGTCAAATAATGATGATTCAGATGACGCGGATGATGCTGACCCCAACAACCAAATGAAACTGGATTGGTAAAAGATAAATAACCCGACAATGAAAATCTTCCTTATCGGATTTATGGGAAGCGGCAAAACCACAGTTGGTAAGAAACTGGCCAATCTGTTAAATTACACATTCATGGATATGGACCAATACATCGAGTATGAAGAAGGGCGTTCGGTTTCACAAATTTTTGAACTAGCGGGCGAAGACTATTTTCGGCAAGCAGAATCCAGGGCATTGCATGCGCTATTACAAAAAGAAGATATTGTAGTAGCAACAGGAGGCGGGACGCCATGTTTTAACAACAATATGAAGCTGATTACCCAAAATTCCATTGCCATTTATCTTAAGCTAAGCCCAAAAGCATTTGTATCCCGGGTGTATGATCCGAATACCAACCGCCCGTTGATAAAGGGAAAAAGCAGGGAGGAGCTGGAAAAATATGCCGAAGAACTACTTAGCAAGCGCGAACCATATTACACCCAGGCTAAACATATCGTTAATGCCATTAATGAAGGGCCCGGGGAAATAGCGTATAAGGTTAAAACCCTGCTCCTGCCACATTCCGCTTAATTTTCCGGAATTTAAAGTAATGGTATGGCTTATGGCTTTTTAAATTCCTCGTATATATCAATCTGCAGATATTTCCCCAACCATTTTACGCCAAAATAAAACGGGATGGTATCGACCATAGCTGCGAACATTTTAAAGAAATAGTTCGACAAAATGAGGATCAGCAAATATTTGGTTACCGAAATATCATCAGGCACAATAATGGCATGCGTAAAATAATAAGTGATAAACACAACGGCCAGTGAATCCACCAACTGACTGGTAAGTGTAGACCCGTTGTTACGTATCCACAACCGCTTACCCTTTGTTTTTTTCCGCAGGAAATGGAACACATGCACATCCACAAACTGGGCTGTTAGATAAGCCAACATAGATGCGGCAGTAGCTCCGAATGCCAACTTACGCACCTCATAAAAAGCCCGGTTGGGGTGATCAGGTGCAGGCAACCCATCCGCACCCAATTCAGGAACCGGTGGTAACTCACCCCCTACCCATAAAATAAACAATACCCACATATTTAATAAAAAGCCCACCCACACAACATTTTTCGCCCTGCGCTTACCATAAAATTCACTTATAAAATCAGTACATAAAAAAGTAATCGGATAAGGAATTACGCCGATAAACACCTTAAAAGGTATTTCCAGATTACCAATTGAAAAGCTCAGGTTGATGAGTTTAGTAATTCCCAGTATGTTGAGCATACTCAACGAACCGATAAACAGACCTGAAAAAACCAGGAAAAATATTTCACGGCGACGCTCTATTGCATTTAAGCTGTTAGAATCCTTTGCAAACATATATTTTTTGAAATGTTACCTGCATAACACCAATTTAGATGATATGTTTTCTTACAATTTGGTAATTACCTTGTATTATTAGACAGATGACTTTTTATATTTATTATTTTTACAGAAATTTACCCCTAAATTTACCTGCTCGTATGTTCGGATTAAAAATCAAATGGCCTGCGCTGGAAGGGGACCATCGGTATCTGTTTATTGCACTGCTTCTGAATGCATTTTGCGCCGGAAACATTTGGATTTTAATGGATATCACTTCCCACTCTTTTCTGCTTTCCTATTATTCAAACACCCAATTGTTTTTAGGATTTATACTGGCTGGTCTCTTCATTTCATTAAGTTTTTTGTTTCTGTTCGTTATTAACTTTGAGCCCACCCCCTACCAAAAATTATTATTTATGGGCGGGCTGAACTTATTGGGCTCGGTTATCTATTTATTCTATTATTTCTCACCTAACCTGGCCCTTTTGTATGTGTTTTTTTGTCTTTCTGCTGCCATAACCGTATTTACATTATATTTTTACAGCTCCTTCATTGAAAATATAATTCCTTCAACCATAAGGAACAGTATTTTCCCGATTGTTGACCTCACCAAACATGTCAGTACCATATTTAGCAGTTTTATGGCACTATTGATTCTGTATATGGACATACACATCAAATTTATTGCATTGTTTTTAGTTGTAAGTGCTTCTGCCTATATGATCAGTTTGTCGATTATTGCCAAACATATTGAAATTAAACCACCACCTGCACGGCAATCTTTGAGAATAAAATGGGGCAACATCATGCCCCTGTTTACAGTTTCGGCATTTGTAGCATTTATTGGTGCACTGGTACATATCCAGTTTGTGCGCTTATCCATTGATGCATATCCTAATATTTGGGGTATTGCAAAAGTATTAACCCTCTTTTACGGTACCCTGTATTTATTCAATTATCTAACCAAAAAAGTAATCATTCCACGGGTTTTAACAACTTATGACTCACCTTTCAGCCTTGTAATATCACCCAGCCTGCTCATTTTAAACGGTATTGTTTTTGTAACCTATTTTTTCCTGGCCCGGCGGTTTCCCAATATAGATGTATATATTTTCCCGTTACTGGGTATTCTGGTACTTAAAATTATACTGGAAACCACCAAAAACACCATCGACATCCCTGCCTTAAAGGTTGCCACCTTCACATTCTTAAAATCGCCACACCAATGGCAACAGGTTGTAATAGGTGTGTGCACCGGCATAGCAACAACTGTTGCAGGTATATTATACATTTTTAAATTCGGATACAACAATACACCCTTGCTATTTTCCATCCTGCTTATTGTTTTTGCTTTGGGATGGATGTTTTTTACCATTAAAATGGCAAGGCTCATTCAACTTGTGTTAAAAAGCAAAACCGTTAATAAGCACAAAAAGGCAGAAGAAACCTTCAATTATGATCAATATATGATTAATAACTTTTCCAGTTTTAATAATGATTTCATGTCCTTTTTCAAAAGAATATACCCCAATAAATTTCCTGTTTTTATTGAAAAATTACTGCATGCCGAAAACGATGAATACAAAAAATTTGCATTGATGAATATAGATTCCCTTCATCATCAAAAAGCATTGCAAATCCTGGAAAAAGAGAATGTGATCCACAACCCGTTAATTGACATGGTAACCAATCGGTTAGATAAATTACAAAAAGATATTTCCTTTGCCGCAGAAGCGGAAAAAATTGAAACATTATCTCAGTCATTCATGGCCAGAGACAGATGCAAAGCTGCTCATCTTATAAGTTTAAGCAGCAATGAAAAATACCTGACCCACCTGATACACTTACTTCGCGATATTGAACCGGAAGTTAAAATCCAAGCCATTAAAACTGCCCGCTATTACGAGAATAGTGAAATTTATTATCTGTTGGTTGATTACCTCAATAGCGATGAATTCTATTCTTACGCCTTTGACACCCTGGTTTCAAAGGGCAACGCCATTATCGATTATATTGAGCAACTCATGCAAAACGAAGTATTCACTGACGATAGCCTGTTTCGTATTATCAAATTATTTGAGAAGATCGCTTCTTTCCGGTCAGTTGAAAAAATCATCCGGTTTATCGATTACCCTTCACAACAAATAAACATGAGGGCAGTGAAATCTCTTGAAAATATGGGTTATACCGCTGATGATGCACTGAAAACAAAATTGTTTAATCTCATTGTACGTCAAAGCAATATTATAACCTGGAATTTAAGTATCATTGCCCTGTTATATCAAACAAAAATGTTTTTGTGGCTCCGCAAAGCATTTGAAAAAGAATTACAGGTAAACTATAATGATTTGTTTTTATTGCTTCACCTGCTATACCCCAAAAATACCATCGAAGAAGCCAGGCAATTACTGGCGCAAAACACATATTCATCGGTAAGTTATGCATCCGAATTGTTGGATTCAGTATTACAGGAAGACCTCAAAAAGGTAGTTTTACCCATTATATCTTACGGCTCATACGCTGAAAAATTACAACAACTTCATTTCTACTATACCCTGGAAGAAAATACAGATGATTTGCATAAAGCCATCCTGAACAGGGATATTAATTTACTTTCTCCGGTAACAAAAGCCATTGCCATTTATACCCTGGGCGAAATTAAAGATATTGAGCACCTGGAGGATGAAATCATTGCTACACTTTTCCATGCTGATAAAATAGTAAGAGAAAGTGCCATATACATTATGATGTCCCATTTTTATTACCTGCTCAAACGTGTTTATAACCGCTTAAATCCTGATGTACAGGAAGAAATTGAACTTATCGGCATACCAAATTTTAATAAAAACGATTTATTGCTGTTTACTTTTGATAAATTTGCTAATCATAATTTCCTGAACGGATTAAGCAGTAGTATTTTATTGCAACTGGCAGAAAAGAGTTATGCCCTGAGCTTTGATAAGGAAAATGACAATGATCTTTTCGAATTGGTTGATTTTAAAATTGGCTTCATCTTTGTGGAATATGGTAATTTCTCGCTGTATTTAAATGGTGAGAAAAAAGGTTCCTTTGAAGAAAATGACCTGGTATTTATTGAAATTACAAATCAAAACGAAGGGGATATATTTATACTCAGAACCAAAAAGGCCACCAAAATATATTGCATCGAGAAAAATGAATTTGAAAAGATGTGCTTTGATCATGATGATCTGTACAACTGTTTATTTCAATATTACATTAACAGGCAGCATCAATTAAATTAACAAGCATGAAGGAAACAGAATACGACATATATCTGCATTATCCTATCAATGTCAGCGAGGATCAACAGGAAGCATCCACAACCGACGACTGGGCACTTGAATTCAGGCGTTACCTCGAAATTACTATGGAACGAATATTGCAAAAGACGCCAACAATTCTGGATTCCCATGGCCTCGAAAAAGATGTAAATTCAATAGAGCAGGACAGAAAGCAAATTTTTGATTCCACAGCCATTTTTATCATAATAACAAGTGAAGAAGCATACCAAAATGAAGTTTATAACCAGGTAATTAATGATATTTATGTCTCACTTACAACAAATTCAGATGGCAAAGTACAACGTGTTTTTAAAGTGGATATGGAACCTGCCAATGCGGAGCTTGAACACAATAATTTAAAAGAAGCCTTAAATTACGAATTTTTCGAAAAGGCCGGATTAAGCAAACGGCCCAAGACCATGCAAATTACCGAACAAACAGAACCCAATGATTTGTTTTGGTCGCGTTTACTTGATCTGTCTTACGATTTGATTAATGCACTCAGTAGCTTCCGGGATAAACCGTTGATTACCTACACTAAATCCCTGTTTTTGGCCAATGTATCACCCGATCAGACGGAAAACTACGAAAGCCTCAAACGCGAATTTCTGCAACAAGGTATTAAAATTTACCCCGACAAAAAGCTTCCACAGGATAGTCCGGAAATTAAAAAAACCGTCACAGACTATCTGGAAAAATGCGAAATGTCAATCCATATAATTGGCGAACGATACGGCGATTATGTGTCAAAGTCCGAATATTCGATCACAGAACTTCAAAACCGTATTGTAGACGATTATTGCAGCAATAATAAGAATTTTGAAAAAATCATCTTCATATCACAAAAATCCAGGATAAGAGATGGTAAACAAAAATTATTCCTGGAAAGGCTAAGAAAGGATGCCACCGACCAAACGGAAATTATTCAGACAAATATTACCGAGTTCAGAGAAATAATCATAGAAAAACTCAATCGGAAGGACAAACCCGAAACACCTGTAAAATCAAAAAAACAACTCTATTACATTACCGAACCCAACGAGCACAACACCCTTGAACAGATTGAAAATCTGTGCAAAGCAAAAGACGTTTCATTAATCCTGCCACAATTTTCGAACTCAATTGTTGATAATTTAAATACCCACATAAACAACTTAATTGAGTCCGATATGCTGGTAATCAACTATACCAATAACAATCCTGTTTGGCTGCAGACCAAATTACAGGACAGTTTTAAGGTTTTCGGGATGGGTAAAAAAAATCCCTATAAATGGAAATGTATTCTTTTTCATTCCCAAGCGAAAGAGCATTTAGTAAAGGAGCATATTGAGAGTTTTGAGACTTATGATTTGAAACAAAAGAATACGATCAAGGCATTTGAAAAACGACTTAAGGAGATGATTGATAAATGAAAAATATATCTTCCATAACATCAACCAATCCTTTTCCCGGGCTTCGTCCGTTCGGATTAAACGAGAGTCATTATTTCTTCGGACGCAAAGGGCAAAGTAGTGCTGTATTGGAATTATTACTTCAAAACCGTTTTGTAGCGGTTACCGGTGCCTCAGGAAGTGGTAAATCCTCTTTAATTTATTGTGGTGTTATCCCGGCCCTTTTTGGTGGTTACTCCAAAGAAATAAGCAGCAACTGGAAGATAATTACCACACGTCCCGGCAACAGCCCCATTAAAAATTTATCCCGGGCACTGCTGGATGTAGATGAAAGCCTGCAGGATCAGCCGGGAATCAATCAAAAAATTATTCACGCCCTGCTCAACAGAAGCTCTCGTGGATTGATCGATCAGTTAAAACAAAGTGCACATTTACAAAAATATAACCACTTGTTGATCATCGATCAGTTTGAAGAGCTTTTCCGATATAACGAATCCAGGGCGCCTGAAACTTTAAAAGAAGAAACCGAAGCCTTTATCAAGCTCATTGTTAATACCATCCAGGCAACCGAAGTACCTGTTTATATCATAATCACCATTCGTTCAGATTTTATTGGCGAATGTTCGGCATACACCGAATTCACTAAATACATAAACGATAGTAACTTTCTGATCCCTAAAATGAAAAGACAGGATTACAAAGAAGCTATTGTTGGCCCCATAGCAGTGAGCGGTGCCTCCATTGAACCACAATTGGTTGAAAAAGTGCTCAACAGCCTCACAGACAACTCCGAT
This sequence comes from Bacteroidota bacterium, assembly GCA_009908855.1. Taxonomy (GTDB): domain Bacteria; phylum Bacteroidota; class Bacteroidia; order Bacteroidales; family JAAAOM01; genus JAAAOM01. The sequence continues at coordinate 89,039 of JAAAOM010000033.1, forward strand.
CAGCTACCTGTAATGCAGCATGCACTCATGCGTACATGGGATGTATGGAAAGACAAGAATACCCTTGATAAACCCATATCGGTTACTGATTTCGACTCTGCCGGCACACTTGAAAGAGCCATCTCATTACATGCCAATGAGGCTTATGAAACCTTATCAGCCGATCAGAAAAAGACATGCAAGCGGGTTTTCCAAACACTGGCTGTAAAAGGGGCAGGTAACAGGGGCATCAGACAACCCGCACAGGTAAATTACCTGGCCGCCGTTTGTAATAAATCAGAACAGGATATTATTGATGTAGTTAATGTATTTCGCACCAAAGAACGCTCCTTTTTAACCCCCGGGCAGGATGTACCGTTGAATTCAAACTCGGTTATTGATTTATCACACGAAAGTTTAATGCGGGTGTGGGATAAACTCCGCGCCTGGGTGGATGAAGAAGTTGCCTCCGTACAGATGTATATGCGCCTGGTAGAAGCCTCCGATCTGTATCAAAAAGGAAAAGGCGGGCTATGGAAACCACCTGATTTGCATCTGGCACTGAATTGGCGTAAAACACAGCAACCTACCCTGGCCTGGGCCGGTAAACATCATCCGGCATTTGAGCGTGTTAAAGTTTTTATCGATGCCAGTGAACGGCAATTCCTGAAAGAAGAAAGTCATAAAGTACGCCTGCAGCGCAGAGCACTCAAGCGATCACGTGCATTTGCACTGGTTCTGGGAGTGTTTGCTATCACTTTTATGAGCATGATGTTTTACGCCTATAACCAAAAAGCGGAAGCCGACAAAGCCCGAAAAATAGCCGAAGAACTGCGTCAGAAAGCAGAAGGTCAGAAAGACCTGGAGATGGAGAAAAGGCTACAGTTCGAAAACCTGGCCATCATGACTGCTGACTCATTGGAGAAACAAAAAAAGGCATCCATCGAAAAAAGTAAGTTGTACGAAAACGAAATTCAGGAGGCTAAAGAAGACGTAAATGAGGTAATCAAAGAGAAAGAAGAAATATATGAGCGTACACTTATTGTAGAGCAGGAAAAAGAGCAAGCCGAGCAGACAGCTAAACAGGCACAGCAAATGGCCACTGCCGCCGAACAGGATAAGCAGCAGGCCTATCAAAAAAGACTGTTGTCCATTGCCCAGTCGTTAGCCGTTAAATCACAGCAGGTAACTGATGACAACCTGAGTGCATTACTATCATTTCAGGCTTATATATTCAATCAACGCTACAACGGTGTTGATCATAATCCGGATGTATATAACAGTTTATACGATGCAAAGTCAGGTTTGATGGGGCATGATTATAATGGTCTTGAAGGACACCGGGGAGCTGTACGGGCCATTGAATTCGTACCTGATTCAGAAGAGTTTTACAGCATCGGTACCGATGGCCGTATATTACAATGGGATTTAAGAAGCTCCAACAAGGCTCAATTATTACACAAAAACAATTTTATAAACCGCTCACTGGCCATCAGTCCGGATGGTAAATACCTGGCCTGTGGTAACGATCAGTCCACCATACAATTATTTAACCTTCAAAATCCGGGAGCAGCACCCAAGATATTGTCAGCACATAACGGATGGGTATGGGCGCTTTCATTTTCACGCGATGGCAGTCAGCTTATTTCAACAGGTGCCGACATGCGATTAATTCTGTGGAATATAAATGATTTATCGCATCAGGTAGTGGCTGAGCACGATTCACGCATTCGTTCTTTAACCTTTGCCCGCAGCGGGAATGAATTTTATACCGCTGATGATAACGGAAACTTACTGCAATGGGATGTTAACGGTAACAATTCCTCATTGTTACAGAATAACCACAGCATATACTCAATCAGTCTGAATAGTTCAGGACGATACATAGCCATTGGTGATAAAGAAGGTAATCTGAAAATTGTAAACACACAAACCAAAACGGTAGTAAACCAGGTTCAGGCCCATAACGCAAGAATTTTCGATGTTCAATTCAGTCCGCAAAATACATTCATGGCAACTTCCAGCCTTGACGGTACCATTAAAATATGGCGAACAAGCAATTTACAGGCCAGGCCCATACATATTACCCGACACGAATCGTGGGTATTGTCGGTGGCCTTCTCACAAAATGAAAACTACCTGGTATCATCCAGCAATAAAGGAGACCTTATTTATGTATGGCCAACTAAAATTGACCTGTTAGCCAATAATATGTGCAGCATCCTAAATCGTAATTTGTCGAACAGCGAATGGAATACTTATATTGGCAACGATATTCCTTATGAAGCAACTTGCGAACAACTTGCGAACAATTAAATAAATAGCTATATTTTCGCCCTGATATGATGAAGTTGCTATTATACCTTGTTTTTATCGGAATGCTGGCTTATACGCACCTTTCTCCGATTAATGCCCAGGAAAACACTTGTTCTGAAGCGCTTTCTTCAGCAACAAATTTGTATAATGAAGGCATCATAGAAGACATTCCAAACCTGTTAAATCCGTGTCTGGAAGAAGGATTTACCAAAAATGAGAAAATAGAGGCGTATAAATTAATGATCCTGGCCTATCTATTCGATGATAACCAGTTTGAGGCAGAGAAAACCATGCTGGCTTTTTTGAAGGATTTCCCCGAATATGAACTTCGCCCCACCGACCCAATCGAATTCGTTTATTTTTTTAAAACATTCGAGACCGTTCCCATTGTGTCGTTTGGATTCTTGCTGGGAGGCAACCTTTCTAATGCCGTTGTAACACAAACCTATACCACTGGAAATTTTAATGACCATAACGCCAATGATAATATGGGTATTGGCTATACCTTAGGAGCGAATATCAGCCGCCGTATTAATAATCGCATGTCAATTCATCTCGATTTGCTGTTGGCCGGATACAACTATACATTTACGGATAAAATTTTCGAGATTAGCGAAATAAACATGAAAGAGTCGCTTACATTATTTAGCACGCCTGTTTCAGTGACCTATGATATTACACAGAATAAAAACAAAGCGTATGTAAGATTAGGTGGTGGTATAAATTACCTCATCAGCAGTATCATAACGCCTAGCAGGACCAATATACAAGGAGAATCAGGTGACGTAACCGGTGCTGATATTGATATGATTGACCATAGACCATCGGTTAATTATTTTGCGCTGGCAGGCGGAGGTTACAAAATTAAAATCGGCTCGGGAGAATTACTAATTGATGGCCGTTTTAACATCGGATTAACGGATATGGTGAACGATGAAGCCCGATATAAGAACAGAACCTTATGGCATCGTTATTTTTTTATTGAAGATGATTTTTTGCTTGCCAACTTTGGCCTTACTGTAGGATATAAAATATCATTGTTCAAACCAGTGAAAAAACAATGAAAAAAACAATATACAATCATATCATTATCTTTTTTCTATTCGCGCTTATAGCAGGATGCGATAAGTATGTGATTTCCGATGATCAACAATTGTCGTTTATCAAATATTACGGCCTGAACGTTGAAAATGAAGGAGTGGATATGGAAAAGACTGAAGATGGATATATTGTTATAGGAAATTCAGGCAGTATAAGTAATAACAGGGATATTGTTGTTTTCACTACAGATACATACGGAAATCTAACCGGCGAAATAAATATCATTGGTTCTTCCAATGACGATGAAGCCCTTAAAATTGTCCCGGTTGAAGATGGCAATTTCTTAATCTGCGCCAGAACGCGAACGCCACAGGACCTGAACAACTGGGATCAATATCTTATTAAAATTAATGCTTCCGGCAGTGTGGTATGGGAGGACCAATATGATTTTGTTTCCGCCGAAACCAGTGATTTTAGTTCCGGTGAAAATGATAATTCCGCGCTTGACGCCGTATATTTTAACAAGAGCGATGTGTATGTGATTGTTGGCTATATTACCGATAATGAGGGTATACGCCATAGCTGGAATGGCAAGTGGGATCGTTCAGGTAATATCGTGGGAAAACCACGGGTAAGTAATCCCAACGAGGAAATAACGGGGGTTTATGTCCAAAATGATCAAATCAGGATAGTGGGCCATACATTCAGAAATGAAACCTATAATATTTTCCAGGCCGGTCTCCATGAGTCAGGTCAGTTATACGACCTGAACTATTACAGGTCTCAGGATAATACCAGCGAAAATTTTGACGAATATGCCGTGGATATTATTGGTGATAACGACAACAGATTGCTGTTGGGATACTACCAGGACAATGGCTTATCAGTACCTTTTCTGGTAAATTATGTACGCAGACCCGGAAGTTCTAATGTGAACGATAATTTTGAAAAAAACTGGGAATTATTTATCCGCGAAGATAATATTGAAGACGTTAAGAGCCTATCGATGCAAAACAATGAGATTTTTATATTGGCCAATACGCCGGAAAGCGCATCGGGCTACAAAATGAAAATTTTTCGTACTGAAATTAATGCTGTCAATTACGCATTGTTTAGCTTCGGTGAAGAAGGTGTGCGTTTAAGAGGGAACACCATCATGCATTTAGACAATGGTGTTGGCCTTATAGGCAATAGCCTGATTGGTGATAACTCCAGTATTATATTCATGAAGCTAAGACCTGACCTCACCCTTACACCGGAATAAATTACTGTCTAAGCAACGGTTCGTATTAATTATTGGGTATATCACTACGCAATTTTTACCGCGTCCTTCACCTTGTCTTTGAGCAGGGCAAAATCAAGCACCTGTTTAATATCTTCCACATAATGAAAATTAAGGCCTTTAATATACATGTCCTTAATCTCCACAATGTCTTTTTCATTTTCTTTAGACAATATAATATCTCTGATTCCGGCTCTTTTGGCAGCCAGTATTTTTTCCTTTATACCTCCCACAGGCAATACCTTACCCCGTAGGGTAATTTCACCGGTCATCGCCACACCTTTTTTCACTTTTCGCTGTGTAAAGGCAGAGGCAAGCGAAGTAAGCATGGTAATTCCGGCAGATGGCCCATCCTTGGGAATAGCACCCTCCGGAACATGGATATGATAGTTCCACTGGTCAAAAACATCCGGACTTAACCCCAGGTATGACGCATGTGCCTTCAGGTATTCAAGCGCAATGATCCCGGATTCCTTCATCACCTCACCCAGATTACCGGTGATGGTGAGTTTTCCTTTACCGGCACTCAAACTGGTTTCAACAAATAGTATATCCCCGCCAACTGCTGTCCAGGCCAATCCCGTAACCACACCGGCATATTCATTTCCCTGGTACCTGTCTTTAATAAACCTGGGTAGTCCGAGTATTTCATGAATACTTTCTTTGGTTAATCCCTTGGCAAAGGATTCTCCCAGAGCGATTCGTTTGGCAAGATTGCGGGCTATTTTAGCCAGGTTTTTATCCAGTGCCCGAACACCCGACTCACGGGTATAATGCTCAATTACATGCTCAAGTATGCTTTTAGAGAACGTAACCTGTGATGATTTCACACCATGATCAGCCAATTGTTTAGGTATTAAATGGCGTTTTGCAATTTGCACTTTCTCTTCCATGATGTATCCCGAAACATCAATTATTTCCATTCGGTCGCGCAGCGCCGGATGAATGGTGTCCAGCGTATTGGCAGTTGCAATAAACAATATATTAGACAAATCATATTCCAGCTCCAGGAAATTATCATAAAAATTGGCATTTTGTTCGGGATCAAGCACTTCTAACAATGCGGATGCCGGATCACCCTGAAAACTGCGTCCTACTTTATCGATCTCATCCAGCACAAATACCGGGTTAGAGCTTTTAACCTTTTTAAGGTTTTGAACAATGCGACCAGGCATAGCACCGATGTATGTTTTCCGGTGCCCGCGAATCTCTGCCTCGTCGTGTAACCCGCCCAGTGACATGCGTATATATTTCCTGCCTATTGCACGGGCAATGGATTTACCCAACGAAGTTTTTCCTACTCCCGGAGGGCCATACAAACATAAAATAGGCGCTTTTAAATCGCCTTTCAGTTTTAAAACAGCCAGGTGCTCCAGTATTCTGTCCTTCACTTTTTCAAGTCCGTAATGGTCTTTGTCCAATACCCTGCCGGCCTTTTTAAGATCAAAACTATCTTTTGTATATTCATTCCAGGGTAATTCCAATAAGGTCTGCAGATAATTAACCTGTACACTATATTCGCCTGTAGATGGATTAAGCCTGTGAAGTTTTTCAACCTCCTTCTGAAAAGTCTCTTCAACTTCCTTATTCCACTTCTTCTTCCTGGCTTTCTTTTTTAATTCCTCAATTTCCTGCTCCATCGGATTACCACCCAGTTCATCCTGAATGGTTTTCATTTGCTGGTGCAACAAGTATTCGCGTTGTTGCTGTTCAATATCCATCTTGGCTTTGGCCTGGATATCGCTTTTTAGTTCCAGCATCTGAACTTCTTTCACCAAATGTTCAAGCAGATTTTTGGCCCGTTTTTTCAGGTTATCTTCGTTGAGCAATTTTTGTTTGTCCTCGGGCTCCATATCACTATTTGACGAAATAAAATTGATCAGGAAGGTAGAACTTTCAATGTTTTTCACAGCAAATGAAGCCTCAACCGGGATGTTGGAAGATAACTTAATAATTTTAAGTGATATATCTTTCAATGAACCTACCAAAGCCTCATATTCCTGATCCCCCGATTTTGGTTTAACCTCATCAAGTGTAGATATGTTAGCTACAAGATATGGGTCCGGTTTTACCATTTCGTTAATACGAAATCTTCTTTTACCCTGGATGATGATAGAAGTGCCACCATCCGGCATTTCAAGGATTTTAAGTATTTGGGCAACCGTACCAACTTCATAAATATCCTCAAGGGAGGGATCATCCGTTTCAGGGTCGCGTTGACAAACAGTACCTATAATCTTTTCTTTTTTATATGCCTCTTTAACCAGGTTTAGTGATTTTTCCCGCCCCACAGTAATGGGTAACACAACGCCCGGAAACAGAACCGTATTTTTTAACGGTAATATTGGCAGGGTGTCAGGAACATCTGCATTGATGATTACATCTTCCTCTTCGTCAGAAATAAGAGGAATAAAATCAGTATCATTGTTCATCGGGTCTGATAGGTATAATTGATAATCGTCGTGATTCTTTTTTCCCATATAAACTATTCTATTCTCTATATAATTTACGTCAATCTGTCAGCAATAGCAATTTTTCATTAAAAAAAGTAATGTGTCAATCACTGTGCCAAATTAAAACTTGCGGTATTGTTCCGTTTGATCAAAAATTTCTTTCAGAATGGATATCTCGGTATCATCAAATATTTTCCCTCTGCGAGCAAATACCCTGGATGCCACCTCACAGGCCTTTGGGAATGCATATTCGGTAAAGCCATGATTGCCTCCCCAGGCAAAGGATGGTATGAAATTTCGCGGAAACCCCGATCCGAAAATATTGGCGCTCACCCCAACCACTGTTCCGGTGTTAAACATGGTATTGATACCGCATTTAGAATGGTCACCCATGATAAGGCCACAAAACTGCAATCCGGTTTTTTCAAATCGTTCAGAGAGATAATTCCACAATCGAACCTGGTCGTAATTATTTTTTAAATTGGAAGTATTGCTGTCGGCTCCGATATTGCACCATTCGCCAATGACCGAATTACCCAAAAAACCGTCATGTGCTTTATTGGCAAACCCCTGAAACACTGAATTATTAACCTCACCACCAACTTTACAATAGGGGCCGATTGTGGTAGGCCCGTATATTTTAGCACCCAGTTTCAAAGCCGAATGTTGGCATAGTGCAAATGGGCCACGAATGAGGGCGCCTTCCATCACCTCCGTATCCCTGCCCAAATAAACGGGGCCGTCGTTGGTATTTATGGTGCAATACTCGCCCTTAAAACCCTCTTCCACAAATATATTGTCGCCAATTATCTGTACAGTTTTACTCGCTTGCTGCGAATCGCGGTTTTTGGTAATGAGAAGAAAGTCATTTTCAATTTCCCTGCCATTGTCCGAAAATATATCCCACAAACGGGCCACACGATGAACATCCTTACTGTTAATAATACATTCATAATCAATGATTTTGGAAAAATCAAAATCAGGAATATCATTCGCGGCCAGGTTTACGGCGATAATGTCATTATCGTGTATAAGCGCCTGGTTGGTTTTGAGTGCAACAACCTGATCGGCTAATTCCTGATTGGGTATGACCGCGCCACTGATTAGTATGTTTTTATCCTGTACGACAATGGGGAATTTATTGGAAAGATAGGATTGTGTTAAATACGAAACGCTTTGGTTCAGGTATTTTTCCCATTTTTCACGAATGGTTAATATACCGATGCGTATACCGGAAACCGGTCTGGTAAAGGTTAACGGCAATAAATCATTGCGCTCCTTTCCGTCAAATAAAATGAAATTCATAAAGGACTATTGTATTGATTGATCAATTTCCTACAAAATAAACAAAAAAAAGCTTCGGGATGAATAAACTTCCCGAAGCTTTCATAAAATATCCTTTATTCAAAAAATTATTGCTTTTTCTTGAAATTTTTGTATTTGTTGTAGAATTTATCAACGCGTCCGGCTGTATCCACAAATTTCATTTTACCTGTATAAAATGGGTGGGAAGTATTTGAAATCTCAAGCTTCACCAATGGATATTCCGTGCCATCTACTTCAACTGTTTCTTTTGAAGGTGCTGTTGAACGGGTGATGAACTGATCTCCGTTTGAGGTATCCTTAAAACAAACAAACCTGTAATTCTCCGGATGTATTCCCTTTTTCATCGATTTATTCTTTTTTATGTATTCAAAAAATATTGGCTTGCAAAAATAAGGATTAAATCTTAAAAGACAAAGTATTTTTATTGAATTATTGCGTTGATTGAACCGATTACATCATTCATCTGATTATGGTACGAATGGGCAATGGTTTTATTATCCAACGGGGTGTAACGGGGATCGAGGCCGGAAACCGGACAAAACGAAGGCGGAAAGAAGAAAAATCAGATGGAAGGATTGTAGATTTTGAGATAGGAATTGGTGAAGCATCAAAGAACAATAATCACCCAAAGACAAATATCAAATTCTAAACATCCCAACATTGAACATTGGTTTTTTTATTATAGTTGGGTAACATACGAGAGAAATAGATTATCATTAAAAATTTGTAAATTTGAAATATGGAATGGAAAAACTATATTGAATTAAATGAAGATGTATTAGCTGGAAAGCCTGTAATTAAAGGAACCAGGTTATCTATAGAACATATTGTTAATTTATTTGCATCAGGGTGGAGTGAACAACAAATAATAGAAAACCATCCTAGATTAAGAAAAGAAGATTTACAAGCAGTATTTCTTTATATTCAAGATATAATAAAAGACGGGCTGATTTACAATGAACCTCAGAAATCCGCATAATGAAATTGCTTGCCAATGAAAATGTTCCATTATTAAGCGTTAAAATATTAGAAGAATCTGGTTATGATATTATTTCAGTAGGACGGGACTTTTCGGGATACCTTGACCATGAAGTAATGGAACTAGTGTGGTAATTACTAAATAAATTAACTTATACGCCTTTACGAATATTTATGTTATTATTCTTAATGAATATCTGCAATCGCTCATAATTGAAAAAAAGCAATTTTCGAAAATGCCTTGTAAGGTGGTCACCCTGAGCGGAGTCGAAGGGTTATTAGAACGCATTACCAGGACATTTCGAC
>JAAAOM010000057.1 GCA_009908855.1 Bacteroidota bacterium
TACGTTCTCGGAATATTACCTCAAAGTGAGGGTGGGCTAAGGAACCGCCGTATACGGAACCGTACGTACGGTGGTGTGAGAGGACAGATAGGGAAGTAATCCCTATCTTCCTACTCGATTCAATAGTTGAATGAGCATTTTTAAATCAGGAAGATAATATTACTTTTGAGTTATGGTAACACAAAATAATAAAAAGTAACACTATTGTATTTTAAGACAACATTACGACAGGGCAATTACATTGTTATATTACTTATAATTAGTGTTATAACAAATTTCTCATATAGTCAGTCTTATGTGCTTGAAGGGCGGGTTATCAATGAAAATGGCAGGGCATTGCCTGGTGCGCATGTTACTATTAAAGGTGAATCCTATGGGATGATTACAAATAATCAGGGCAAATTTAAATTGAGTGATATTCCAATAAAAAGCTACAAAATCTGCGTATCTAACCTTGGTTATGAAACATACAACCAGGACATTCGTCATGACAGTACAAAGGTTATGGTGTTAATACGCCTGAAACCAGCGTATCAGGAAATTGATGAGGTGGAGGTTAAAAGTGAGCGGGAGAAAGAAATACGTCGCCGGGAAAGTATTTCAATCGGACTCATTCAGGAAGAGTTTTTAAAGGAAAACCGAAGTGGCAGTTTAATGGAAACACTAAACAGAATTCCGGGTGTGCATTCCATAAATATCGGCTCCGGACTATCCAAACCCATGATCAGGGGTATGGGATACTACCGTGTAGCAGTAGCGCAAAACGGCATAAAAACCGAAGGGCAGCAATGGAGCAATCATCATGGATTAATGGCAGATCATCATGCAGTGAATCATGTTGAGATGATCAAGGGTCCCGCAACGCTTCGTTACGGGTCTGATGCGATGGGTGGGGTTATCAACATTCTGCCTGAGCATGTCCCGCTATCAGGCGGCCTTTCGGGTGAAGTTTCTGCTATTGGTAAAACCAATAACCAGGCATTGGGAACATCTGCTGTTGTATCCGCCCGCAGAAATGATCTTTATGCAACCATTCATGCATCTCATAGGCAACAAGGTGATTTTCAGGTTCCAGCTACTGAATTATTTGTACGACCAGGGCCGTCGGCTGAATTAGAAACCTCGCACCAGGAACCGCTGGGCAGCCATGTTCATAATACTGCCGGAAGAAAAAATACAATTGCCTTAACTACAGGGATCGTCAGGAAATGGGGAAACAGTTATTTGAAACTTTCATATATAGAGAACCAAAATGGATTTTTTGACTGGCAGGGATTGCGATATGATTCGCTGCAGATGCTACATGCCCGGAAAAACCGGGATATTCAGTTACCATCACAAACATTGAATGATTATTCGATTCGTCATCACACCAATTGGTATATCAACAATAACAAACTTGAATTCGCTGTCGCTTACCAATGCAATCATTCTTCAGAATTTAGCTATTTATCCGATGAGACAGGTAATCGCTCAGAGGAATTAAACTATTATCGCAATAGGGAAGGCCTGGATTTACAACTTGATTTACACACCTATTCCGCCAATACTGTTTACAAATGGCAAAAAATATCCAATCATACATTTACGTTTGGCATAAATAGCCAGTATCAGCAACATTACACCGATGGTTATAGTCATATTTTACCTCGTTATAACCGATTGGCTCTTGGGTTTTTTATTACCCATCAATATGATATCAGTCCGGTATGGATTCTGAACACCGGAGTCCGTTACGATTATAATCAATCGGACATTCATAAAACGTTGAATCCGGATCCGGCAAGAGGCGATTCTGTGTTCAATCCTTCCTTGAATAAAAAATATCCGGCCTTATCCTATTCGGCAGGAATCAATTTTGTGCCGAATACGAATACCATTTACAAATTAAACCTGGGAAAAAGTTACCGTGTCCCTTCGGTATATGAATTGGCTGCTTATGGTTTGCATCGGCATGAAGGAAGGTTTGAAAAAGGTGATATCAAGAACCGGCCTGAACAGGCATGGCAATTGGATATTGGTTTTGAAAAAAACTGGTCCGGTTTAACCATAATGGCAAGTCCGTTTTTAAATTACTTCACCAATTATTTATACCTGAATCCAACACCTGAGTTGCGTCGCGAAGGACAGGTTTATAAATATGAACAGAGCAAGGCCCTGATCACCGGAGGTGAGTTGAGTGCAGATTTCCAATTCCATAATCGTTTTCAGGTACAAATGGGAGCTGAATATGTATATGCCGTTAATCTGGATTTGAAAAGTGCCATACCATTTACGCCGCCATTCTCACTAAAATCTCAATTCAACTATGTGCTTAAAAAACAAGGAGTATTCGATAAAAACCAGATTGGATTAACCTGTACAGCTGTTGCCGCACAAAATTATACAGTTCCCAACGAGTTGTCAACAAATGGTTATATCGATTTCGCGATCGCAGCACAAACCAATATCAATACAGGTAATAACCCCGTTGCCATAAGGATAAAAGTGAACAACCTGCTGAACAATAAATATTTTAATCATATCAGTTTTTACCGGCGATTGCGTATTCCTGAACCGGGAAGAGACGTTCAGCTGATTGTGACCGTACCGTTTTCTATAAATAATAACAATTAATAAAACAAATGAACATGAAAAAACAATTAAAAATTATCAGCTCGTTAATGTTGGCCTTATTAATGCTGAATGCCTGTGAAAAAGAGGAAGATGAATCACCGGTGATCACTGAAGTGGTTGCAAAGAACCATGATAATGAAAGCAAAGAAATATCGTTGGGTGGTACCATAATGGTGAATTTCACTGCCGAAGCCAGGGGAGATGCCCGCCTGGACTATTACCATATTGAAATACATGATCACCCGGCCTCAGGTAATGTTGAAGATGAATATAAAATTATTGATGATGATTTTAAAAATGAAAGTGAATTTAAAGGACTAAAAAAAACACCCGTACATAAACATGTGGACGTACCTGAGACGGCTAACCTTGGGAAGTATCATGTAGTTATAATAGTGGTGGATGATAAAGGGTATGCCACTGATACTGAAGCATTGAAAACAGAAATTGAAATTATAGAATGAGTAATCGTGTTGATATGAAAATGATAATCATATTTATTACTGGCTTGATTGCGCTAATGGTTACCGGTTGTATTGAAAAGGCGGATAGCGATGAAAGCAAACCTGATATCCAAATATTATCTCCTCAACCATGTGATACGCTGTATTTTGGTGAGACGTTTAACTATCAGGTATTAATTGGTGATGAATCGGGCCTGGGCAATATGGTAATAGACATTCATCATAATTTTGGCCATCACAGTCATGGTGATCACGAAACCTGTAATATGGATCCAAAAAAAGATGAAAAAGACCCCTTTACCAATAGTTGGGATTTTGCACTGCCGGATGATTCAATTCAATTTCGGTTGGATACGTTATTGTCGTTTCCTTTACAATTAAACGATACAACCTTATATGATACGGGTGATTATCATTTTCATATTTATGTTTCTAATAATAATGGTTATCAAGCCTTTACCTCATTGGATGTGAAGGTTTTATATTCCCGCGAATAAACGGATGATTCGGGCATGCTGTTAAATGCCCGAGTTATTTATTCAAAAAAGGTTCAATCATGTTTAAGCGAATACCATCGGGTACAAGTATACTTGTAACCCCCAGTGAACCCACATCGTTGATGTTGCGTTGTTCATCGTCAAAAAATACCATTTTTTCAAAAGGGATATTCAGGTTTTTCTGAATATTGTTTAGATGGGCTATTTTATCCCCGGGAAATATCTCAGTTTGCGCAAAATATTGATCGATGGCAAACAGATCAAGCAATTCTTTTGCCTGCGGCGGACTATAGGATCGCGAAGCAATGGCCATTGTTTTCTTTTTTTTTCTGAGTTTTTTAAGAATTTCAGGTGTTTCCGGGTATAACCTGAGCCAATTCCCATTATCATCATAAAGTAGTCCATTGTGCCATTTATACGGAGGTATGGTCTCGCTGCAATACGTTTCTCCGGTATTCCAAAGTGTAAAATCAAGGTCAAATACAAATAATTCCATCCGTTTTTTTTTTGAAGGACAAATATAGAATTATATTGAGCGAAGCCGAAAAAAAGCTTCTCGCTGTTTTTTAATCCAGGCGAGAAGCCATCAAAAAATTAAAAAAATGAAATCTTAACTTTATTTTATTCCTGAAACAGACATAATACCTGTTATTTATAAAGCGGTCCATACGTACTGCAGGCCCTGTAGTCTGCTCCTTCCTGGTCCATTCCGAAAGCTGACCATGCACCGGGCCTGAAAATTTTATCCGGGTTTACATTGTGCATACAGACCGGGATTCGCAACATTGATGCCAATGAAAGTAAATCTGCACCGATATGTCCATACGTAAATGCACCGTGGTTCGCACCCCAGTTGGCCATGACCGAATACACATTTTTGAAGTTCGGGCTGTCGTTCAAATTGGGCACAAACCAGGTTGTCGGCCATGTTGGATTGGTGCGTTCATCCAATGTTTTATGGACTTTATCGGGCAGTTCAACGGTGAACCCTTCGGCGAGTTGAAGCACAGGCCCCAGGCCTTTAACAATATTCACCCTTGATAATGTAATGGGCATTCCGCCACGGGTTTTGAATGTTGAGGAAAACCCGCCACCTCTGAAATATTCATTAATGGCTGCTCCCCAAGTGGTGGCACGGGTGCATTTTTGAACTTCCTCCCCGGTTATCTCCCACCAGGGCTTCATAGCCGGTTTACCATTTATGGTTTGTTCGCCTGTTCCATCCAGAGCAGACGGGCCTGAGTTGATAAGATGAATTATTCCGTTGGCTGCCATACCCTCCATTTGATAGCCGGTTGCTTTTTTAACTGCTTCCGGACTCCAGTATGTTCGTACATCAGAGAATATCTGAGCCGCTCCGGTCATTAAATGACCAAACAACATAACCACAGCGTTCAGGCTGTCGTTTTCGGTAGCCAGCATATAGGGTTGTCGTATACCGTTCCAGTCGAATGAAGAACAAAGCATGGCTTCCATAAAGTCGCCATTGGGAAAATGGTCGGTCCATTGGCGTTGTCCCTGAAAACCGGCGGCAATGGCATTTCTTCCCTGGGCTTCCTCGTCAAATCCCAGATCAGCAAGACGGTCGTTACCCACCATCAGGTCACGCGCTATAAGTGTCATTTTCACTGAATAATCCCAATCTTTGTCTTTTTCATCCTGTGATTTTTGTTGATCGCCAGGATTGTAATCATGGCCTTCCCGGCAATTGTTTTTCACCCATTCCATGGCTTTTTTATATTCCAGGGGATCATATATATTTTCATTCACGCGTCTTGTAAACTCCGACATATCAATGAATTCACATCGCATACCCAGATAATTCTCAAAAAAGTCAGTGTTTACGATTGATCCGGCTATACCCATCGAAACGGCACCCATTGAAAGGTATGATTTACCTCGTATGGTGGCAACGGCCAGTCCTGCTTTGGCAAAGCGTAATATTTTTTCCTGTACATCGTTGGGAACCGACGTATCACCGGCTTCCTGCACATCCGTGCCATAGATACCAAAGGCAGGTAATCCTTTTTGATTATGTCCGGCCAATGCAGCAGCCAGGTAAACGGCCCCGGGACGTTCGGTACCGTTAAAACCCCATATTGCTTTCGGCAGCAGGGGATCCATATCAATGGTTTCACTGCCATAACACCAACAGGGAGTTACCGTAAGCGATACACCAACACCTTCGCGTTTAAATTTTTCGGCTGTGGCTGCAGCTTCTGACACACCACCTATAGTAGTATCGGCAATAATGCATTCAACAGGATTTCCATCGGCGTGTTTAAGGTTTTCTTCTATCAATCGGGCCGCTGCCCGGGCCAGTGCCATGGTCTGGTCTTCCAGCGATTCTCTCACGCCGTTTCGGCGTCCGTCGATGGTGGGGCGAATACCAACTTTTGGCCGTATACCTATAAATCTATTACTTTGGTTCATATTATTGTTCTTTTAACTGTATGAATTGGTTATACATTTTAGTAATTACCGATTGTTCCTGATCTGCACGGTATCTTTTTACCTCGCATGATCGGGCCAGCAGTTTTCTGCCTTCTTGTATATGCTTTATTTTCTTCATGGCAATTCCCTGTACCATGATATTGCCCAGGGCAGCAGATTCAACAGGACCGGCAATAACCTCCTTATCGGTAAAATCGGCTATACACTGACAGAAATATTCGGCCTGTATACCACCACCAATCAGATGTAAATGAGGTAGTTCCTTTTGCGCGATAGATTCAATTTTTTTCAGGTAGTATACAAAAGAAAGGCTCAGACTATCATAAGCACATTTTATATAATCGGCGGAAGATGTTGGAACGGGTTGATTTGTTTTGCGAAAATATTCATTGAATGCCCCGATCATATTTTCCGGATTGTAGAAAAGCGGATCGTCGGGATTAATAAGCAGTCCGGTATTAGCTGTTTCGCGAGCTATCTGGTCCATTTCTTCAAATTCAATTTTTTTATCCAGCGCTTTTTGTATTCCCTGAATAAGCCATAAACCCACAATGTTTTTGAGAATCCGGTATGAATTGTTAAATCCGCGTTCGTTTGTAAATCCGGCATTTAATGCTTCATTCGATAAAATTGGTTGCATTGATTCGATACCCAATATACACCATGTACCGGTTGCAATAAAAATAAATTCTTCGCTGGTAGCGGGTATGGCAGCAACGGCTGAGGCTGTGTCATGACAACATACAGTTACTGCGTTTAGGTGGTTTTCAGGAAGCCGGGGCTCATTAACCGGTCCGATTACCTGCCCGGGATCAACTACTTTGCAGAACAGGGATGTTGACAGACCTAATTGGTCTGTTATGGCAGTGTCAAATTGCCGTGAATGAACCTGTAACATTTGTGATGTAGAGGAAATTGTAAGTTCATTGACTTTCTCACCGGTAAGCCTGAAATAAATATAACCCGATAAAAACAACAGATATTTTGCTTTTTTCAGGCTCTCTTCTCCTTTTGAAGCCAGTAACTGGAATAGTGTATTGAACTGATAGAAGTTGATACCGGTACGATGAAAAGTTTCTTCGGGCGACATGAATTGTTTCCATTGCTCCATCATTCCTTCAGTTCGTTGATCGCGATAAGCAAAAGGGGTTTCTATTAACCCATGGTGCTCATCCAGCAGTACATAGTCTACACCCCAGGTATCGATACCAACACTGCTGACAGCCGGATAATGTTCCAGGGCCAGGGTAATCCCCGAAAGTATTTGGTCATAGATTTTTTGTATATTCCATTTATCAGCATTATCAATGGTTTCCACATCATTCTTAAAACGATATATTTCTTCATATACAATACCCTGTTCATTAATCTTCCCCAGTACCAAACGAATGCTACTGGCACCCATATCAATTGCCAGACAGTGCAGGTCGGTCATTGTTTGTTTATTTAAGTAGTTGTTTTCAAATTATAAATATATCGCAGCGAATATTGCAGTAAAATGTATAAATCAATTAATTTTATGTATAAATGAAACAATCTGCAAAGCATGGTAACATATAACAAAGTGCCGGCATCGGGTGACCCATCCAGTCGGATCCAATCGTTTGAAACATTAAAAATGCATGTATTGTGTTGTCGTTATTGGTGGCTGGACAAATGGAAAAGTTATAAAATGACATTTCCTTACTGGCGATTGTATTGGAATAAAACACCTGGGGCTTATGTACAAAGCCACCATAAAATTTATCTCTCCCCCGATGTTTTAATTATCATCCCGCCAAATACACCTTTTTCAACCGGTATTGATGGTGAAGTAACGGACGAAAAGCACGATCAATACGACCTGGTTGGTAACTGGATACGATCACGCAGCGAAGAGAAAAGCTGTATCATGAATGCCAAAATTCTTCATTTGTTTATACATTTTAATCTTGGCAGTCAACTTGATCATACAAGGGCAGATATTTATCGGCTGGAAATTTCGAATGAACAGGTACAGTTGGTCGAACATATTATTGATAAATTGCTGGTTGAGGGTACTTCCTTTGATATTCAAACCAGCCTGGATATTTACCAGCTCATTTTATCGGGTGTCAATCAACTTCCTCCTGATGCATTTGAAACAAGGAAAATGGATTCGCGATTATTTTTTTTACTTGATTTTATTGAAGATAACGTCGACCAAAATTTACAAAATGAATTACTGGCCGGGAAAATGAATATGGCCACCAATGCTTTTACACGTTTCTTTCGGGAGCAGATGCAAAGTAGTCCGCAGGAATATGTCCGTCAGCTTCGCATTGCCAGGGCATGTGATTTATTGGGGCATTCTACGCTTACCATTGATGAAATTGCGGATAATTGTGGTTTTAGCGACCGATTTCATTTTTCCAAAGTTTTTAAAAAAATTAAGGATATATCGCCTGCCGAATATAAAAAGAAATATATTTTAAGTGTTGTGTAGGTAACAAATATTTACAGTCAATCAGGCTATTATATTGACATTGTTAATTATATTTGTTTTGCGTTCAAAACCTGTTTTGTTATGCTTAAAGGAATATCACCACTCATCAGTCCGTTGTTATTGGAGGTATTGGCCCGCATGGGACATGGCGATGAAATAGTACTTGCCGACGCCCATTTTCCGGGGGATACTTTGAATCAACGGGTTATACGCGCTGATGGATTGAAAATTAGCGATTTACTGGAAGCCATACTACCGCTTTTTGAATTGGATTCGTATGTTTCCAATCCGGTGATTATGATGGAGGCTGTTGAGGGCGATCAATTGGATCCAAAAGTAGAAGAAACTTACCTGGCCAGCATACACAAAACCAATCCTGATATACCCCCGGTACAACGTATCGAGCGGTTTATGTTCTACGAACGGGCAAGAGAAGCATTTGCCGTAGTAATGACGGGTGAAACGGCAAAATATGGAAATATACTGCTCAAAAAAGGGGTTACGCCTTTATAGAACCAATGATGCATGCTGATAAGATAACAGTTCATGGTTGAACCTACATAAGAATTAATTGTTTCAAATGGATAATTTCGCCATATTATATTATCTTGTCGTTATTCATGAAAAACGGATCTGAAAATGTTAAATATACAATACCTTAAACAACAATTAAAAACAAACTGTGAATCATGAATCAAATTCATACAACCGCAGGGGCCATTGAAGTAAAAGGCTTAAGCAGATACTTTGGCAATACCCGTGCTGTTGATGGTATTGACCTTTCCATAGCCAAAGGTGATGTATTTGGTATTCTCGGGCCGAATGGAGCCGGTAAAACAACACTCATACGCATGTTGGCTACATTGCTTCAACCAACAGCCGGAACAGCGAAAGTTCTCGGGCATGATATAATAAAAGAACCGGACGCCGTGCGAAGTCGGGTTAGTTTAACCGGACAATTTGCATCCATTGATGACGACCTAACCGGACTGGAAAATCTTATTTTGCAAGCCCGTTTACTGGGGTATACCATTAAAATGGCCAAGAAACGGGCCAAAGAATTGCTGGATGGGTTTGGATTAACCGATGCTGCCAGGCGGCAAGCCAAAACCTATTCGGGTGGTATGCGACGCAGGCTTGACATAGCTGCGAGCATAGTAGTTCGTCCCGATTTGATTTTTTTGGATGAGCCCACCACCGGCCTCGATCCCCGAAGCCGCAACCAGGTGTGGGACATTGTACGCTCTCTGGTAGCCGATGGTACAACTGTTTTATTAACCACCCAATACCTGGATGAAGCTGATCAGTTGGCCAAACGCATAGCAGTTATCGATCATGGTAAGTTAATAGCCGAGGGAACACCAGGTGAATTAAAAAGTTCGGTAGGTGGCAGTGTATTACGGATCCGTTTTCGTGATCCTGATCAACGAGTTACCGCCAAGCAAATGATATGGGATATTTTACAGGTTGAAGCGCATAGCGATTCCGATCCGTTTCAATTATCTGTGCAGGCTGAAAATGTGAATCAGGCATCCGGGGTGATTACACAATTGTCGGAAGCAGGAATTGAGATTACCAATTTTTCGCTCGGTCAGCCAAGCCTGGATGAGGTATTTTTGGCCTTAACCGGTAAACCCGTAATGGATGAAAAGTCCCTGGAGAATAGCAAGTCATAAAAGTCATACAAATCCACAAAATAATGCGAGAGAATTATCAAATATCGGATCAACCAGGTGAGACAAAAAATACGGATGTAAACCTGAATGCCATTTTATTGTCCGGTATACGGCCTAAACGGCCAAATGCTGTTTCTACTTCGTTAACATTCGGATGGCGCGCCTTACTCAAAATTAAACATGTGCCGGAGCAGTTGTTTGATGTAACGGCTTTTCCGATCATGTTCACCTTTCTGTTCACCTATTTGTTCGGCGGTGCACTGGCCGGATCAACCGATAAATACTTGCAGTTTTTAATTCCGGGTATTCTTGCACAAACCGTCCTTATGATAACAGTTTATACCGGCGTGGCAGTCAATAATGATATACGAAAAGGTGTATTCGACCGTTTTCGGTCTTTACCAATATGGCAACCCTCTATATTGGTGGGTGCTTTACTTGGCGATGCTGTGCGCTATTCCATTTCCTGTGTATTGGTTATTGGCCTGGGAATGATACTGGGTTTCAGGCCTGAAGGAGGTTTTTTTGGGGTATTAATGGCAGTGGTACTGTTGTTGGTGTTTTCATTCAGCGTGTCATGGATATGGACTTCATTTGGTTTTATAGCCCGTTCACAGGAATCACTTTTTTTTCTGAGTTTTACAGTGCTATTCCCGCTTACATTTGCCAGTAACATTTTTGTGAATCCACAAACCATGCCTGGTTGGCTGGAAACTTTTGTAAATGTGAATCCTGTGTCATCATTGGTGTCAGCTATGCGCGGACTCATGCATGGAACCCCTGAACTGTCTCCGATTATTCAGGTATTTATAGTATCGGCGGCATTGGTAGCGGTTTTTGGGCCGGTTACCATGTATTTGTTTCACAAACGGAAATAAAAATGTATGACAGAAAAATCAATCTCTCCCTGGAAAAATAATAGTAAGAAAAAATAAAATAAGTACCGGGATAATATCCTATAGTACAAAGTAGAATGAAATTAGTTATTAACAACATTATCAATATAATAAATTGAATATCCGCAATCATACATAAACTAATTACGGAAAAAAGCAATTTTCGAAAATGCCTTATAAGCTGATCACCCTGAGCGTAGTCGAAGGGTTAATAGAACTCATTACCAGGACATTTCGACTTCGCTCAATGTGACAGGAGCGTTTGATGATATTTTCGATATTGGCTTTTTTTAATTATGAGCGATTACGGATACTTTTCATAAAAAAATCATTGGTTTAAAGTAATATATATGAAGGGGGCGCATTAATACGGCGCTGACACATACATTGCGTTGATTCATTTTACCTGCGAAACACCGCATATTTAAATCCATTATAAATTAGTATGGATTTCATGCTATTTGACGCATATTTAGCATGAACCAAATGCAATTTCCATATATTTAAATTCTAAACCTTCATCTTCTAACTAAAAATTTAAATTATGGAAAACCCGTCTAATGATTATCACATTAGCTTTTTTAGGCCTACAACAAAACAAGCCCTCATGAACCGTAATATGGTTATTTGGCTTGTATCGATTTGGTTTGTAGCTGTTTTTGGCTTTCAGTTTTTATTACGAATTCTTGAAGAACCAACTCCCCAACCGGCATATCTTAGTTTTCAGCAGGTATGGGAACCTGTGCTTCATCAGGAAGCAGAAACTGCACAATTGCAGACATTTGGGCAGTCGATACTCTCGGTTTTGGGAAAAATTGCCATACAGCCGGAAGATAAGAAAGTATTGGATCAGGCATTGAGTCATACCGTCTACACTTTAACGCCTGACAGTTTGCAATCGGACCTGACCGCTCAGGTACGTGAATTTGAGAAAACCGTTGCTACCAGCAAGAATATTTCTGACCCCGCTTATCTGGCTCAAAGAGACGCTTTAATTGGAGAAATTGCGTCGGTAGTTGGATTGGATGAAAACAATGTTTTGCGCACCATAATACCTTATTCACTTAGGGCAGATAATATTGAATCGCTTAACAAAACCACGATTGACCGCCTGCCTGATGTAATGGGCAAATATCTCATCCATAATCGTTCAGTTCTGACCGATACAAGGTTTCTCGGATTTCCTTTTCATTATTTCTATACCGCTTTTTTTCTGTTGATATTGTTTGTTGGCTTGTGCTGGCTTTACTGTGTGAAAACCGATCAAAGAAATGCCAAACTAAACATTGTGGATTAACAATAAACTAACCAAAATTATCATGAAAAAACTATATATATTTTTAACCGCATTGCTTTTTCCCGTTTATTCTTTTGCAGCCACCGCAGCCACGGATCTTGAAGGTGGCTTTAAACTGGGGCCTGCAATTATATTAATGATTATTCTCTCCCTTTTTGTACTCGTTGGAATTTTATTCAGGGCAAAGGATACAACTGATTTTTATGCCGCAGGCCGTGGGATATCAAAAGTAGGTTCGGGTATGGCCATAGCCTCAAACTGGATGAGTGCAGCTTCCTTCCTTGGAATGGCTGCCATTATGTATGGTTCGGGTTATCATGGATTGGCGTTTGTTGTAGGCTGGACCGGAGGATATGTGTTGCTTTTGATCATGATGGCCGGACAAATCAGAAAATACGGTAAATATACCGCTGCCGATTTCATTGGCGACCGCTATTATTCACGATCGCTTCGGGCTGTGGGGGCCATTATCGCCATCC
>JAAAOM010000079.1 GCA_009908855.1 Bacteroidota bacterium
CTCGAAGACACCATACAAATTTTAAATTACACTAAACCCGGTGAAGATAATCGCTATTTACCAATTTTCCTTGACGAACTAAGGGTATATGATGTTGGTCTTAATAGCATTGAAGTAAATGATTTATATGAATTCAGGGAAGAAGCAGATACTGTTGACAAGATTGAAGGCGTCAATCTGGCTTTCGCTGACGACGCCATCCATGTAAGCTGGGATGCCGATGATGCCGCCACTGGCTACCGTGTATACCGTTCTATCAATGCCGGGAATACTTACCTTGAAGTGGCAAATATTGAAGATGGTGACTCGACGACATATCTTGATACAGAGTATATTCCTGACAGGGAAATGTTGTATTATGTAGTCGGTTACAATGACATGTTTGTCGCAGAGGATTCTGATACAAAAAGCCTTACGGTACCAACTATTAGTGAGGAACCTGCTACAGGCTCATGGGACGCACCCATTGCTTATTGGAAGTTTAACGGTGATGTTGAAGACTACTCAGGGAACGAACAACATGGAACAATTGTTGGCGATGTATCTTATGTGCAAGGGTTTGCAGGCCCGAACGGAGGTCAGGCTATTAAATCAGAGGGTACACTTGATGATGCCGGTTATGTTGATCTTGGTAAAGATACAGAAGATGCCATTCATGACATAACTACTGATTTCAGTATTGCTTTCTGGTATAAGGGTGATACAACTAATGTTCCAGGCGGGACATGGTTTAAGCCGGTTATATCTGACGGAGGGGCTTTTAGTGTTGTCTTGATGAAAAATGATGACGAGGAAGTACAGTTCAGGCCCGACTGGAACTTCTACGGTTTAGCTTCAAAAGACAGTGGAGATACCTGGATAGAGGCTACATGGGATACCTATGTATATCAATGGCCTCCTTCAATTGATGATAATAATCAATCATGGCACCATATCGTATTCACTTACAGCCAGAGCGAATCTATACTTTATAATTACCTGGATGGTGAATTAAATTATAAAACGTGGGCGATCATCGATGATGATATATTTAATAAAAACGATACAATACGTTCTATATTTATATTAGGTGATCCCAGAGATCCTCGTTACTTACCGGTAAACCTTGATGAACTCAGGATATACGATTATGGTCTTACAAGCAGTGATGTGACCAGTCTATATGAATATGAGCCAATTGGTGATCCTATTGATGCGGTTAGTAATTTTAACGGTGAATACACAGATCCCAGTATTACATTAACATGGGATGAGGCAGCAAATGCAACCGGATACAGGATTTCTCGTTCAATAAATAATGGCAATACTTTTGAAACAGATTTTGCCAATATTACGGATGGTACAACTACCCAATTTGTCGACGAAGCCACTGATATACCTGAGGACAGGGATATTATAATGTATTATATTAATGCTTATAATGATGTTAATGTGTCTGAAAATTCAGATACCATAATGGTTGATCGTACTGTATCGGTAAATGTAAGTTCAATGGAGACAACCAGTATTTATCCAAATCCTGTAAATGAATATGTTAACATTACTAGTCCGGAGTTAATACAAACCATTGAGGTATATAATATTATTGGTAATAAGGTTATGACTAGTAACCCGGCTAAATCAGAGTATCGTCTGAATGTTCAATCATTGCCTGCCGGCACTTATTTCATTAAAGTATCATCGGCATCAGGTGCTGCATTGAAGAAAATTACAATTGTTAAACAATAAGTAAACCATATTTCATATATTAAAAAAAAATGCTGCTCACGAGCAGCATTTTTTTTGGATATGAAACTTTGTTGACCAGGCAATCATTACAGAGCCATGTTTTAATTGAGTTCGGGGAATTGTTATTAATTATCAAATAAAATCCTTATATTTTATTGCTGAACAATGGTATCATCTTTACCCTTAACCTTTAAGTATATGGTTGAGGTGTATCATACTGCACAAATTCGTTCACTAGCAGGTTCATCATATAAAAAAGATGATCATTTTTTTGTTTTATAAAGAAATCTGAAGTATGAAATTAATTAAGATATATGTACTACTGACCGGGATGCTTTTAGTTACAACTTTCATTTATGGAATTGAGGAGAAAAATGTTTTTTTTCAGCATATAACTGTTGATAACGGACTGTCCAATAATTCGGCAATATGTTTTGGGCAGGATAGGGAAGGATTAATTTGGATTGGCACGAATGACGGACTGAATATGTATAATTCGGTTGAATTTCAGGTTTTCAGACATCAATTGGATGATACATTATCGCTATCCAATAACCGTGTCAAGTCAATTGTTCTTGATAACGACAGCAACCTGTGGATCGGAACGGAAAAAGGATTGAACAGGCTTATTGCCGACACCTATCAGTTTAAGCGTTATTATTGCGATTCATCGGATAAAAAAAGTGATGTATTCACCAATAATATAAATATAGTATTTCCCTTTAGTGGTAAAATATTTCTCGGAACCGACAAAGGCATTAAATTATTGAATCGCAACCAAAATACCTTTGGGCAATATCCGTTTGAATGGCAGGATGAGGCACCCCCTAAAAATGTAACTTCCATTAAAAAAGACAGTCGTGGTAATTTATGGGTGGGGACCCACAGTGGATTGTATTATTTTGACAGCAACTTTAAATTGTTAACCACATTTCCTGAAATTGATCGGGTTTCCTGGGGACAATCCATTGTTGAAGATCATGCAAGGAATATATGGGTATGTACGACCAGCGGGATATTTAAAATAACCAATATTGTTAAGGGCAAGTATGATCATTTTAACTCCATTGAGAATCGGAAAACGTCCATCAATACTTCCTTTTCCTGGGGTGCAACCGATGGGAACGGCAACTTATGGCTGGCTACCGGAAAGGGATTAGCATTCGCTGATAAGCACGGAGAATGGAGCAGATTTACAGCCGGCAGGGGGTATGGTAAATTAAACGATAACTATATCCGTAGTGTATTTTTTGACCGACAGGGAAATATGTGGGTAGGGACTGACGCCGGTGGTATCAATCTTTACCATAAACACCGCAAAAAATTCAAATATTTATCGGTCTATCAGGAAGAAGGAAAACGGCTGCTATCCAATAAAATAAAAGGTTTATTTGTGGATGATGATGGCATGATATGGCTAGGTGCAGAGGGACTTAATAAATTTAACCCTGTTAATGGCAGTGTTAAGCACTGGGAAGAAATAACAAAAATAATCAGCATTAACCAGGATCATGCAAAAAATATATGGGTATCCACAGAAAATGGTATTTATAAAATTGATAGGAACGAAAAAGTCACCCATTATCAAATGAATTCACAGCTAACAGGCGCTAATTACGTTCACGACATACATGTAACCGATCAGGGACACGTAATTGCCGGCACCTGGGGAGGAGGTTTATGGGAGTTTATCCAGGCAGACAATAGTTTTCAGCCCATAAAACAATCCAGGGAAAGCAAAGACCTTTATTTTGTAAAATATTTTTATGTTGACAGGGATAATCAGTTATGGGCAGGAAATGATGCCGGTATTTTTATGCTGAATGATAATTATGTTCCTGTTTTTTCATTGACCAATAGCTCCGAATTATCAACTCATTTAAGTGGAACCTATACCTATTGCATGTATCAGGATATTGAAGGAAACTACTGGATTGGCACCAATAGGGGATTGCAATATTATAACCCGGATACAAAAAAAACTGAAAGTTTTGGACATGAAAACGGTTTGCGCAACGAAGTGATTCTGGGTATTGTTGAAGACAAGGAAAATAATTTATGGTTGACAACCTATTCCGGATTGGTAAAATTTAATCGGGTCGATCGATCCGTCCGGGTGTTTACCTCTAAAGATGGCTTAATTAGCAATCAATTTTCGCAGGGTTCCATTGCCATAAACCCGGTTGATCAAAATCTTTATCTGGGCAGCCTGGAAGGGTTGGTATATTTTGACCCCTTGCAGCTGGAAATCAAAACAATTGCACCGCAGGTAGTTTTTACTGATTTCAGGGTTTATAACAAATCTGTAAAACCCGGAAAAGAAAACACACTGTTGGGAAAGCATATTTCACAAACCAATTCTATTGAATTGCCTTATAAATATTCCGTTTTTAGTTTTAATTATGTCGGTTTGAATTATGGCGCAAGCAAAGCTGTTGAATACGCTTATAAGCTGGAGGGATTTGATAACAATTGGCGAAATGCAGGAAATACACGCAGTGCCACATATACCAACTTAAAACCAGGCGATTATCAGTTTAAAGTAAGGGCTGCGAATGAAGACGGGATATGGTCGGAAGAATCCGGTATAAATCTGACAGTTCTACATCCTTGGTGGTTAAAATGGTATAGCTTTATAGCCTTTTCAATTTTTCTTTTCGGATTACTCCTTTTTGCCAGAAGGATTATAATATCAAGGCATAAACTTGAGAATAAAGTAAAAATACAGGAGCTTGAACATGAGCAGGAAAATAAACTCAATGACCTGAAAATTCAATTCTTCACCAGCGTCTCGCATGAATTCAGAACACCTTTAACCTTAATTTCCGGACCGCTGGAAGACCTGCTGCTTTCAGCCGACAAAAAATCAGATACCTTTAAACATTTAACACTTATTAAAACCAATGTGAACAGGTTATTGGGACTGGTTAACCAATTACTTGAATTCCGTAAAATTGAAAAAGGAAAAGTACAATTAAATGCATCTAAAAATGATATTGTTTTATTTACCAAGAGGATTGTAGATAGTTTTTCGGAGTTTGCCCTGGAGAAAGGTATTCGAATCAAATTTAACACCGCCATTGAGTCTCGTGAATTATATATCGATCCGATGAAAATTGAAACAGTCATTTATAATGTGTTAATGAATGCCATTAAATATAATTCTTTCCAAAGTGAAATAGATATCAATATAGAGGAACATATTGAGGATAATACCGAAAAAGTTTATGTTTCCGTTACCGATTACGGAATTGGTATCTCAAAAGAAGATTTGAGTAAGATATTTGAAAGGTTTTACCAGGCATCAAGATCAAACATTCTCGGAGGTACAGGCATCGGATTGGCGCTGGCCAAAGAATTTGCACAACTAAATGGTGGCGATTTAACTGTTGAAAGTGAAGAAAATGTATACACCTGCTTTACCCTGAAACTTTTAAAAGGGAAAGACCATCTTGATCCGGCATTCATTACCGAAAACAAAGTAGATATCAATAAATACAAATTCAAAAGGCCACATATTGATATCGGCCCATCAAAGAATTTCAGAGCACAAAAAGAAAATAAAGAATATACCATTGCATTGGTTGAAGATAACGATGATGTGCGATCTTACTTAAAAAACCTTCTTTCCTTTGATTACAACGTTGTTGAGTACAAAGATGGAAAAGAAGCTTTTGAAAACATTATTATCAATATTCCCAACCTGGTTATCACCGATGTAATGATGCCCCTGATGGATGGATTTGAATTGTGCCAAAAACTGAGGAATGAGATCAGAACCTGTCATATACCGGTTGTGATGCTCACAGCCAAAGATTTTATGGAATCAGAGCTTAAGGGCATTGAAAATGGCGCTGATGCCTATATAACCAAGCCTTTCAGTAATCTACACCTTAAGGTAACGGTTAAAAATCTTATCCTTTCGCGAAAAAAGATTGAATACAGGTATAGCATTGATAATAATGATCAGAACTTGCGTAAAACCTCTATATCTAATGACGAAATATTTCTAAAAAGATTCTATGCATATATTGATCAAAACATCTCAAATCCCGATTTGGATATAAATAACATTATTGACCATTTCAATATCAGTCGGGTTCAGTTATACCGTAAATTAATATCGCAAACCAATTTATCAGCCAACAAGATTATTAAAAACTACCGCTTGCAAAAAGCCAAGGAATTACTCCTTGAAAAAAGAATGAATATTTCCGAAATTGCTTATGCCGTGGGATTTTCTGATTCGCTTTATTTCAGTAAATGTTTCAAAGAAAAATTTAAAGTCTCACCTTCACATTATATCAAAAAGAAACACAAGGTAGATAGTTGAAACATTATTGCATCAATTGGATCATTTATCTATTGTACAAGGAATATGATCTCCTACTTTTGTTGGGATTCAGATACTTTTGGTTATTATAAGGATTTCTGATTCATACTTAAAATAGTTCTGTGCATCTAATGCTTTTTATAATTATATTTTTTTTCATAAATATTGTTTTTAGTAGTTATAGTATTGCAATTGCCTAATATCTCACACAGGGTATTGGGCAATTTTTTCTGATAAGGATAATTTACGGGTAGCTTCAATATCCGAAACTCATATACATCTATATACAATTTCAATAATTGACCATGTTAAACAAAATGAATAAATCATGAAAAACACTTTAAAACTATCGCTATTAATGATAATATTAAATTCCATATTCCAATTAGCCATTGCCACCACATTTTCATTAACCGATTATGGGGCGTTACCCAATGACGGAAAGCCGGATACAGAAGCTATTCAAAGCGCCATTGATGCCTGTTCAAATTATGGCGGAGGCACGGTATTATTTCCGGCTGGTACATGGCTATCGGGAACAATTTTTTTAAAAGACAATGTAACCATATATTTATCTAATGGTTCCGTATGGAGGGGTGTGAATGATAGCGCTGCCTATCCGTATATGAAGGCAAAAATTATGTCGAGGGAAGACAGGGTTCCGCGTAAAGCCATGATATATGGATATGATCTGGAGAACATTAAAATACATGGTGAAGGAACGATTCATCCTGGTGGCGAATACAGTGTTTTTGATAATGCACCACAAAACGAACGCCCATTTGGGATTTATCTTATTAAATGTAAGAATATCACGGTTGAGGGTATTCGCATGGAGCAGCCCGTATTTTGGATGCAACGCTATTACTGGTGTGATAATCTCACCTTACATAATCTGAAAATATTTAACCATTCCAATAAAAATAACGATGGTATTGATATTGATGCCTGCCATAACGTGGTAGTAAGTGATTGTATCATCGACTCAAGTGATGATGCGCTGGTCTTAAAATCAGAAGGCACCAGAGCTTGCGAGGATGTGGTTATTACAAATTGTATATTACGATCGCATGCTTCTATGTTAAAACTGGGAACAGCCTCGATTGGCGGTTTTAAACGTATTACCATAAGCAATATTGTTATTACCCCATCGAGATCTAAGGAAATGCACCATCCCATTGGATCATGGAGAGGATTGGCCGGTATCGATCTATTAAATGTAGATGGCGGTGTACTGGAAGATATTCTGATTAATAATGTTGTGATAGACAGTGTTGATACACCTATATTTATCAAGTTTGGGAACCGACATGATACCTGGCCTGGAAAACCTGAAACAACCATTGGCATAACCCGAAATATACAAATAAGTAATGTAGTTATACGAAATGCAGGTCCTATATGTAGTTCAATCACTGGTTATCCGGGCCACCCGATTGAAAATGTTAAGCTCAGTGATATTTATATCAGCGTTGATGGAGTTACCGATATGGCCGATACAACTACTAAGGTTATTGAAAACTCAGATGGTTATCCATATAACAGAATGTTTCATAGCAATTTGCCCGCTTATGGACTCTATGTGCGTCATGTAAATGATATTTCGTTAAGAAATATTAAAATGGTCATTGAAGATAGTGAAGTTCGTTCTGCATTACACCTGGAAAATATAGACGGCGGATATTTTTATGAAGTATCAATGGATCAACCACAAAGTGATCAACCTAAGGTAAGAATAATCAATTCCAATGACTTGCGGTTTGATATTCATGACTTTACATTACAAAACATAGAACAAACCAATTCAAATAAAATACGGATTGAATAAAATGAATCCAATTATGAATCGATCTTACCTTTACAACATCATTGCCATCACGGTAATAATAAGCATGTATTCATGCAATAACACGGGAAATGAAGCCAATAAATACGCAATTACCCAGGCATACAATCAGCCAAATAACCAGGCAGATGTATTGATACAGGCAGATGCAAAGTCAGGAACAAAGGAAATTGAACCATACTGGAACTTCTGCGTAGGTGCCGGACGTGCAAATGAAGGTTTAAGGGCTAATTGGCAGGAACAGCTTAATACAAGTATTGAAGAATGTGGATTCAGATATATTCGATTTCATGGGTTGTTTCACGATGATATGTTCGTTTATAAAATAGAAGATGGAAAAGAAGTATACAATTGGCAATATATTGATGAGCTTTATGATCGACTGCTTGAAATGGGTATTCGGCCATTTGTTGAACTTAGTTTTTTTCCATGCGATATGACCGATGGAAAGGGTACTGTTTTTTGGTGGGAAGCATGTAACACCCCCCCTGAAGACCTCTCCAAATGGAAAAGACTGGTTACCAGGTTTGTTGAGCACTGTGTGGATAGATATGGCGTTGAAGAGGTTAAGAAGTGGTATTTTGAAGTGTGGAATGAACCCAATCTGGGTTATTTTTTTAATGGCGACCTCAATGATTATCTGGAGCTTTATAAAACATCTGCTGAGGCTGTCAAATCGGTAAATAAGGATTTTAAAATCGGTGGACCTGCAACCTCCAATTTTATTATTAGTAAAGAAGACGAGAAGAGACTCAAAGAAAAGGGAAAAATAACTGATTTAACATTGGAGGATTTGGCAAATGCTCAGTTTGAAGGTGTTTTGATAAAGGAATTTCTTGCCTTTTGCGAAGATGAAAATGTTCCGGTCGATTTTATTTCCACACATCCATACCCAACACATTTTCCACTTGATATTGACGGACCGGCATACGATTTTAGTCGTCCTGTAAATTCTGTTCATACCGATCTGTTATGGTTAAATAACGTGGTGGCCAATAGTGCCTTTCCCGATATCGAAATACATCTGACAGAATGGAGTTCATGTCCGTCACCCAGGGATCATACACATGATTATCTGCAGGAAGCAACCTATATCGTTAAACAAAACCTGGATTGTATCGGTATGGTAAATTCCATGTCGTATTGGACATTCACGGATGTGTTCGAAGAAAGCGGGGCTGGTGATGAAATATTTCATGGTGGATTTGGATTAATAAACTTTCAGGATATTGTAAAACCCGCTTTTCATGCCTACCGATTTTTGAATCAATTGGGTAATATCGAGATTCATAGAGAGGATGGGGCGGTTATTACAAAATCATCCCGGGACAATAAAGTTAGCATGATGGTATATAACTACCCTGATGAATATCCAATGGCCATTCAAATGTCGAAGAATTCGCGTGAAATAGCGGAGGAAACACTAAATACAGGGTCAAACAAGACTTTTTCAATTCATCTTACTAATCTGCCAAAAAATACTGTATTTCTGGTTGAAACACTGGACAAAGAGCATGGGTTTGCATTGAAGGACTGGCAGCGTATGGGATACCCCAATCCACCTAATATAGAGCAAACCAAAGAACTCCGTAAAAAAGGTTGGGATACTAAAAAAGAATATATTAAATCCACCAATCAGGGAGACCTGATCTGGTCTTCAAGTGTTACGCCATGGGCGGTTATAAGCATATTACAACTTTAGCTATAACTATCTAAAAACATTGAGCAGTAAAAGGGTGAGATATCAATCACATTATGTTTGTAGATTGATTAATAAAGAGTAACAAGATTAAATAATATTATTATATTGCATATTAATCGATTAAAATATTAATGTAAACCTGTGATATGAGATGAGAAAGATTCGAATGGGCATGATTGGCGGTGGCTATGATTCGTTTATAGGTGATATTCACCGAAAGGCCGCTGTTCTTGATGGACATATCGAATTGGTATGTGGAGCTTTTAGCAGCTCATCTGAGAAATCTTTGAAAACCGGTGAATTGCTATACCTTCCGGATAACAGGGTGTATACCACTTTACAGGAAATGATGGAGAAAGAAAATGCACTACCGGATGATATGAAAATGGACTTTGTGACCATCGTTACACCCAATCATTTACATTTTGAACAAGCTAAAATAGCCTTACAAAACAATTATCATATTGTCTGCGATAAACCCCTGTGCTACAGTATTGATCAGGCCTATGAATTGCTTGATCAGGTTCGTAAGCTAAACCGTCAGTTTTGTGTTACCTACACCTATACCGGTTATCCTATGGTTAAAGAAGCAAGAAACATGGTGATGTCCGGTAAACTTGGGAATGTGAGAAAGGTAGTAGTCGAGTATCCCCAGGGCTGGTTATCGGAACCTATTGAACAATCAGGCCAAAAGCAGGCACTGTGGCGAACCGATCCGGAAAAATCAGGTATCAGTTGTACAATGGGTGACATTGGTATTCACGCTGCCAATCTGGCTGAATTCATTACTGCTCGTCAAATTGAGGCGGTATGTGCTGATTTGTCAACACTGGTTCATGGACGTCAACTGGATGATGATGGAAGCGTATTCCTGCGGTTTAACGGTAACATAAAAGGCTTGCTTTATGCCAGCCAGGTAAGTACGGGCGAAGAAAACGGACTGAAAATTTTAATTTATGGTACAAAGGGAGCTATTGAATGGCATCAACTTAAACCAGATGCCCTGTTGGTGAAATACCCCGATAAACCTACTGAAATATGGCGAGCGGGAATTGATAATAACTACCTGTCAGATGAAGCCAGCAATGACTGCCGATTGCCCTCCGGCCATCCGGAAGGATACATTGAAGCCTTTGCAAACCATTATCGGGCCTTTGCATTTAAATTACAAGCGCTGTTAACTGGTACGAATATATCAGACAACTATTTTCCATCCATTGATGAAGGTGTAAGAGGCATGCAATTTATTGATGCCGTGGTGAAGTCTTCACAAGCCGGTAATAAATGGGTTCAGATTAATAAATAATTCATAGCTAAATACAACCGATATGAAAGAAAAATCACAAACTAAAACAGACTTTAGCCGACGGGAATTTATAAAAGGCACAGGATTGGCCGCTGCAG
Organism: Bacteroidota bacterium; assembly: GCA_009908855.1. Classification (GTDB taxonomy): domain Bacteria; phylum Bacteroidota; class Bacteroidia; order Bacteroidales; family JAAAOM01; genus JAAAOM01. Next base: position 11,014 of record JAAAOM010000079.1, read on the forward strand.
GCTTTACCATTTTACCCAGCAGTGTTATTGCAGGGTTGGGCCATAAGGCACCCAGCGACAAACTGAATATTGCCGGAATAGGCATTGGGGGTATGGGACGAAATAACCTGCGGGCAATGCAATCCGAAAATATTGTGGCACTCTGTGATGTGGACTGGAAATATGCTCAGAAAACATTCGATGATTATCCTGATGCCAAAAAATATTGGGATTATCGTAAAATGCTTCGGGAAATGGACAAGGATATCGATGCCCTGGTAATTGCAACGGCCGATCATACCCATGCAATTATTGCTGCTGAAGCTATGGAAATGGGTAAACATGTGTTTGTTCAAAAACCGCTTACACTTACGGTTTATGAGTCGCGATTATTAACCCGACTTGCCCGGAAAAACAAAGTAATTACCCAAATGGGAAACCAGGGTAACTCAGGTGAAGGTATCAGACAAATATGTGAATGGATATGGGACGGACAAATTGGGGAGATAACCAATGTACACACCTGGACTAACAGACCAATATGGCCGCAGGGGCTTGAGCGTCCCAAAGAAACACCACCCGTTCCTGATACATTGAATTGGGATCTATTCCTCGGACCAGCACCCGAACGTCCATATAATCCCATTTATACACCCTGGAATTTTCGCGGATGGTGGGATTTCGGAACGGGTGCGCTGGGTGATATGGCATGTCATATTATCGACCCGGTTTTTAAAGCCCTGAAACTGAATTATCCCACGCATATTCAAAGCTCCTCAACACCTGTAAATTCTGAGAGCCCGCCGGTTGCTCAAACAGTTGAATATAGTTTTCCTGAAAGACCGGCCCTTGCTAAAATTAAAATGCCACCGGTTAAAATTAAATGGTGGGATGGGGGCATGTTACCTCCACGTCCGGATAATTTACCCCCGGGAGTTGAAATGGGTAAAGACTCCAATGGTGGTTGTTGGTTCGAAGGTACCAAAGGAAGTATCATGTGTGGAAGTTGGGCGGCAAACCCATGGATACTGGGAATGGACGGCGAACCGGATGTGCCTAAAACCCTTCCTCGTATTGAATTAAGCCATGAAATGGATTTTGTGAGAGCTTGTAAAGACGGTTTCGACAAATGTGTGAGTGAGGATAAGTTGCCTAGCTCAAATTTCGATTACAGCGGACCACTTAACGAAATGGTTGTGATGGGTGTTGCTGCCGTCAGACTGCAAAATCTGAAACGTGTGTTGGAATGGGATGGCGAAAATATGAAGTTTACAAACATATCTGACAGTGATACCATTCGAATGGTTACATCTGACGATTTTGAAATTATTGACGGAGACCCGAAATTCAAAACCGAGTACACGGATGAAATAAATGCCAAAACATTTGCTGAGAACCTTATTAATAAACCATATCGAAAAGGCTGGAAACTACCGGATATGCCAAAATAATTGGTGGATGAGTTAATATAAATGATAAACGTATAACCCAAAAAACAGATATTATGAAAAATACAATGCTATTATCAGCTTTTGTGCTGTTAGCCATGACGGCTTGCCAAACAGGTGGCCAACAGGAAAAAGAGAGCGAACAAACAAAAACCGGGGAGGTTGAACCCAATACTTTAACAGAGGCCGAAAAGGCCGATGGATGGGAATTGCTTTTTGACGGTGAATCACCCGGTAAATGGAGAGGATACCTGAAAGACAGTTTCCCAAACGGTTGGATAATTGCGGATGGAATGATGCATTGTCCTGGTTCCGGTAAAGGCGAAGCAGGAGGTGATGACAGAGGAGATATTATTTATAATGATAAATTTAGTAATTTCCATCTTAAACTTGACTGGAAAATTTCAAAAGGCGGTAATTCCGGTATTTTCTATCTCGGACAAGAATCTCCTGAATATGGTGCTATCTGGATGACAGCACCCGAGATGCAGATATTAGACAACAAACGCCACCCTGATGCCTCAGCTGGTAAAGATGGCAATCGTATGGCCGGTGCCCTTTACGACCTTATTCCCGGTGACTCATCCGCAGTGAATCCTGCCGGGGAATGGAATACCGTTGAAGTGAAGGTGTATAAAGGTTCGGTATGGCATATCGTGAATGGGGAAACGGTACTCGAATACCACCTATGGACGGATAAATGGAATAATCTGGTGGCCGATAGTAAATTCCCGGAACTCAATGAAAACTGGGCGGATGTTGCGCAGGAGGGGTACATTGGCCTTCAGGACCATGGCGATGATGTATGGTTCAGAAATATTAAAATTAAAGAACTGAACTACTAAAGTCCACCCATTATCACCTAAAACCAGCAAAGAATATATTTTTTATGCTGGTTTTAGGTGAAAATCCCATTTTAATTTCACCATTCTTCAAGGCATGAATATAATGTTGATTCTTATATATATGGGATCAATTTGGACTTCAAATGCGCTTATTACAAATAAATGCTAATTTTTCACTATGGGGCGATATTAGCTAATCAACCCGCTCAATTCGCACATCATCAAACCATACCGTACCATCATAAATAGTTTGTCCTGACCCATACCCAAAATTACAATCAACCGTAATTACCTGGTCTTTATCCGTTGTATATTCAAGGCTTAGCAGTGTCCAGTCAAAATCGTCATAAACGGCATCGGAACTATACTTGTCATTAATTGACAAATGTGCACGCGTTCTTCCTTCACCCTTTGTATATGCCATAATTTGATAGCTGTGATTGGCTTTCACTTTAAATTCTTTTTTCCACTTCGCATGCAACGTATTGCCTGAGATCACTATTGCACCCGTACCATTCCGTCCGCCATCCTTGTCCCACTCACATCTTACACTTTTATCATATTGGAATGTTTGCCAGGTTGTATCGGGTTTATCAAAATTATAAGCAGCAATTACTGTGTTTTCATGGTTATTAAAAACTTTCAGGCCATGACATGAATTCATTATTATCAGAAACACGCTTGCAAGAAAATATTGGCATACATATTTAATCATAATATCTTATTTTAAATGAAGCCAAAATATAACCAATTCATGTATTTACCGAAATCAAATGCAACAAAAATACATAAATAGGATGTTTCTGCCATACGAGCTGCCTTCCCTGTACCTATCTTTACGCTTTGTATTTATAACTAACAAACGTAAGGAATCACTAAATATGAAGATTATTTACAATATTTTACTAGGGTTATTATTAATTGGTCAACAAGCTATTTCACAAGATGATAAAATTACAATTATAGTAAATACGGAACGATCACATCAATTAAGGGCGATCGGGTTCAATGAAAATGTAGGCACATTTAATGAACAGGATGTAAGGGATGCTATTCGTGAATCGAAGTTTAACAGCCTGGCTTTTTGGGGCCCTTCCATATTTAAGAACAGCCAGGGTGATCACATGTGGGTGGCTGATCGTATAGATAATGTGGGTTCTTTAACAATGATATCCAATATGAACAATTTAGCGAACTGGTGTGTTGAGGAGGGGCTGGATCATATAGAATTGTTAGCTACCTACGATACTATATCCATACCCCAAGTCTGTAGCATCTATACAAAGCTAGCCCAAAAATTAATTGACTTGGGCATACCATTAACAGCTATTTCAACCGGGAATAAAATCAATACAGGCCATGGATTTAATGATAGTGGTACACAACGCCGCCATCCTGACTCTGTAGCTCTTTGCGCAAAACTAATGCGTCAAAAACTGGATGATGCAGGCTTGGCAGACATTGAAGTATTTGGACCTTCTATTGTTGAATGGCATCCACGCTTATGGGACCTGAGTGGTGATAAATACGATTTTGAAGACGGGGATACGGCTTTATACCTAAATGCCCTTGTGAATGATCCGGATGCACTGGATGCATTAATTGCATTTGATGAAAATAGTTATGGCAGAAGTATCGGGAATTATGAATATGGCTTAATGAACGATCACAACAAGGAATTCTGGATAAGTTTACATGCAACTGACAGTTATAATAATAATTGGTGGACGGATCTGGTTGCTCCCGTTTCAGCAGGTAATCTCCTTTCAAATCTTAATCACGGGGCTTCGCTATGGAACTATTGGGTGTTACGCGATCTGTTGGATACATACCGATTTGCCTATTTGTCAAACATAAGTCAGCATTTTGACCGGAATGGTTGGATACATCGTTGTAAGAGTACCCATAATAATTTGCCAACACCCTGGATGAATTTCAATTACAATTTCAAAGAAAATGGCACTGTTACCGATGATCAACCGGATATTATCGCTACCGCTATTGAAAACCCGGATAGCTCTTGGTCTGTAGGTGTGGTGAACTTATCCGGCTTAAAAACACAACATAAAGCGGTTGAATACGATGCGGGTTTGGCATCTACCTATGAGATAACCATTGATATACCTTCATTAAAAGATGTAGGGAATGTAAAATTTGCATTGCATGAAAGCAATTCATCCAAAACCATTCAGTCGGGCGATACTGTTACGATGGTAGAGGGAAAAATGAAATTTACCCTGGAGCCTAAAGCATTGAATGTTTTACGTTTAGCAAGAATTGTACCACCAGATGATACCAGTAACAATACCAATATTTCTCCGGTAACGCAAAGCAAGCCAATATTGGTGTATCCCGTAATTTCTTCGGGAAAATTCAATATCTCTTACAATGATTCTCAATCAGGTTCGGTGAGGTTCATGATATATAGCACAACCGGAAGAATCATCTATGACCGGCAACACAATTCTACCGGCAAAACGGTAATTGATATCAGCCAACACCCTAAGGGCATGTATCTATTGCGTTCCAATATAGACAATACTGTTCACAAAATTATTATCAGGTAAAAACATATCTTTTGATTATACGAATTAAATCACTGAATAACATAATTATATGTAATCTGCCTTTCATTATTCTGTTGCGATATATATATATAATGGAATAATTATCCATTTACTTTTGCGTGTTTACCAACATAGATTTGTTGTTTTATATTATTATTAACCAAAATCAATCTAACTATGAAACAACTAACATTAACAATGTTATTTACACTTGTACTTGGTACGGCTTTGATCGCGCAGGGCGTTGGGCCGAATTCAGGTTACATTAATGTAAAAGATTATGGTGCCCAGGGAGATGGCAGTACCGATGACACGTATGCCATCCAACAGGCCATTGACAACAACTGGACCTTTTGTGGCGGACACTCAAACAACTATCGTACGCTTTACCTCCCGGAAGGTACTTATGTGGTATCAAATACCATATTTTGGATGCGATGGTTACGTTTTGCCGGAGAGGGCAAAGACAAAACTATTATTAAACTGAAAGATAATGCATCCGGATATGGAAACCCCGGAAGCCCTAAACCGGTGTTAAGATGCCGATTTACCGGGTTAGCCTGCTCGCCTTACGATGGCAGTGAAAATTCTTCGTTTAACAATTACATCGAGCATCTTACCGTTGACTGTGGTAGTGGCAACAGCGGGGCTATCGGTATTCGCTATAGCCAGCATAACCAGGGTGCCCTGCGTGATGTAGATATTGTTTCAAGCTCTAAAGGGGCAATAGGATTAGACCTAAGCGAAACAGAATTCGGACCGGGTTTAATCCAGGATGTTTACATCAATAATTTCAGCATGGGTATTGAAACCCCCGGCAATGTATCGCATGCTACCATGGAGCATATAACCATTGAAAATTGCGACCACGCGCTAAATTGTAATTTTCCCATGTCTATTTACGACCTGGATGTGATTAATTGCGACAGGGGCATTACCAATACCAACATGTTATCGCAACTGGTGTTAGTCGATGGGTATTTCACGGGAGGCTCGTCAAGTTATAGCGCTATTGAAAACTCACGGAGCATGTATATACGTGACATTAGCTCATCCGGGTTCCAGTCAGCGCTTAAGGACAATGGAACGGTTATTTCTGGCAATTCCATAGATGAACGGGCATCTGGCCCACATATCGATGAAGTGTTCCCCTCTCCTGATGAGCACCTTAAGCTATGCATTGAGGACCCGGTAGAGTTTAATGAACCTGTAAGCGACTGGGTTTATGTATCCAATGCTACTGAACTCAAGAACGCTATTGCCAACAATGAAAGCACCATCTATTTAAGCTTCACACAAGATTATACTATTACCGAGCCTCTTGTGATTGACGGGAATGTGAGGCGAATCATTGGCGGGCAGGCACTTATCAACGGAAACCCTTCCGATTTTAATGATGGCGCGGACCCCATGATTATTTTTCGTAATAATCAACCCCTTACCATTGAGCATTTAAACTGGCAGCATTACCCGAATAACCCACACTGTCTTATTGACACGGATCAACCGGTCCATTTTAAATCTTCCGGCAGGTCTAACCCAGGGGGTGATATAAAGAACACCTCCAATGCCTCGGGTGGAAAACTATTCATTGAAGATGCACTTATTGATGTACTTCTTGACCACCCGATGGACGTATGGATGCGTCACCTGAACGTGGAAAACAATCCTTATCCCGGAGAATCAGGACGCGTTTACGCGGAAAACCCGGGAGGTAACATGTGGATTCTTGGCCTAAAAACTGAGGCAGTGGCCAAGCACGTGGTTACAACCGGCGGCGGACGCTCCGAAGTATTAGGTGGTTTTTTCCGCGACCATAAGGATTCGGACGGGATTCCCTATTTTGAAACAGATAACTCCTCTATTTCAGCCTCCTATTTTGTGTATAGCTATGACTGCTGTCACAACCGTGCCTTGCATGCCAGGGAAAAGAGGGGCGGAACATGGAACAGCTACTCTCCCGGGCAGGGAACGTATGCAGTTACCTTATATAATGGCTTCGAGAATGGTGATCAAGGATGTGGCGATCCCGGCGACACCGACCCGCCCGCTTCACCCTCGGGCCTCTCGGCCAGCGGCAACGACGGCTCGGTGAGCCTCAACTGGAACGACAACGGCGAGGGCGACCTGGCCGGCTACAACGTGTACCGTTCCACCTCATCGGGCGGCAGCTACAGCCAAATTAACGGTTCACTGGTCAGCAACTCCGATTATACCGACAATAGCGCGACCAACGGCACCACCTATTATTACGTGGTAACGGCCGAGGACGGCAGCGGCAACGAATCGGGCTATTCCGGCGAGGCTTCTGCCACGCCAAGCGGCGGTGGAACTGGCAGCCCGATACCCGGTTTAATCGAGGCCGAAAACTACAGTGCCATGAACGGTATAGAAACCGAACCTTGCTCGGAAGGGGGCGAGAACGTGGGCTGGATTGATAACGGTGATTGGATGGACTACGAGGTAGACGTTGCCAGCGCGGGGGATTATACAGTTGATTTCAGGGTGGCAGCTTCCTCCAACAATATCAAGTTTGATTTAAAAGAAGGCGGCACCGTGCTGACAAGTGTAAACTCGTCATCTACCGGTGGCTGGCAAAACTGGAAAACCGTGACAAAATCGGTTTCTTTAAGCGCCGGCGTGCAAACGCTCCGTATAGCTGCAACCGGTAGTAGCTGGAATATCAACTACATGGAATTTACTTCCGGTGGCAGCGATCCTACCTATACACTGACCGTAAATAACGGTTCAGGGGATGGCGCCTACACCGAAGGTACCGTGGTGGACATTGCAGCAGATGCACCGCCCGCCGGGCAGGTATTCGACAATTGGACAGGCAACACGGGAATCGTGGCAGATGTCAATGATCCAACTACCACCGCCACCATACCTGCATGGGACACCGAACTTACCGCCAACTACAAAAGCGATGGCGGTGGCGATTGCACTACCGACGGGCAAATAACCTATCAAAAATGGGACGGGATATCTGGCACGGCCGTATCAGATTTGACCGGCAACAGTAACTTCCCCGACAATCCCTCCGGCACGTCCACGCGTGCCTCCATGGAAGCGCCCACAAATACTGGTGATGATTACGGCGCCCGGCTTATCGGTACGATTTGTGCCCCTGAAACCGGTACCTACTATTTCTGGATTGCTGCCGACGATAACTGCGAACTGTGGTTAAGTTCTGACGAGAACGAATCGAACGAGTCGCAAATAGCAGGCCACACCGGCTGGACCAATTCAAGGGAATGGAACAAGTACTCGAGCCAAAAATCATCCGGTATATCCTTAACAGCCGGCAACAAGTATTTCATTGAAGCCCTCATGAAAGAAGCTGGTGGCGGCGACAACCTGGCCGTAGGCTGGAGAAAGCCATCCGATGGCGACGGGACAAGCCCGGTAGGGGTCATCCCCGGCAGCGCCCTGTCTGAATACAGTGGCGGCGATCCCGGCGACACCGACCCGCCCGCTCCACCATCCGGCCTCTCGGCCAGCGGCAACGACGGCTCGGTGAGCCTGAACTGGAACGATAACGGCGAAGGCGACCTGGCCGGCTACAACGTGTACCGTTCCACCTCATCGGGCGGCAGCTACAGCCAAATTAACGGTTCACTGGTCAGCAACTCCGATTATACCGACAATGGCGTGACCAACGGCACTACCTATTATTACGTGGTAACAGCCGAGGACGGCAACGGCAACGAGTCGGGCTATTCCGGCGAGGCTTCTGCCACGCCAAGCGATGGCGGAGGCACCAGCGGCGACTACTATAGCTACGAGTGCCGTTGGGACGGCCCTGGCGACCCGGCCTACCTTGCCGACGATGGCAGCGGCAAAGTGGTATACCAGTCAAGCAACGATGCCAGCGCGCACTGGTTTGAAGTGAGCGAGGGAAGTTACATAGCCCTCGAGAACCGTTCGACCGGCAACGTGATGAACATCGTGAACAACCAGGACTGGGTTGAATGCAATGCAACAAGCACTGGCAATACCAAGGCACAATGGACATTGCAGGACGCCGGCAGCGGCTATTACCGCTTCATCGCCCGTGATAATTCCAACAATGCCATTCACGTGGAAAACACGCTTGGTTACGCGCAGCATAAGAATTACAATGGCAATACAGGCTGGTACAGCGCCATGTGGGACAGATCGTACGAAGGTACGAAAAGCGCTCAGGCTGCTAATTCATATCCCGAGACCTTTGAAGTATATCCCAATCCTGCCAACAACATATTGTATATCAATACCTCGTCCGATAATTACGCGGTAAAATTATACAATCTGCAGGGCAAAGTGGTATACTCCGCTAAGGATATATCAGGCCTGAGTACAATTGATGTAAGTGGTTTACAGGATGGCTTATACATTGCCAATATCGTTTCTTACAGTCATACAGAAACTATTAAGGTGAATATAAAATAGTAGAAAAGAAACCTGAATTCCTTGTTTAAATTAAAGTTGCCCGTAGGTAAACGGGCAGCTTTTGTAGTTAAGTAGTTGTAATTTACACAAAATGAGATTTTAGCACAATCATGAGGAGATAGGTCGATTATTTTACATTGAATAAAATGTGTATCCGGTTATATTCCTAAGTTATTAAAAGACTAAAATAATGAACAACACAATAATAATGAACAACACAATTACCCTTCCGAATACAAGTAAAGCTTATGATATTTTATAGCGTATATTATGAAAAAAAACTTCTTTAGAAAAATCATTCAAATTTCTGCTAATGGTAAAATAATACTTATTGGTGCCATTATGGGATGCAATCATGATATTGATCAGACCCGGCCACCCAATATCCTGTTTTGTCTGACGGATGATCAATCCTGGACACATACATCCATAAAAGATAGCCATGCTCTGAAAACACCTGCTTTTGACAGGGTAGCTAAAGAAGGAGTATTATTTAACAATGCCTATGTATCATGCCCCAGTTGTGCACCTTCAAGGGCATCCATTATTACCGGGCAGTATATATATCGGCTGGAAGAAGGAGGACTGTTATTTGGTGCATTGCCTGATAAATATAAGGCCTTTCCTATGATACTCCGGGAAAATGGTTTTCATGTCGGTTATACCAATAAAGGCTATGAACCTGCAAACCAAAATATTAAAGGATATTACGGGAACGAGGTAATGGGTGAACCGTATAACGTACCACTAACCAACGCACCTGAAGGTATCAGGGAGATTGATTATGCAGCCGGTTTTCAAAAATTCCTGCTTGACAGAAAGGATGACCAACCTTTTTTCTTTTGGTTTGGGTGCTTTGAACCACACAGAAAATATGGCGATAGCTTATGGGTAACAGCAGGAATATCACCTGAACTTATAAAAGTACCCGGATTTTTACCGGATGTATCAATTATACGTGAGGATATGGCAGATTATTACTATGAAATTCAATGGTTTGACCAGCAATTGCAAAAAATGCTGGAAATTCTTGAAAAAACCGGAGAATTAGACAATACCATTATTATAGTTACCGCTGATAATGGCATGCCGTTTCCCCGTGCCAAAGCAACGTTGTATGAATATGGCACCCATGTACCACTGGCAATACGCTGGGGTAATACAATAAAAAGCAAAAGAGAAGTTGACGATTTTATTAAAAACACCGATCTTGCTCCTACCATCCTTGATGCGCTCAACATTCAAATACCGGAAGAAATGAATGGCAAAAGCTTCCTGGATATCCTTTTATCCGAAAAAGAGGGCATGGTCGATCCTGACAGAAACACAACAGTAACCGCTTACGAGCGCCACCTTTATTCCCGGCCTGGCGGACTGCCTTATCCCATTCGTGCAATAAGAAAAGACAACTGGGTGTATATAAAGAATTTTGAACCGGACAGATGGCCCATGGGTAGCCCTGACTTTAAAGCGCCTTTTGTAGGTGTTTACGGCGACATGGATAATTCACCTTCCAAAACATTTATGATGGAAAACAAAAACCATCCGGATTATTCCCAACTTTTCAATCTGGCTTTTCTTAAAAGGCCCGGTGATGAGTTGTATAATATTGAATCAGACCCGTATCAGTTACAAAATCGGGCTTCCGATCCTGAATACCAAAATATTAAAAATGAGCTTGAACAAGCCTTAAAAGCCTATCTCGAAAATACAAATGACCCCCGAATGGCTAATGAGTCGCCATGGGACAATTATCCGTTTTATCACGGTAATTATACGGAAAGGTTTAACAAGCCTGTGGAAGAAAGAGATACTGTTATCAACGGAGTTCTGCAATGATCCGGTTTAATTAACCAGAAAATAATAGCAAGATTTAATAATATTATAAAACATGATAAATAAAATTACAAAATCAGCAATCCAATTGAAACCAATAAACTCAAGAGTATTTAATTTTTCGCCCAAAGTAATGGTTGGTATTATTCTTTTATTGTTTTTATTAATTGCATGCAAAACGGCTAATAAATCTCAACGTCCCAACATATTGTTTATACTTACAGATGATCAGGGATACGGTGATTTCAGTTGTTTTGGTAACAATATAGTAAACACTCCCAATATTGATAATTTATATGAAGAAAGTACATGTTTTACGCATTATACCATGAATACAGTTTGTGCACCAACAAGGGCTAGCTTAATGACTGGCAGGTATAATTACCGGGTGGGTGTTTGGGATACTTGGCATGGCGGCGTGAATATGCGTACCGAAGAAGTTACTATTGCCGAAGCATTGCGCAATGCAGGATACCATACAGGTTTTTTTGGAAAATGGCATTTAGGATACGACTACCCTTTCAGGCCCATTGACCAGGGCTTTACGGAAACGTTTGAATGGGACGTTTTTCCTGATGGTAACTGGGGAAGCAGGGTTGATCCATACATGAAAAAGAACGGAGAACCTGGAGTTCAACACCAAGGTTTTTTAACTGACCTGATCATTGAGAATGCCATTGAATATATTGAGGCTCAATCAAAAACCGGGCAGCCATTTTTTGCTTATGTGGCCACTTTTTTGCCTCATATTTGGGGAGGAATTCAGGTTCCTGAAAAATATATTGAGCCTTTTAGAGAAAATGATACGCTTATTGATTATAACCGCGAAATATATGGCATGGTTGAAAAGACAGATGAATGTATTGGTCGTTTATTGCAAAAACTGAAAGAATTAGGTATTGATGAAAATACAGTGGTTATCTTTTCATCTGACAATGGTCCGCAAATATGGAAACAACCCCGCTATAATATAGGTTTACGCGGAGCAAAAACCACCTCCTACGAGGGAGGGATAAGATTGCCCTGTTTTTTTCGATGGCCCGGACAATTTGAAGCAGGAAAAAGCATTGACCAGATGGCAGCCCATATTGATATGATGCCAACCATATTAGATATTTGCGATGTTCCTTATCCTGCTGAAGTCAATTTTGACGGGAAAAGTGTATTGCCTTTAATAAAACATAACAATGCAGAATGGCCTGAACGTTATATCATGGGACAATTCCATCGCAACATATATTTTGATCAATCACAAATATGGCAAAATTCTTTTATTCGCGGGCAAAAGTATAAATTGGTCAATGGCAAAGAACTATTTCAAATAAATATAGACCCTTATGAAGAGAATAATATTGCAGAAACAAATCCCGATATAGTAAAAACCCTAAGATCAAAGTACAAAGATTGGTTCGCGGATGTAACAAGCAAAACAGGTTTTGTTACAGCACCAGTAATCATTGGCACACCCCATCAAGATATTTTTACATTAAATAATATCCATAAACCTCCGGGAGGCTGGCCTGTAATTTTTATAACCAAAGGGTCGTACAAAATTACAGTTGGAGGGTTGAGCGAAGATATAAGCAAAGGCGAGGCTACATTATCTGTTAAATTAAATGAAAACATAATAAAAGAAGCATGCATAAAGGACTTTAATGATATGATATTTGACAAAGTTGTTGTTCCAAAAGGTAAATATATTTTATCTGTAACAATAAAAGAGAATAATGGTGGTGAAAAAAAGGATGAGCCAGGATATAATTTTGTAAGAATAGAAAAATAACATAAAAATAACATAAAATCATTTATGTAAAAAAATCTATGAAATGTTACATTTTAGCATTAATAAACGCCGAAATTTTAAATAATTATGTTGTAGAATATATTTTAATCCATAAACTAATAATGTTTTTTATTTGCCACTAATTCCAACTTCCAGCCACTGGAATATTATGAAAATACTATGCAATAAAATGAAAGTAATTAACATTCAGACATTAACAGCATCTCTTATCATGCTCTGTATGACTGGTTGCAAATCACAACCGGAAACTTCAAACAAGTTAAACTCATCTGCAACTTATGCTGTACCAAATATCATCGGAGATTTGGAGAAACAAGCCGGAGATGAAATAGTTGGAGTGCATTTAAAATATGAATCTGCCATATTATACCCCGATTCTGCTGATAGTGAACTTCATTTTAAATGGGAGGGCATCAATGCCGGTGCATTAGGTGAGGATGCATTATTCAGGTTATCGCTTGCCTCTGATCTTGTAACTTTTCAAAAATTAATGGTATTCACTGCGGAAAACAAGCTGATAGATTCAATTGATCTTTCGCTGGGAACCCCATTTCAGCTGCTGCAGTGTAAAATACCTGCCGAATTTATTTCTGATGTTCTTGCCAAAGGCCTAAAAGTTCGATTGAAGGGAAAAGGAGGCCTGGTAGGGGTGTTCGTGAAAACAGCAGCCGATTTAGATAATTTTTTACCACATTTATTAGTACCTGGTAACCAAACACCAAATGAAGAATTTTTAAACAGAATGGCTTCACTGGCGTGCCTTACGGCTTATGGATGGCAGGAAGGGTGCGTTATTGATGGTTTAGCCAGGCTCGCTACAAAGGCTCAGGATGGTAAAAAATATAAAAATGCGCTTAAAAACCACCTCGGTCTCATTTTTCCCCGTGATGATACCATAAATCATTCATACGAAAACCTGGGAATTGAATTTACCAGTTGCCTTGCGCAATTGGCACTGTCCAATCCGAACCATCCTGAAATTGAACATGTGCTAAACTTTTGGAACAGCAGGATTGATTCATTAGGCATTATTATGGAAGGGAACCGTATTGTTGCCGAAGGAAATTATACCGTGGCATGGCCAATGGCAGTAATTTCCCGGCAATTAAACCGGCCTGACCTTGCTGAAGAAGCTATACGCCAACTAAGGCTACGCCGCAAATACCTGGTAGACGAACAGGGTGCTATGTGGTTAAGGTATAATTTTAAAACCCGTGAAAGAACCTATAAATTGTGGTCAAGGGGCCTGACCTGGTATTTTTTGGGCCTGGCAAAAACATTGGATGCATTGCCCAATCCGCCGCGGGATTTAATTGAAGAGTTGCAAAGAGCATCCGGTTATTTAATTTCCGTTCAGGGAGATGACGGGATGTGGAATGTTTTCGCGGATGATTCGGCAACATCCCCTGAAACTTCTGGCACCAGTGGAATAGCTACAGCAATGGCCATAGGTGTCCGCAGGGAATGGTTAGGTGAAAAGGCTGAAAGTTCAGCCCGGTTGGCATTGCAAGGGCTTGAAAAAAGACTTACCCCTGACGGATACCTTACCAATGTGGCAGAAGCCAACCGGGGCGGTATAGCATTTCAATACCAAACGAAAGGGTCTATTTGCCAATGGGGCATGGGGTTGTACGCGCAGCTCCTGGCTGAATTAGCTCCACCTGAACACTAAAAGCCCCCATTAATGATGAGTTTATAAAATTCCAGACTTTAATATATCTAAAAACAACAGATATGAAAAAAGAAATAGACAAAAAATACCCTATGAATGCATTGGCTTTCCTGAGTTTTTTGTTGCTGTTGGGCACCTTGTATTCTTGTAAAAACGACCGGTTTTCACATGTAATCCAATCACCCGATAACAGCATCAAACTCATGCTCCGGCAAATAGATGGGGAAGGTGTCGAATATTCCATTGTAAAAGATACCACAACCCTTTTTGATTGGTCGGGCTTGGGCATGACAACCCGGCAAGGCGGTACTTTTAGCAATGATCTGCAGGTAAAGGGTGTTTCAGTAAATACCGTGGATACCTCCATCCGTAAAATATATCATCCGGATGTTCAGTTATCTGATCAATATACAAGGGTAAAATTATCCCTGCAGGAAAAAAACGATCAGCAAAGGAAATTTGATCTAATATTCAGGGTCTATAACGAGGGAGTGGCCTTTAGGTACGTTTTCCCGGGCGATAAAAACGGGGAGCGTATAGAAATTGTATCTGAACACAGCCAATTTAATTTCACCGGCAACTATTCCTGTCTGGCACAGCATATACCACATTTTAACTGGAGCTACGAAAGACCATTTGATGCCATTAAACTTAACGACATTTATGGCGAACCACGGTTTTCTGAGACGGTGGTACAAAATGTATATGGTGTTCAGTTTCCCACGGCCTGGTTTCGTAAGAAACTGATAGGATTGCCGCTTGTAGTTAATTACCCGAATAATATAACTGTAGCCATAACTGAAACTGAGTTGTCTGATTATAGTGCAATGTATTTGCATAAACCCCATACTGACCGTCCGGAATTTGTTTCACGCCTGGCGCCTATGCCCTATGAAAACGCCCTGGCCGTGAAAGCAGCCCCCCCCCTGCAAACGCCCTGGCGTGTGTTGATGATCGGGGAAGGCCCGGGTGATTTGATGACATCAGAATTATTGCAAAAACTGTCATCGGGATCAAAAATCACTGACCAATCTTGGATTAAGCCAGGTGTGGCCGCCTGGGATTTTATGGCTGGCCGATCGGTGAAAGGCGTTGATTTTGTGGGTGGAATGAATATGGAAACCCTGAAGTATTACATTGACTTTGCTGCTGAATATAAGTTTGACTATTCGGTAATTGATTGGGGATGGACAAAAGTGGATGCTGAATGGTACAAAGAATCTCCGGATATCGATTTAACCGAACCAAAAGAAAATATTGATATTGAGGCATTGGCCGCTTATGCTGACCAAAGAGATGTTGGTTTGTTTATATGGGCTCGCTGGGATAATGTCCGGGATCAAATGGAGGAAGCGTTTGAAACATTTCAGAAATGGGGTGTTGCTGGGGTAAAAATTGATTTCATGGAAAGTGACGATCAGAATATGGTGCAATGGTATGAAAAATGCCTGGCTACAGCTGCCAACTATGAGCTTCTGATCAATTTTCACGGGGCCTATAAACCGGCAGGTTTGCATTATAATTATCCCAACTATGTTACGCAGGAGGCCGTGCAGGGGCTTGAATGGGTAAATATGTGTGATTATATTGATCCTGCTCATAACGTAAGCCTGGCTTTTTCAAGAAATTTAATCGGCCCGATGGATTACACGCCGGGTGGCTTTAACAATGTTACGGTCGACGAATTTAAATTAGGTAGCTTTCATGTATTAGGCACACGTGCGCATCAATTGGCCTTGTCGGTTATATTTAATAGTCCGTTGCTGGTTTTGGCTGATGCACCCCATGTTTATCGTCAAAGCCGGGCTGCTGATTTTTACAAAAACCTGGTAACCACCTGGGATAAAACCGTTGTTCTCGATTCCCGTTTCAACCAATATTTAATTAAAGCCCGAAAAAATGGGGATACATGGTATTTAGGTGGCATAACCAATTGGCATGAAAGACAATTAACATTTGATCTTGACTTTTTGGGTGATAGCAAACAATATCAATTAGTCCTTTATAAGGATGCACCAAACGCAGGTGAAAATCCAAAAAATATAAAGGTAGTTACTCAGACAGTAGATAAAACCACTGAAATAACAGTCGATATGGCAAGTGGAGGAGGGTTTGCCGGATATCTAAAACCTATGAAATAAAATCATATTCAGTGAATTATACAGAAAATGATGCGAAAATTCAGAAAAATGGATAATTTGATATTTCAAATAAATGTATACGTATACCTTATAGATAAATGATTTATATAGTACAACATGGCGAGTTACGTATATATTATTTCAATTTCAATGTATTTCCTAAATCGTTTAATTCAAAAAGCTTTAATCGTTCTGCACCTTCCGGATTATTCGGCTGATGGAAGGCCAGCATTAACTTGCCGTCAAAAGTTTTAAAAATCATACCATGTCCGCCGTTTTCTTCAAAAAGCAGGTCTTTCTGGTGTTTCCACGGCCCTTTTAATGTACCGGATTCCGATTCAACAATGCCAATGGCGTATCCTTTTGGTCCTAAACTCGACCAAATCATTAGTAATTTATCGGTTTTAGTACGGTATAAGAAACAACCATCGGTAATTTTACCTGTTCTGTCAGCCACCCAATTGGCTTCGGATGCGCGAAACAGTCTTTTGGGTTTACCAATCGTACCGGATAAATCGTCTGTTAACCTGACATAATCAATAGAACCATCCTCAATTTGAATCCATTCGTGGCAAAATATCATGTATGGTATACCGTTTTCCTCCCACAGGGTTCCGTCCAGGGCCATCCAATCCACGGGCGTATGAGGTTTGTTATCGAATGGTTTAAAGGGCCCTTCTAATGAAGCTGAGTGAAAAATCTGGGTTCCTCTTTTATTGAAGGAGGGCCAGTTTTCAACACCTTCGGGTACCTTTTGGTTCTTCAGTGTTTCAGATGCAGTAAGTGTAACAAACAGATAGTAATCACCATTATATGAATGAACCTCAGGTGCCCATACCATTTCTCTTGCCCAACTATTTTCGTCCAGCAGCATAACCGGTTTGGGTTTTGTCCAGTTTTTAAGGTCCGTGCTTATATATACCTCAACACCTCTTTGCTTTTTTTCTTTTTCACTGCGATTAAGCCGGTTGCCCATTTGGGCATACATATAATATTTACTGGTTGCATGGTCGGTAACAATAAACGGATCCCGAATTCTGATTTCTTCTGTTGGTATTAAGGTATCATTAGGTTGACAGGTATACCCATCAACTGTTAGCAGGATAAATATTAATAATAGAATTTCCTTCATTTTCATAATCTTTTGGGTGTATTCTTGAACCACCATTCTACTATTGGATCAGGTTGATAGTACGATTTATTATTATATAAGCCCGGTTAGGAATTAAATAGGTTTAATAATAGCAACAAACCCGCCACCAGGTGCCATCTCAATATCAATATCGGAATCAGGTGTTACATTGAAAGTTTCTGATTTAAGCTGTGTGGCATCCTCATGAGATAATTTGGTGTCCATCCAAAGTTTAACTTCATATTTTCCATCTTCCAAATAATCAAATTGAAGTCTTTCGGTTCGGGCAAAACTGTTTGTCATTCCGCCAACAAACCATTGGTCGTTATTTTTTCTGGCCATAATAATATATTTACCGATTTCACCTTTCAAAACTCGTGAGTCATCCCATATTGTAGGAATCAATTCTATGAATTCGGTGCCTGGTTGGTTTTTATAGTGGTCAGGATGATCACATAAAGTGATCACCGGGCTTTCATAGATTACAAATTTGGCCAGTTCATGGCAACGTGTGCCCATTACCTGGGTAGGATGCCCTGCACGAAACTGTCCGTGTGAACGATTTAGAAATCCTCCAGGGGTATAATCCATTGGACCAGTGATCATTCTGGTAAACGGGATTGTTACATTATGATCAGGTGTAATGCGTGTGGCCCAGCCATTATATTCATTGCCCAGCACACCTTCCCGCGTAACAAGATTTGGATAGGTACGTCGAATACCTGTAGGCTTGTAGGAGCCATGGAAATTAAGCAGTAATTGGTGTCGGGCAGCTGTTTCAACAACCTTATGATACCAGTTTACCATTTCCTGATGATCCGCGGCCATAAAATCGATTTTTACACCGGCAATACCCCATTTTTCGTACAATGCGAAAGCTTCTTCCATTTGGTTATCCGCATGTTTCCAGTTAAGCCATAACCAACACTTTACATCTTTTTTACGTGCATATTCCAGCACTTCGGGCAGGTCAACATCGGGATTTACCGTTGTAATATCAGCATTATCTGAAGGTTCATAATTTTCTTTAAAAGGATCTCCATACCAATGCCAGTCAATTAACTGATAGGGGATACCCATATCCGAGGCCAGGTCAATATATTGTTTCAGAGTCTCGGTATTCATTTTTACATCACCACTCCACCAATGATCCCACACACAAAGGTCGGGTTTTATCCACTCAGGGTCCGGGATTTTGCATGGTTCATTCAGGTTTAGGATAATATTCGATTCTATTAGGTCTCCCGGTGTCTCACCTACCATTATCACCCGCCAGGGTGATTGATGCGGGGTTTTAATATTTACCCGTATTTGCTCTTCGGGGTCTCCCTGTAATGGGGCAAGGTCAGAGACTAAACGAATGGATTGATCGGGAAATTGCTTATCAACTTTTAGATACATACCCGACCAATCATACAGGTTTGCTTCTGTAATACCAATATACAAACTATCACCTGCTTCCACGACTAAAGGGAGTCCTGTTAATTGAGCATGCTGAATGGCATTCAGTGGTTTAAGGAAAAATTCTGATTCCTGATGACTGTTATAGGTTTTGTAATCTACCATCCATGCATTATAATCATTTGTGAAATGGAAAGTAGAATTCTCTGATGTAAGTTCTAGTTCAGGTTTACTATTTAATCCCGGCAGTAAATAGCGAAATGCCATACCATCATCAAAAACCCTAAATTCCACATTCAGTTTACGTCCCGGAAACCTTTGCTCTTCCATTTCTAAGGTTAGTTGATTGAAATGGTTGCGTACCTGTTTATGTGTTTTAAGAATCGGTTCCCATGTTTCATCAATTGTATTCATGTCTGACTGAATAACTTTCATATATTCACCAAGGCGGGGTGAAAAAGCAAAATCAAATGACAATGGTGAAGGTTTTATAAATGATAGGTTTTTATAAGCAACACTGTAAGTGATCTTCTCTTCCACATGAATTTCAACACGAATATTATTATCCGGTGAATGAATGACATAACTTTCAGCATAAACGCTGATTGATAAAACTGTCAGCAATAGAATTAAGTTAGTTTTCATTTTTTCAGTTTGTTTGTATTTAGTTTAAATCAGTTCTAATTCCTGCATTGGATAATACCACATTTCTTCATTACACTTTTAATCCCGGCCTTGTAAAAGATGTTTCCATACATCTCGGTGCCGCATGCCCCATCTTCCACGTAAACTGCCATTACACTTACATCCGGCTGACCGATATGATGGAAGAAGTTATGCCTGAAAGGTGGCATACCGGAAACGGCCTCCCCCATGTTTTCTTCGAAACTTCGAATATCAAAATGGGGGTGTCGTGGAGGTGAAATCCCGATGGCTTTACAATATTCTGATATGGTTTTGAAATGTTTCAATTTTCATTAGTTTTACCGATTACCAGAAATATATATATATAGCAATCAGTATTAATACAATTACAACACTATGTATTACGTCCCATTTATTCCAGCTTGCCTTGGTAGTTTTTTTCTGTTCTTCAGAAATGGTAGAATAAGTTAACCCTTTGATTTTTTCTTGATCCGGTTTTTTCGTTAATAAGCTCACTAAAATTGTTACAAAAACACTGAAGGCAACAAGATAAAGCATAAAATATAGCCAGTTTAATTCTACAAAAACAGTATATAGGATTGAATCAGGATTCATATGCTTTTGGAAAATAAGGAATAACATACGAATCATACCTACAGAAAAACCACTTACCATTCCCCACAAACCACCCTGAGCAGTTATCCGTTTCGAGAAGATACCAAGAAAGAATACAGTTGCAATACCTGGAGCAAACAGACTTTGTACCTGTTGTAAGTATACATATAATACATTCCCTATTCCTTGCAGTATAGGAATCCATAATACACCCAATATAACAATAATTGTTGTGGCAATCCGGCCCACGAGAATCAGCTCTTTTTGCTTAGCATGGGGTTTAAATTTTTGATAGAAATCAACTGTAAATAACATAGCCGAGGAGTTGAAGAGGGAAGCCAGGGAACTCATTAATGCTGCAAGGAGACCGGCTACTACTAATCCTTTTAACCCCATTGGCAATAGTTGTGAAACCAAGGCTGGAAATGCCGCGTCGGACGAAGCGAGGAATAGCAATCCTTTTTGATCTAGCGCGTAAGCAATCATTCCGGGAATAAGAAAGATAAATACGGGAGTTAGTTTAAGGTATGAACCAAATATTGCACCTCTTCTGGATTGTGTTATGTTTTTTCCTGATAGAACGCGTTGAACAATATATTGGTCGGTACACCAGTACCAGAAGCCTATAATCATAGATCCCAAAATTGTTCCCAGCCAGGGGAAATCCGGATCTTTGGAGGAACGCATCAAACTTGTCATAGGGTCTCCATGCTCGCTAACATTTAATCGGCAAATGCTCATCATCTCGTTCCATCCCCCGAGTTTATTTAATCCTATAATCAGAATTGCAATTGAACCAACAAGTAGAATAGGGGTTTGCAGTACAGAAGTGTATAAAACTGATCGCATTCCGCCTATAACAGTATATATTGCTGTAATTACTACAAGCCCGATGGCACCTATCCAAAAAAAGTCAATACCAAACATTGATTGTATTCCGGTCACCTCCTTTATAACCACGCCTCCAGCATACACTGTTACTGCAACTTTGGTAAAAACATAGCTGATTAAAGATATGATGGAAAGGAAAGACCGAGCCGCTGTATTGTATCTCTTTTCCAAAAATTCTGGAGTAGTAAATATTCTACTGTGTGAATAAAAAGGTACAAACACCCATGCCAGGATTAAGATTATCCAACCAGTAAACTCCCAATGGGCCATAGCCATACCAGTTGAAGCCCCTGAACCTGCCAGCCCGACAATATGTTCTGAACCTATGTTGGAAGCAAAAATTGATGCTCCTATCGCGATCCAGGTGGCATTGCGTCCTGCAAGAAAATAGTCTGAAGAAGATTCTTCCTTTTTAAGACTAACCCAAATAATTATCGCAATTAATCCTAATCCAAACAATATAAGGACTAAAAAATCGAGTGTGTGAAAATGCATGATGCCTATTTTTTCATATTTTTGTTTAATTGGGTATTTTCAAAAACTTTAGCTGCATTTTTTATTCTTTCATGTTTTGTCTAATCCCGATTTTACTGTACGGTAAGGGATTAAAATCCGGCAGACTATCAAACACGGATGATTCTGGCTTAAGCGAGAAATTGAGTTTTTCCGGATCAATGAACCCCGGGTCTTCATCCGTAATAAAATTTTGCTCAAAGATGTATTCAAAATCGGGCTTGTTCTTCTTGTAAAATTCCTTCTTCTTACCTTTTAATTGCTGCATTGGATAATACCACATTTCTTTGAAGTTGTGGATCTGCTCCACATCTATAAAAACATTATTTACGATATCGTTATCCAGGGGCAGCTCAGGCAGGTTATCCCAATATTTGGCCAGTTCAGGATATCGTTCACTGTATGGCGGCTCATCATGGTTCACAAGATCGAGACGGTAATCAAATATTCCTCCGCGAGCTACTTTGTTTTTTGACCATTCCAACAGCCTGCTATCGATATGAAAGGCAAGGGGAACATCAATGAAAATATTGTTCGAAAAGTCGTTATTTTGCCCACCGCCTATCATTACACTTTTGGTCCCGGCCTTGTAAAAGATGTTCCCATAAACTTGGGTGCCACATGCCCCATCATCCGCGTATACGGCCATTACACTAACATCCGGCTGCCCGATATGATGGAAGAAGTTATGCCTCACGACATTGCCATATTCGCTCGGGTCTCTGCCCAGGTAGATCACCCCCATGTCATCCACGTCCATGCAAATATGGTGAAATTCATTGTATTCCATGATGTGATCGTTTCCGTGTACCATGATTCCTACATGAGTACCATTGTAAATCAGGCAATGGCTTAGCCTGTTTCCTACCCCGTCAATTTTTACTGCCCCTCTGTATGACCTGTAAACCCGGTTAAAGTCATATATCTTGCAATTTTCAATAAAATTTCCCGCGGGTTCCAATGTTAAGCGATCGCCTCCACCCAGGATAATGCCACCTGCCCCTGTTTGATAAATCTCACACGAACGAAACCCGTTATTTTTGCCTGCCATCCTGTTAAAAACCGGATCGGCATAAAGGTGTTGATACAGGCTCCCCACGGTATCGGGCGCGGGTACGCCGATTTTATCGTGCCGCATTTGTTCAAAAGGCCTTATTCCTTTTCCCAGGCTGGCTGCTAGTAACCCGAGGTTCCTGAAGGTGCAGTTTTCAAACAGGATGTTTTCTGTTCTTTCCATATACACCCCCATGCCCCGGGTATTTTCGAAGATCAGTCCGTCAAAGGTCATGTTCGAAGCGCCTTTTATCGAAACCATGGGTGTTTCGAGCATCGACACCTGTATTTTTTCATCACCGGAAAAATTATCAGGGTAATAAAAATATAGGTCACCAGTTTTCCTGTCCAGGTAATATTCCCCGATGGTGTCAATCTCTTCGAGCAGGTTAAAGGCAAACCAGCCCAGGTAATGAAACTTCTCCGTGGTATTAAAACCATACATGGTGGCATGGTCCATGGAAAAGGTTTTTTCGTGATGGTTAATTTCCTCGACCCTGATCCTGTCATCAGCCCAGCCATATTTAAAAAGGCCGGCCAACCATACATTTTCAGCCTGTTTCCACCTGCCAGGCCGGTTGGTGAGGTAACGAAATGCCCCTCCCTTTCCAGGTAGTGAGTCTTCCCGGGCCATGGTGCCCTGATCCACGATTTTGCCAATGGGTTGCTTGCCATTATTGGGCCAGCGGGCCAGTTGAAATGCCTGGTTATTGATAAAGAATTCCAGGTGCATGGGACGATAGGGTCGGGCAAAACCACGCGGTACCATTTGGCCATAGTCATTTATTCCTGATTCTTTCAAATTCAACACCCGGATATTTGGACGCGCTTCTGGCACAATGCGATTAAGTATTTTGGTATCGGTGACTTTTTGAACGAAATCAGCAGAAATTGTTTTTCCACCGCTTATTATGGCTTCTTCGTTTTTATAAGCCTTGTATACAACCGGGTGATTCTCACTACCGGAGTCGTTTTCATCAAGATTCAATGTTCGGCTTCTTTGGTAAGTACCTTCCCTGAAATAAACGGTTACTGGTGTTTTTTTGCTATTGTGAATTCTATATTTCCTGATCATTTCTTTGACACCATCCAGGGTTGCCAACGGATCATCGATGGTGCCTTGTGCACTATCATTGCCATCGGGGGAAACATAGAATGCAGCCATTTGTTCTTGCTGACAGGAAGTCAGGCAAATCGTAATAAGCAATCCGATTAATGTTAAATAAATGTAGTCTGTTTTCATGATAATTATTTCTTTCTTAATTTATTCTTTGTATTTCCGATATATTAGTTATACGCTGTTTATAACGGTATTGTAGCACCTAACATAAAGGATATTCCGAATAATATTGCTATTTCCGGGCCAATTCTTTAATTGATCATTTACTTAGTAATAGTGGTTTAAAAGTAAGTATGATATAAAACAAAAGCAATACCGTTATTTTGCGCAGGAACGCTTATTAAATCTGAATCAGGATTTTCCAATATTGGGATGAAACAAAATTACATAAATAGAACGTAAATTTCTTTATTCAATAGTTGGACCAGTTTAATTTTACAGTTTCTACTCCTCATATGAAATACTAATTATTATTCTTTCACCATGAAACCGATTATTTACCTCTCCATTATTTTCTTTTTAAACGTTCTGACAGGTTGCAACTCAGGCTCTTTTCATTATTCATCGTCTGATGAAGGCATAACTGCTGAATTACCTGATAAAAAACTACATCTAAAATTATATGCACCAAATATTGTACGGGTCACATCCATGCCTCCCAAGCAGGATACAACAAATAAAAATAGCCTGGTGGTGATTGCAGACCCTAAAGTGACTGGATATAACCTGAATGAAAATGAAAAATATCTTGTTCTCACTACTGATTCACTGATATTATCTATTAATAAACAAACAGGTGCTGTTCAGTTCGCTGATAGGGATAATCAGGTATTACTTGCTGAAAGTAAATCATATTATGAACCGGATACCTTACTGGTAAATGATATCAATCATATAGAACAACATTTCAGGGTATCACACGATGAAGCACTTTATGGTATGGGCCAGCATCAGAATGGTTTTATGAACCTGAGAGGAAAAGAGCTGGAATTATATCAAAATAACCAAACTGCTATAAGTCCGGTGCTGTTATCAACAAAGGGGTACGGTATTATTTGGGATAATTATTCATACACAAAATATGCCAATGATTCATTGAATGTACGCTTATGGTCAGAAGTAGGAGACTGTATCGATTATTATTTTATTGCCGGTGATAATGCCGATCAGGTAATCTCCGGCTATCGTGATTTAACCGGTAAAGCACCCTTATACGGAAAATGGGCTTACGGTTTCTTCCAGTCGAAAGAACATTACCATACACAGGACGAACTACTGAGTGTGGTAAACGAATACAGAGAAAGAAATGTGCCGTTAGATGTAATCGTACAGGACTGGTATTATTGGGAGCCGCAGCCGTGGGGCTCACACTATTTCGATCGTGAGCGTTATCCTGATCCGTCCGGGATGATAGAAAAAGTTCATGAACAGCATGCAAAGATCATGATTTCGGTATGGGCGAAGTTTGAAAAGGGCAGTCCGAATTTCAATGAAATGATGGAATATGGCTGTTTATCTGAAATACTGCAAGCGCCTGACTATAACAAAGATATGGCCTATTACGATCCTTATAGCCCTGAATGCCGCGATATATACTGGAAACAAATACGAGATTCGCTCTTTAAAAAAGGTATAGATGCCTGGTGGCTTGATGCTACCGAACCCGAAATGGGACACCTGAAGGAATTAAACACCAAACGGGTTATGGAGAATTCATTAGGGTCGGGTGCGCGATATCTTAATACTTATGCCTTGATGAATTCGAAAGGCATTTATAATGCCCAAAGGGCAGAAACAGACCAGAAACGAGTCTATATATTAACCCGCTCGGCTTTTGCCGGACAACAACGGTATGCTGCATCCACATGGTCGGGTGATATAACTGCCAATTGGGATGTATTTCAAAAACAAATACCGGCCGGGCTGAATTTTACTTACACCGGAATACCTTATTGGACAACAGATATAGGCGCTTTTTTTGTGCCTATTAAAGGCGGATGTAATAATCCCGCATACAAGGAATTATTTGTCAGATGGTATCAATACGGCGCTTTTTGTCCGCTATTTAGGGTGCACGGCACACATACTCCCCGTGAAATATGGCAATTCGGGGAGCCTGGCTCATGGGCTTATGATACACAATTGAAATTCAACAACCTGAGGCATCGGTTACTACCTTATATTTATTCAACGGCATGGCAGGTTACCAAAAATAATTATACCATGATGAGAGGACTTGCATTCGACTTTCCCGATGATGTGAATGTTTACAATATTGATGACCAATTCATGTTCGGTAATTCGTTTCTTGTAAACCCGGTAACCCAACCTATGTACCATAAATGGCTTGTTCACGGTAAAGGTGTTACCATACCTTCTGAAAATCTTATCGATAATCAAGGCAGGTCAGGTGGATTGACAGCTGAATATTTCTCTGGTAAAGCGTTTTCCAAAAAAATTCTGATCAGAAAAGATACCTTGATTGATTTCCATTGGGGTAATAGCAGCCCTGAGAACGCTGTTCCTGATGATAATTATTCCATTCGCTGGTCAGGGCAGGTAAAAACCGATGAAGCAGGGGAATACATGTTTGTGTTATCAACAGATGATGGTTCACGATTATGGCTGGATAATAAATTAATAATTGATAACTGGGTTGTTGGAAAACCGGGTGGAAATTATGCTACCATAAATCTGGAAGCTAATCATACTTATTCCATCCGGTTCGAGTATCACGAAGCTACCGGAGAGGCACATGCCCATTTGGGATGGATAACTCCCGGTGATACAACTCAAAATGCAACACCGCTGTCCCCTAAATACCGTGATGTATACCTTCCGGAAGGTACTGGTTGGTATGACTTCTGGACAGGTAAATATTATAAGGGTAATCAAACAGTGGAGGCTGATGCCCCCATTGATATAATGCCCCTGTTTGTTAAGGAAGGTTCAATAGTGCCCATGGGCCCATACATCCAGTATTGGAATCACAAACTGAATGCACCCGTTAATTTACGTGTGTATACAGGATCAGACGCAAAGTTTGTGCTCTATGCAGATGAAGAAGATAATTACAACTATGAGAACGGAATGTTCTCAGAAATTCCGATTTATTGGAATGAACAGGAAGAAACACTTACAATCGGAGATAGAATCGGTGAATATCCCGGTATGAGGCAACAACAGGTGTTTAATATTATCTGGGTATCAGAAAAAAATGGAACAGGTGTAACTCCCCAAAAAAATCCTGACCAGGTATTAACCTATATAGGTAATCAATTGATAGTAAAAAAATAATATAACCTTTTAAATGAAATTTATTGTACAAATTCTAAACTACAAATCATGAAAATAGCAAAAGCAATTTCAGTCTTATTATTGTTTTGTATCTATAATACATTTATTGCATCGGCCATTGAAGTGCCACCAAACGCCGAAGCAATTAATGTAACCGATTATGGTGCAAACGGGAACGACACAATTGATGATACAAAAGCAATACAGCAGGCTATTGATGACAACTGGGGCTTTTACGGAGGACATCCAAACAATTTTAGGTTCTTATACATACCTGACGGAACGTACATCATTTCAGACCAAATTTATTGGCAGCGGTGGCTGGTTTTTCAGGGAGAAAGCGAGTCAGGAACAATCATCAAACTAAAGGATAGCGCAGAAGGATTTATGGACCCGGCATCACCGAAGGCTGTTCTTAGGTGTCATAGAGATTTAAACACATCCTTTTCGAACTATATCCAGGACATTACTGTAAACACAGGTTCTGGGAATACGGGAGCTATTGGGGTCAGTTATGGGCAGCATAATATGGGTGCTATGCGAAATGTAACCATAACTTCAGAAACAGGTTCGAGCATTGGTCTTGACCTGAGTGAGACCGAATTTGGCCCTGGTCTGGTGAAAGACGTGACCATCGATAATTTTGAAACCGGCATTATGACCCCGGGCAACGTATCGCACGCAACTCTTGAGCACATAACAGTAGAAAACTGCGACCTTGCACTCAATTGTAACTTTCCCATGTCTATTCGCAATCTGGAGGTAATTGATTGTGAAAAAGGGGTAACTAACACAAATACTTTGTCGCAGCTTGTGTTAATTGATGCTACCTTTACAGGGGGCTCTGGTAGTTATAGTGCAATTGAGAATACCAAAAGCATGTATCTGCGAAATATTACTTCCGATGGTTTTCAGTCGGTCCTTGAAGACAATGGTGCAGTAATAGCAGGAAATACCATCGACGAGAAGTTATCGGGTGGAAATATTGGAGAAGCCTGGCCCTCACCCGACGAGCACTTGAAACTGCCGGTTGAAGACCCGGTTGAGTTTACGGAAGACCCGGCCAACTGGGCATTCGTTGACCCTTCAGCCGGTGACGATACCGAGAACATCCAGGATGCCATTGACAGCGGGGCCGAGACTATTTATTTATCCTTTACCGGAGATTATACTATCTCAAGCCCCATTTACATCCGGGGTAGTGTGAAACGAATTCTTGGTTTCAATACCGCTATTAAAGGGGATCCATCCGATTTTGATAACGGCGAAATGCCCATGATAGTCTTCCAAAACACGGTGCCGGTTACGGTAGATTTTTTACGTTTATCTAATTGGCCGCAGACCCCATCTATCCTTATTGATACCGACCAGCAGGTGTTTTTAAAATCGACGCGAACTGTTAATGTAAGAAATACTTCCATGGCAGAAGGCGGTAAATTATTTATTGAAGATTGTTTTGTAAATATTTTCCTCGACAATCCTCAGAATACATGGGTCCGTCATTTGAACCAGGAAAACAACCCTTATGAAAGCGCCGATTTAAGTAGGATATATAATATCAACAGGGGCGGTAACCTGTGGGTATTGGGCCATAAAACCGAGTCGATTGCCACGCACGTGTTAACTACCGAGGCCGGGAAAACCGAAATTCTCGGGGGGTTTTATCGAGATCACTTTCCTAACGATACAATCCCCTATTTTAAGACCAATGAATCTTCCATATCTGCAACTTATTATAACTATTCATATGATTGTTGCCATAATAGGTCATTAAATGCGATTGAGACGGTTGGTGGAGAAACAATGGAATACAGACCCGGTATGGGTACGAAGGCAATTACCCTGTACAGTGGTTTTGATACAACGGTTGTTTTGCCACCGGCGCCAAGTGATCTGGTAGCTGATTCGGCAGGTTTATACCAGGTTGATCTGCAATGGACAAACAACGTAACCGGAAACCCCGGTATTATTATTGAACGTAAAATAGAAGATGGCGAATTCACTAAAATAGAAACAGTGTATGATACCACCAGATACAGTGACACCGGCTTAGAACCACTTACTAAATACACCTACCGGGTGAAAACATTCAACAGGGCTGGATTTTCAGGATATTCTAATTTGGATAGTACAACTACACCAATGCCGGATAATCCACCTGAAAATCCGGATAATCTGGTAATTTCCGAGACTTCCAGTAATTTTATACTCACTAGTTGGAACGACAATTCTGATACTGAAGATAGCGTGTTCGTTGAACGAAGATATACCGACAGTGTAACCTACAGTGTGGTAGGTTCCCTGGGAAGAAATGACACAAGTTATCGGGATTATGGGCTATTACCATCTACATCTTATACGTACAGAGTGAGAGCATGGAACCTTGCCGGATACTCTTCTTATTCCAATGAAATTACAGCAGAAACAGATATGCCGATTACCGGATGGAATGCCATAGATATTAATTCAAGCGGTGGATCCAGCTCACAAAATGAAGGCGTAATGACTATTGTAGCCGAAGGCAGCGATATTTGGTCAGGTAATGATGAATTTCGTTTTGTGTACCTGAAAAAGAAAAATAATTATATTGAAATTTATGCCCGGGTGTTATCTCTTGAGAACACCAATGAATGGGCAAAGGCAGGAGTTATGATCAGGGAAACTTTAAATGCCAATTCTAAGCATGCTTTCATGAGTCTTACACCTGAACATGGCACTTCCTTCCAACGCAGACTAGGTACAAACTCTAATAGCGATGATACTACACCGGAAGATGGTATAACAGCGCCCTATTGGTTAAGGCTTGTGAAAAATGGCAATATATATACCGGGTTTAACTCACCTGACGGCCAAACATGGAATGAGGTTGGTAGTGTAGAAATATCAATGGAAGATTCATTGCATGTCGGGTTGGCATTAACCAGCCATGAAAATGGTGTTTACTGTACTGCCGAGTTTGATAATATAAACATCAGTGCCACCGGCAATCCTATACCAGAAACACCTGATGGATTAACGGCTACGGCAGTAACTGCAAATAGTATTGAATTAAGCTGGAACGATAATTCCGATAATGAAGATGGGTTTATTATTCAGCGCACCATTGGTGTAAGGCCTTATTATGATACCATTGATACAGTGCCTGCCAATATAACCAGCTATACGGATACATCCGGATTGATTGCTACAGGAACCTATACATACAGGATACGTGCATTTAACCAGTCCGGAAATTCGCCCTGGTCTGAATTAGAAGAAATTCAAACACCTGAAGCTTTACCGGTTGCTCCTGAACAACTTAGTGCTGACTCTGTTTCTTCAAACCATGTTGAAATGAAGTGGAAGGATAATTCAGAGAATGAGGATGGATTTATCATTCAGCGAAAGGAAGGGGATAATTCATTCAGTACAATAGATACGCTGGATGCGGATATGACCAGTTATAGCGATACCGGTCTGGCAGCTTCACAGGATTATTCATACCGTGTAATGGCTTACAATATCTCAGGAAATTCAT